>JAJZZC010000004.1 GCA_021797775.1 Bacillota bacterium
GCTGGCGAACATCCGGCGCTGCCGGGTGCGGCACGAGGCGGGCGCGGCTGTCCTCGTACTGGAGCGCCGGCCCGCCACCATGCCCGAGCCCGGCGTTGCGGCATCCGAGGAGGCGGAACCGGGGGAAACCCTGGCGTTGGCACGCTTCACCGGCACGCTCAGCCGCCAGTTGGCCTTGGCCGCCCGTGCCATCGAGAAACTCGCCCTCGGCCAGCCGCTGGAGATCGCGCCCCCCGACCTGCCTTACTGCTGCCCGAAGTGTGGCCGGCGGCTGCCCGAGCACACGCAGGTCTGTGCGACCTGCCTGGACAAGGGCAAGACGGTCAAACGCCTCCTGCGGTACGCCCTGCCCTATCGGGGGCGCATGCTGCTGGCTGGCGGGCTCGTCGTCATCGCCAGCCTCCTGGGCCTCATCCCGCCGACGATCACCAAGCTCCTTACCAATGACCTCACCGCCGTCGGCGGGCCCCACCTCAGCCCGCTCGGTACGCTCGTGCTGCTGCTCTTCCTGATCAGCGCGGTCAACCAACTCATCAGCGTGCTCCAGGCCCGCCTGGGGGTCTGGGTCACCTCGCGCATCGTCGGCGACCTCCGCCGGCGGATCTGGGAATCGCTGCAGCACCTGTCCCTGTCGTACTTCGACCGCATGCAGGTCGGCCAACTCATGTCCCGCATCAACAACGACACCGGCAGCGTGCAGCAGTTGCTGACCGACGCCGTTCCCTTCTTCCTGCCCAACGTGTTGCGCATGCTGGGCGCGGTCACGATCATGGCCATCTGGAACTGGAAGCTCACCATCATCGTCCTGGTGCCCTCGCCGGCGTTGATCGTCGCGCGCTACTACTTCTGGCCCCTGATCCGCAAGCTCGACCGCCGCCTGTGGCAGACGGTGGGGCGCCTCAACGTCGTGGTGGACGAGGTGCTCTCCGGTATTCGCGTCGTCAAGACCTTTGGGCAGGAAGCGCGCGAGATCGACCGCTTCGACCAAGTGAATGAAGACCTCGTACAGCGCAATGTGCAGGTTGGATACATGTGGCAGTCCATCTTCCCGGCCTTCGCGTTCGTCTCGGGCTTGGGCGGCATCCTGCTCTGGTACTTCGGGGGCCGCTTCATCGGAGCGCACCAACTGAACTTCGGGCAGCTGATCGCCTTCATGGGCTACATGGGCATGTTCACCGGCCCGCTCGGCTGGTTCACGAACGTCGCCAACTACTACGCGTCCTCGCTGACCGCGGCGGAGCGGATCTTCGAGGTGCTGGACGCCGAGTCCGACGTGCGCGAGGCGGTCGCCCCGCTTCCCGTGGCACGCCTGGAGGGCGCGGTGCGTTTCGAGGACGTGGAGTTCGGCTACCATCCAGCCCAGCCGGTGCTGCGCGGTGTCAGCTTTGAGGTGCAGCCCGGTGAGATGATCGGACTGGTGGGTCACACCGGAGCGGGGAAGTCAACCCTGATCAACCTGTTGACCCGCCTCTACGACGTGGACGCGGGGCGCATCCTGATCGACGGCCAAGACATCCGTGGCCTGCCGCAGGAGGTCCTGCGCACCCAGGTGGGGGTTGTGATCCAGGACACCATTCTCTTCGACGGCACAATCTTCGAGAATATCGCCTACGGCGTTCCCGGCGCCACGCGCCGCGACGTGATGCGCGCGGCCAAGATCGCCAACGCGCACGACTTTATCGTCCGCATGGCCGACGGCTACGACACGGACGTCGGCTGGCACGGGCACCGGCTCTCCGGCGGCGAGCGCCAGCGCGTGACCATTGCGCGCGCTGTGCTGCAGAATCCACGCGTGCTGATCCTCGACGAGGCGACCGCGTCGGTGGACACGCAGACCGAGCGCCAGATCCAACAGGCGATCGCCCGCCTGATCCAGGGGCGTACCACCTTCGCGATCGCCCACCGCCTCTCCACCTTGCGCCACGCCAGCCGGCTGATCGTACTCGACCACGGCCGGGTCGCGGAGATCGGTACCCACGACGAACTGCTCGCCAGGGGCGGCATCTACGCCAAGCTTGTGGAGGCTCAGTACGAGGCCCTGCGCCGGCGGGAGGTCCTCGTGCCCTGAGGTTGGTCGCCCGTGGTGGGACGCGAGTCCGGCCGCGGCGGGCGTGGCATCTCGGTAGGTTTGTGAAGGACGAGGCGGTCACGCCGGAACGGGCCGGTCCTGGCGACGGACGCGGGCTCGGCAGAACGATTCCCGTGCGGAATAGGAGTCCCGTCGGGCGCGGCGTGCGTGGCCGAGCCCGCCCGAGAGTCCGCCAGTTGCCTAGAGCCCCACGAGGGGCCAATCCGAGGCCGAAAGGGGCGAAAGCCTGGTCGGGCGGAGGTGTGGAAGACCGAGAGATCGGTTGGTACACATTGTGATGACCAGGGATTCCGGTGTCCGATGAGACGATGTCCGACGCAGAGTCTGACGACGATCTGTGGGCGCTTGCGCGCCAAGGCCTGGACCTGATCGAACTCGATCCCCGCAGGTGCCGGCTGCGTCTCGACGGCGAGCAGCGTTTGTCAGGCACGGTCCACGGGCGCGACCTGCCCTGGATCATCCCTTACCTCCCCTTCCCGCTCAGCGAACCGCAGGAATGGATTTCGCTCGTGGCCGTGCGCGACGCAGACGGAGACGGTCGGCGCAGCGACGGGGGGCAGGACGACCGGATCGAACTGGGTGTGCTGCCGGGGGTCGGCGGGCTCGACGAGCAAAGCCGGCAGGCCTTGGAAACCGCGCTGCGCCTGCGCTACTTTCTCCCTCGGGTGTTACGCATCGTCGACGTGCGCGACGAGGATCCGGGGCAAAGCGGCGCGGTGGTCTGGACGCTGCAGACCGACCGGGGCCCGCGGCTGCTGCGTATGGGCAACCTCTTTGAGGGCATATACGACGAACTCGGCGGCGGTCGCCTCTTGTTGCGGGACAGCGACGGCACGCGCGTGGAGATCCCCAACCTGCACGCCCTCGATGCCGATAGCCGGCGCCTGCTCACCCGCTACTATTGGCTTTGAGGTGCCGCGCATGCGGACGCTGGAGGGAGTGAGAGCCCGGCGGGATGCGGGAGGCGGGCCACGCGTTGGACGGCCCGCCTCCCGCATCCGCTCGCCGAGCGACTGACGTGGATGTAGAGATCTGCCGGCACGCGCTGGACCGCGTACCCCTGTCCCTGATCGTCGACGACTCCACCGCGCTCCTGAACCTCAACTACTTCTTCCTGCGCGACCGCAACGCCCACACCGGGGAGCAGCGCCGCTGGGACGACCTGCCGGTGGTCATCCCCGAGCGCTTCACCCGCGAGTGGGCGGAGTGGTGCGGGGAGAACGGCGTGCGGGGCAAGTTCAGCGTCGTGCCCTGCCCCGCGGCCGTGGGGAGGATCGACCGCGGGCTGCCGCTCTTCGGGGCGGCGCAGTTGGCTAGTTGGCTGCGCATGTGCCGGGAATGCATCGTCCCGTTCTTCGACATCACCCCGGAGATGCTCACCCACACCTTCATTGTGGACCCGGACACGTTGCGGCCCCTGCCGTCGGGGGGCTGGGAGCAATGGGAGTGGCAGGCCTTCGGCCCCGAGGATCGGGTGGGCGAATACATGGCGGTGGCATGCGAGATCTTGAGCCGCGTGGGCTTGCCCCCGCAGGGCGTGACCTCCCCTGGGGGTTTCGGCGGACAGGCTCTCCCCCTCTACGCCCGCCTCGTGGGGGAGCACTGCCGCGCCGCCACCGGACGGCCGGCCCCCTTCTTCTTTCAGCGGGCGGTCACCGACAGCCCGGTGGTGGACACGCCCGTCTGGTACCCCGACCCGGTGGCCGGCACCGCGGTCGGCGAGGCGATCGTGTGCAGCAGCGACTGGACCGGCTCGTGGACGGGCTACGGCCGGGCCGATCCCGACCGGTTTATCACCGAGGACCTCGCGGGGGGACGGCTTCCGGAGGTAATCGACGCCGGTAGCCCCTGTATCCTCCTGGCGCACTGGCAAGGGATGTACGGCCTGCACGACGGCGACCGCCGGGGCTTTCACGCCCTGCGCGCCGTGGTCGAACGCCTGCGCCAGCGCGACCCGCACGGCGAACGGACCCGCTGGCGCAAAGTCAGCGAGATCACCGACTACGCCTGCGCGCGGGCACTGGCGACGGTCCAACTGGAGCCGGGGGCGGCGGAACTGGACATCCCCCTGCCCGTGCCGGAACTGACCCTGCGGCTCCGGGGCTGCGTGGCCCGGGAGGTGCGTGTGGACGGGCAGCCGCTCACCGGCCTCGCCCATCGCCGCGGCCTGCGCGCCGGCGCCTTCTGCCCCGACGGCCCAGCCGGTGGGGGCGGCCCCGACACCTTGGTGGCCCTGGACCCCCGCCACCGCCGGGTGCGGGTGGAGTGGAACTCGCTGGGTGGGGAATAGCATAGGGGTCTCCTAACCCATCCGTGAGTGGCCCTTGCGGCCACGGAACGGCCTGTAACGAGGAAACGGGGTTTCATCTGGCGAGCGCGATTCGGGGCCTACGACGATGCCTAA
The DNA here is from genome assembly GCA_021797775.1 of Bacillota bacterium. GTDB lineage: Bacteria > Bacillota > Sulfobacillia > RBS10-35 > JAJYVN01 > JAJZZC01. The sequence goes on from JAJZZC010000004.1 coordinate 4,494, forward strand.
ATGAAACCATGCTCAGGATCGATTCGCTGCGTATGTTCGCATCAGCGCTGGTCCTCCGTGCCGGGGTGGACGGCCGGTTTGCGTTCATCCCGTTCCGAGCAGTACCAGGGAGCGGTGGGGCTGTCGTCGGCCCCACCGCTCCCTGGTCAGCGGGGGGCGCGGGGGCGCAAAGAGCCCCAGCGCTCGCGCGCACGGGGGGCAGTCCGAACGAGACGGGGCCGGGCCGTGAACGCGACGGTCACGGCCTAGCACTGCAATCAGGCTTCGGTCGCGATACCCCACAGGTGGGATGCGGTCGTCTGCGAGCACCACCGCGGGTGGTGGATGAACGCGTAACCCTGACCACAGTACTACGCGGGCCATGATCCTCTCGGCTCCGGGTGGAGGCATCGAACCTCCGTTTCGGTGAAGGCGACGGTCACGGCCTGGGCGTGCCATGATCGCCAACGTGCGCTGTGGGACCCCGTGCGGTGGCGGAGGGGGTGCGGCAGCCTCGCCATACGCGAGCGCGACCCGGACGGTCGCGGTCGCCACCATCCCGTGCCGCGACAGCCTGGTACAGGGGCAGCTGGCCGCGTTCCGGCGCGACCGGGCAAGCACCGGCGCGGCGTCTCCCGGGAGAGACTGATACACTGCCTGCGGAGCCGCGCCTGGCAGGCAGGCCTGCTCCAGCGAGGTGACGCCCCCGTGACGGACGACGAGTTGCTACAACTCTTGACGGCTGGCGAGTCGGATCGCGTGGAGCGCAAGGCCTCGCTCGCCGATGGCGACAAGATCCGCCAGGCCATCTGCGCCTTTGCCAACGATCTGCCCGATCACCGCGCGCCGGGCGTGGTCTTCGTCGGCGTCAACGACGATGGTTCGTGCGCCCATGGCCACATCGACGATGCCCTGCTCAAGAACCTGGCCGCGATGCGGTCGGACGGGAATATCACACCGTTTCCCACCATGACGGTCGAGGCAAGGACCCTCGCCGGGTGCACCGTGGCCGTCGCCATCGTCCAGCCAGCCTATTTCCCGCCGGTCCGTTGCCGGGGCCGGACCTGGGTCCGCATCGGGCCCCGGCGTGACGTCGCGACGCCCGAAGAGGAGTCGCGCCTGGCCGAGAAGCGTCGCGCCGGCGACCTGCCTTACGACCTGCATCCCGTGCCTGCGGCCAGCCTTGAGGACCTGGACCTGAGGCTGTTTGAAAGCACGTACCTGCCCGCGGCGGTTGCGCCCGAAGTCCTCGAACAAAACGGCCGCTCGCCTCGCGAGCAACTCTTGTCGCTGCGCTTCGTCACCAGGGACGGCGATCCCACCGTGCTGGGCGTCCTCGTCCTGTCACCAGACCCCACCCGGTTCATCCCCGGTGCCTACGTGCAGTTCCTGCGCATCGAGGGAAACGCCCTCACGGACCCGATCAAGGACCAGCGGGAGATCGCGGGCGCGCTACCCGACCTGCTGCGCCTGCTGGACGAGACGCTCCGCGTCAACCAGTCCGTGCGTTCGGACCCGTCGGCCAGCGTCGAGGTGCGCCAGGCGGACTACCCCCTGGTCGCCTTGCAGCAGCTGACGCGCAACGCGGTGCTCCACAGGCGCTATGAGGGGACCGCTGCCCCGGTGCGCATCACCTGGTTCTCGGACCGCGTGGAGATCCTCAGCCCCGGCGGACCCTATGGGCAGGTGAACAGGCAGAATTTCGGCCGGCCCGGTGTGACCGACTATCGGAACCCTCATCTCGCGGAGGCGATGAAGGTCTTGGGCTATGTCCAGAGATTCGGCCTGGGCATACCGCTGGCGCGCCGGGAACTCGCGCAAAACGCCAATCCGCCGCCGCAATTCGTCGTCGAGGAGTCCTACGTTCTGACCGTGGTGGGGCGATCGGAGTGACGCCTACCACCATTACCCTCTTCAACAACAAGGGTGGAGTCGGAAAGACCTCACTGCTCTACCACTTGGCCTGGATGTACCGGGAGCTTGGCTGGTCGGTGCTGGCGGCTGACCTGGACCCCCAGTCCAACCTCACGGCGGCCTTCTTGGCTGAGGAACGGCTGGAGGACGTCTGGCCGCCGGACGACGACCATGCCGCGACGATCTTCGGCGCCGTCGAGCCCCTGATGAAGGGGGTCGGCGACATCAGGCCGGCGCACGTGGAGCAAGTGGACGAACGGTTGCATCTCATCGCTGGGGACCTCGCGCTCTCCACCTTCGAGGACGAGCTGAGCACGCAATGGCCGGCCTGCCTGGACGGCAAGGAGCGCGCCTTTCGCGTGGCTTCCGCTTTCAGCCGCATACTCCAGGCCGCCGCGGCTCGCATCGCCGCCGACATCATCCTGGTCGACGTGGGTCCCAACCTTGGTGCCCTCAATCGCTCCGCGCTGATCATGACCGACCACGTTGTGCTGCCCCTCGCCCCGGATCTCTTTTCCCTGCAGGGACTGCGCAACCTCGGCCCGACCCTGCGTCAGTGGCGCCACCAGTGGCGGGAGCGGGTGGAGCGCAAGCCTCCGGGCGTGGATCTGCCGCTCCCGGCGGGACGCATGGCGCCAGCGGGGTACGTGGTGCTGATGCACGCCGTCCGCCTCGACCGTCCGGTCCGGGCCTACGAGCGGTGGATTGCCCGCATCCCGGGCGAGTATCGGGCGTCGGTTCTGGGTGAGAAGCCGGCGAACGGCGAGGTACCGAACCTGGCGCAGGACCCGCACTGCCTCGACCTGGTGAAGCACTATCGCAGCCTCATGCCCATGTCCCAGGAGGCGGGCAAGCCCATCTTCCTGCTCAAGCCGGCCGACGGCGCGATCGGCGGGCACGGCGCGGCCGTCGTGGCGGCATACCGCGACTTCGAGCGGCTCGCTCGGCGCGTGGCGCGCCAGACGGGGTGTGACGGGCCGGCGGGGTGAGGGTGCGGCGGAGGCAAGGGTTCGTAGCGGTTACCGTCCGAGAGGGCGGGCGGTTCCAGGAGGGCGCTGGCGGTGATGGGCACGCGCCCGCGGCGGCGGCCGCGCCGATCGGACGCACTGGCGGCGCCGGAATGGGTCGACGCGCTTGGCGGGGCCGGAGGCGGACCGTGCGCGCCGATTGGCAGGGGCCCACGTGCTGCGGGACGGGGGCCCGTCCCGCCCCTATTGCGGCCGAAGCGGACCCCCGGCCGCCAGCAGATCCTCCACGCGCTGGCGAATGTCGTCGCGCACCGCGCGGAAGACCGCCATGACCACCGCGTCGTCCCCGGTGGCCCGGGCGGGGTCGGGCAACGGCCAGTGGACCCGGCGGATGTGCCGCGGTGTCAGGGGGCAGCGTTCCTCCGCATCGCCACAGAGCGTCACGATCACGGACGCGCGTTTCAGGATGGCGGGATCCAGCGGCTTGGCGGTATGGCCCGAGAGTTCGATCCCCACCTCAGCCATCGCGGCGACCGCCCGCGGGTGCACCGCACCGGGCGCGATGCCGGCGCTGGTGACGTCCCACCCATCGCCGGCCAGCCGACGGGCAAAACCCTCCGCCATCTGGCTACGGCACGAGTTACCCATACAGAGGAAAACCAGGAGGGGTTTGGCCATCACTCACCCTGCCCTGCGCACATGTGTCGGCGGCGACCACACGGTACCCCGCATCTCCATGCCAAAGACACACACCGCCTTGAGGCGGGGAGCATTTCCGCAGTCGACGCAAGTCCAGCGGGGGAATAGTATAGCGCCACAGCGTCCCCGTGGCAGCGTCCCCTGCCATGCGGCGCGCTATGGATCCCCACGCGCGGAACATCTGCTCACCGCTCGGCGCCCTCCCCACCACCCGCTAGCCCTGCGCCACGACGCCGGCCGCCGGGGCCGCGGCATCCATGCGGCTGCAGGCGCTCGCGGGTGGCAGCGCGCGCAGCCGCGCCACCAGGTCCGCCGGAACCTCCACAACCTCCAGCGCAGCCCGAACGAACGCGGGCTGGGCGGGCACCCTCCGGTAGAACACCCACACCCCACACCGCTCGTCCTCGACCAGGCCGGCGTCCCGGAGTCGACGCAGGTGCTCGCTGACGGCGGGCTGGCTGATGCCCAACAACTCCACCAACTCGCAGACGCATGCCTCGCGCACGCCGAGCAGCCCGAGAATCCGCAGCCGGGTGTCGTCGCCCAGCGCACGGAACACCTGGGCGACACCCGAACGCGCGGCGCGCATAATCCATCACCATATCGCAGCATACCGATGCGAGGTACCGACGTCAAGTCAGCGTGCCCGGGGTCAGCGCTGAAGCAGGGGCCGGCGCTGCGGCGATGCGCAGGGTTATGATGGCGCCGTCTCCCCGCCGTCAGCGCTGGGACAGCCGATCATCAGGTCGACGGCGCCGCGGTGACGGATCGTCACGCAGAGTTGGCCGTCCATCTCCTCGACGGCCATGTCGGCTTCACCGCCGAGGGCATCCACGGCAGAAAGCACGCGGAGTCCCGCCGCCTCCAGGCGCGGGAGCGGCTTCTCTCCCGCGCTTGCCGCCGCGCCATCGTTCGCGCGAACCGGCGAGAAGGCCAGGCGCGTCTCCCGGCTCGCGTAATTCCCGACATGCAGCGCGAGCCTCCCGTCTGGCCCTGCCGGACGCCAGGCCAGGTACTGATGCGCCCACAGATCACCGACCATTTCCATGCGGGGCACCGGCTCCGCCCCGCCCCGCGCGCTGGCGGGGGCCGCCGAGACCGTTGCCGCAAAGCGCTCTGGCACGTCCAGGTTCTCCTGCGTCTGGCACGCAAACCCCGCGCCGTCGACCTCGACGGCCCACGCTTCACACTCGCCACACGCGGGGTAATGGCGATCGAAGTACCGCCGCGCCTCGGCCACACCGCCAAAGGCGTTGGGCGCAAGGATCGCGGGGAAAGACAACAGGACATCGGTCGGCGTGTACTTGGGCATGACCGGTATCCAGTAGTAGCGGCCGGTATTCGGGATCAACTCCCAGTCGTGCCGGAGGCCGTACGTCGCCTCATAGAGGGTGGCCGTTCCCTGACCACGGCGCGTGTAAGCGTGCCCGCGCAGGTCATCGCGGCCAAAGCCTCGGTAATGGTCCACGTCGCTGCGCTCGGCGAACGCCGCGCTTTCAAAGTCGGCGTAGTACGCCACGCGCACTTTGCCCGCCACCTGCTCCCGCGACGGGATTGCGCGCTGCGCGATGAGCCATGCCAGCAGCGGCTCAATACAGCGACGCCAGGGCGACGCGTACCCGGTCCGCTGCTCGTCAACAACGACGCCGCGGAACGGTTCAACGCTGTACACCGTCGCCCCGGAGGACGCACCCAACAGGACCATCTGCCCCCACAGTCCGTCGGGGCACTTGGCGATATCGCCAGCGCGATAGCCAAGGTCGAACTCCCCCGGCCTACGATTGAGGTCGGTGAAACCGGCTTCGTGCCAATACCAGGACTGGGGCTCAATGCCCCAGTTGTCCACCGCGCCCGCCAGCCATAGACCCATCAGCGAGTCGTGGCAGAGGTACATGGACTTGGGCACATTCATCTCCCATTGGGGCAGCAGCACCGCGGGGTGCCGCTCGATACATCGGTACAACTCGACGTCCAGGCCCACCTCCAACCAGATGTTGCACCCGTCATTGGCCTCCTGCCAACTCACCTGACCGCCGGCCTCAGCCGACGCCTGGATGAGGTCCGCGACGTAGCGCCGCTCCTCCCCGGACAAGCCGAAGCAGTTCAACTCCACGACCTGTACACCGGCCATCCCCGGGTAGCGTGCGTACCACTCGCGCACCTGACGAACCGACGCGGTCTCGGCGTGCCAGGTACGCCGGTTGTTGGCCCAGGACGGGATGTGGGGGGGCATCCATGTGCGCACCTGCAGGAAGAAAGGGATACCATGGTGCTCGGCGGTCCGGGCCAGGGCGTCAAGATGCGGGTCAAAGGCGGAGAAAATGAACGCGCAGCACGCGCGTACCACGGGCTGGATCCCCTGCCATTCCCGAACCATCAAGTCCGCGTTATCCCAGGCGGAGGCGCTGGCGCGCCCCTCCCACCCGATCAGCACCAGCGGGCGTTCGACCGTAATCCGCCGACCCAGGCGTTCCACCTCGTACAAACCGCCTTTCCCTACCCGCATATGCTCGGGCTTTCGTTGGCTTTGGCTGCGTCAAGCTCCCCTTACGGGCCCGCTCCCGAGGACCGCCCCCCTCATGAGCCGGTGATGATCAAACCACCGGGTTGACAGATGGCGGACCAGATGCGATCGTAGCGTCGGGGTGCAGACCCTTGGCGCCCGGGCTGGAGCCGTCGCTCGCCGCCTGGCGTCCCCGGGCTCTCCGGCCGACCCGCGTGCACCCACTCTTACCCACGCGAGCCAATGTGCTCCAGTGTATCTCTCGATGTCCGCTGGTCGGGGTCGATAGTTATAATCTTCCGGCTCCTCAGGCCACCCGCGCCGGCCCGTCACCACGGCCGCCCCCTGGAGGTATCCCGTACCGGCCTCGCTCATGACGGCCGCCCCCCCACGCCGCCGCCCGCCGTCTTGCGCGCAAGCCGCGCCAGGCGGTGTTCCAGGTCGGCGCGCCGCTCGTCTGACATCCAGGGCGCGGCGCGCATGGCCTCGCGCACCACGGCCAGGGCGCCCTCCGGGTCGCGCCTCCGGTGCTCCAGGTACTTGGCCAACTCGACCGCCGCGTCCAGCGAGGGCACCGGGCCCCGGCGGCTCCGCTCCCAGAGCGCGGCGGCCTCCTCATGCCGGCCGAGGCGCTTGAGCAGGCGCCCCGCCGCCTGCGTGGCCGCTCGCTTGGTGACGCCGGCGGCGCCGCCGCCCAGGACCCCGCGTGCGGCCGCCCACGCCCCACCGCCTCCCGGGGGGTCGGCACCCGGCACCTCGACGCGGACGTCGCTCGAAGCATCCCTTGGCCCGTCGTCCGCGCACGCCTGGTAGCAGGCGAGCGCGCGCTCCCACTCGCCGAGGCGCTCGAACTGCTGCGCCAGCCCGAAGCGCAGGCGCACGCCGCCCGCGGGCTCGGCACGACCGGACAGCGCGCCCGCGAGACGGGCCGCCACCCCCGCCAACGCGCACACGTCCCGGCGGTTGCGTAAGCCGACCCCATAGAGCGCCCCGCGGTCTCCTTGCAGGTATGCCTGGTAGAGCATGGGGATCACTGCGCCCGAGGGCTCGCCCTCACGTGGCTCGCCGAGCACCTCGGCGCTCAGTCGTCCGAGGTCGCAACTCCCAAGCCACGGACCATAAACGCGCCGCGCGGCGAAGAGGACGTCCCAGTGGGGCAACTCGCGCCAGGAGCGGGTCAGCCCGCAGGCGACGCAGCGGTCGCGCAGCATGGGCCAGTCGAAGGCCTTGCCGTTGAAGGTGACCACCGCCGTGGCCCCTTGAAAGGCATCGAGCACCGTTGCCACAAATTCTCGCTCGCGATCGAGGTCCTCGAGCAGGAGTTGCCGCACGCACACGCCGTCGCCCTCAACCCGGCCGACGGCGGCGAGGAAGGCCCGCGCCCCGGCTCCGTGCAGGCCCGTGGTCTCCAGGTCGAGCCAGCGCCAGCCGACCAGGGGGCCCAGATCGACGCCCGCCAAGCGGGACGGCCATTCCCCTGCGAGATCCCGCACCCCGGGCAACAGGCGGAACTCCTCCTGGCGGGGCACGCGCACGCCTGGCTCCAGGCCGCTGCCTGATTCCGCGCCCCATCCGAGGAGGCCGGCGTCCACCGCGTCCGGGCCGCCCGCGGAGGGGCCTGTGGGCGCATGCTCCCGCCCAGGCCAGGCGGCGGCCGTGGCCCCCGCCTGGCCGTCGTTCCCCGACCATGCCTTCCCGCCGCGTGCCCCGTCCGGCGGAGTGCCGCCCACGGTGCCGGCACGCGCGGGCCGGTCAGTACCCACCGCGCGGTCGCGGAACTGCCGGAAGCGCGCCATCAGGTCTTCTTGGGGCACCGCGCTCAGCCTCCCCCGCCGAGGTCCGCCACCAGGGGTGCCCCGGGCCCGTCGGCACTGGGGGTGGCGCACGTGGTGGCGCCGCCGTGGACCGCCGCGGCCAGGACCCCCAGCGCCGCCGCCTTGGGATCCGCCCCGGCGCCAGGGCTCGCCGGCCCGACGCAGGAGGGGCAGCCCCGCTCGCAGGGGCAGGCCGCGATGCGCTCCGCCGCGGCGGCCAGCAACGCGGCGTGCGCGCCGTAGGCCTTCTCCGCCAGCCCTACCCCTCCCGGGTGCGCCTCCCAGAGGAAGACCGTGGGTAGGCCGGTGAAGGGCGCACGCACCTGGGGCACCGCATGCAGGTCGTGCGGGTCGCAGAGCAGGAAAAGGGGGCAGAGCCCCGCCAGGGCGTGTGCCACCCCCGCCAGCCCCCCGGCCAGCGCCTCACGACCGAGCGCCTGCTCCAGTTCCGGGGGAAAAGCCACCCAGTAGGCGGCGGTGTGCAGTTCGCGCTCCGGCAGGTGGATCCGGCCCCACCCCAGGTTCTCGTGGCTCTCCAGACGCAGTTTCTTGAAGATGGTGGCGCGCGCCGTGACCAGCACCTCGCCGTGGGCGCGCCCCGTGGGAGCCGCGCGTGGCGCGACCAGGGCCAGGGCGGGATCGTCAGCGGCGTCGTCCTCATCTGGACCGGGGCCCTCGGGTACCGGCCCATCGACCGCCGCCACCGCAGGGGTGCGCGCGGTCCCCTCCGGCCGCGGGCCAGCGGCGGCGCCCTCGCCGTCCAGCACGGAGAGCACCTGCAGGTGCACGGCGAGGTCGGCGTCGGTGTAGTAATCCACCTGCACCTCGCGCACGTAGGCCTTCTTCTCCTCGTAGTCGAAGCGCTCCACCTGGTACTGCGTGCCCTCGTGCAGGTAGATCGCCTCGTCATGCACCGTGAGCATCGCGCCCCAGAGGTCGATCTCGCCGATGACCCGCGGGGCGTGGGTCTGATCGATGATCACGACGTTGTCGTCGGCCCCGCGCAGGCTCACGTCGCTGGCGGGGAAGTGGTCGGTCATCCAGTGGTAGGCGCCGCCAGCCAGGTGCAGGATGCGCTCCTCGGCCAGGAAGGCCAGCATATCGGGCGTGGCCTCGCCGCCGAAGGCATCGGCGGCGGGATCGCCGTCGGCGCGGAAGGGCAGCTCAAACGCCGCGCATTTGAGATGATTCATGAGGACATAAAGGTTGTCCGGGTTGACGAAGCCGGCCTCGGGCGGCTGCTCTAGCAGGTACTCCGGGTGCCGCACCAAAAACTGGTCGACGGGGTTGTTCCCCGCAACAAACACGGTCAGCGAGGCCTCGCGGCGCCGGCCGGCGCGGCCCGCCTGCTGCCAGGTGCTGGCGATGCTGCCCGGGTAGCCATTGAGCACGGCGGCCTGCAGCGAGCCGATGTCGACGCCGAGCTCCAGGGCATTGGTGCTCACCACCCCGCGGATGGCGCCCTCACGGAGCCCGCGCTCGATGGCCCGCCGCTCGCGCGGCAGGTAGCCGCCGCGGTAGCCGCGCACGGCGGCGCCAAGGCGCGGGTCCAGGCGTCGCTTGAGGTAGGTGAGGATCAGCTCGACCTGCAGCCGGCTACGCGCAAAGACGATGGTCGACACGCCGTTGGCCAGCAGCCGGCTCGCCCAGGCCACCGACTCGCCGAGGCCGCCGCGCCGCTGACCCAGCGCTGGATTCACCAGCGGCGGGTTGTAGAAGAAGAAGTGCCGCGGCCCGGCCGGCGCGCCGTTCTGGTCAACCAGCTGCACGGGACGGCCCAGCAGCCGTTCCGCCAACTCGCGCGGGTTGCGGATGGTCGCGGAGGTCGCCAGAAACGTCGGGCGCGACCCGTAGAAGGCTGCCACGCGGCTGAGGCGCCGCAGCACGTTGGCCAGGTGGCTGCCGAAGACCCCGCGGTAGACATGCAACTCGTCGAGGACCACGAAGCGCAGGTTCTCAAAGAGGCGCACCCAACGGGTGTGGTGCGGCAGGATCGCCGCGTGCAGCATATCGGGGTTGGTCAGCACAAGGTGCCCGGCCTCGCGGATGGCGGTGCGCGCGCCAGGCGGGGTGTCGCCGTCGTAGGTGTGGCAGGTGCCGGGGCGCCCCAGCGCCTCCAAGAGCCCCCCCAACTCGCTGCGCTGATCCTGGGCCAGCGCCTTGGTGGGGAAGACGTAGAGCGCGCGGCTCGCGCCGTCGCGCAGCAGGGCGTCCAGCACGGGCAGGTTGTAGCAAAGCGTCTTGCCCGAGGCCGTCGGCGTCACCACGACCGTGTCCTGGCCCGCCCGGGCCGCCGCCAACGCGTCGGCCTGGTGCGTGTACAGCGCGCCGATGCCGCGCCCCGCGAGAACGGCCGTCAGGCGCACGTCCAGGTCCGGCGGGAACGGGCGGGTGCGCGCGGGACGGCCAGGGACGTAGCGGTGGATGAGATCGGCGGGGGCCACGCCCCCCGACAGCACCTGCTCCACCAATTGGTCAAGGTTCATCGCGGCACCCGCCCCCGAGCGGCACTGGTGTTCGTGGCGCCCATTCGGCGGGGAACACCGGCTCCCCTACCGGGCCGGGGTCGGACCCATCGCGTCGAGCAGCCACAGGACCGGGGCGATCATGTCGAAACGGCGCGCGCGCCCTTCCCGACGCCGATCGTGCGGCCGAAGGGCCTCCAGCAGCCGTCGTCGTTCACGGCCGGAGCCAGCCGCGATCTCCCGCGACCGCGCCAGGCTGGCGCGGACCGGATAGCGCCCCACACGCTCGGTGCTTGCGGCGGGATTCGCCGCAGCGGCACGCCTCCCCAGCGGCAGCGAGCCGCCGCAGTCGGCCTGGGGTCCCTGGCTGGCGCCCGCTTGGTGTGCACAGCCCCCGCGCACCGAGGTGTACGGGGCGGGCGGGATGCCGGCCCCCCCGTACGTGGCCGGACGGGCCAGCCGCTGCTGGCGACCGTCCCGTCTCGTCTCGTCACCGTCATGCGGACGGGCCGGGCACCCGGTCGCCCACCGCCACGGAGGGGCCGGCGCGGGGAGTGCCCCCGGCCCGGCGGCCCCCCGCTGGGCCAGGGTCTGCGCAGCAGACCGGTGGGCGGGGGCCAAGTGGGCCCGCCTACCGGCACCTGCTCGCGGCGAGCGCGCAGGGCCCGGCGGGGCCGAAGCCCGACACCGCGCCGCGTTGGACGGCCGGCTTCGGCGGGGTGACACAGGCGCCCGCCGGCCTCGTGTGCCGGCAGCGACGGCCGTCGACGAAGGAGGCGGCCGGGAGCGGCCCACCCCTGCCCCCCGCAGGCGCCCGCCGCACACCGCAGGGCGAGCGCCGAGTCAGCAGCCAGCCCCCGCGGGCCACACGGCACAGGCGGCGATGCGCCACGCGCGCCGACCTGCGGCATGCGCCCACCCACCGATGGTTACGGATCGGCACGCCGTGGCGGGCGCCCGCAGTCAGGCCCCGGGGCCTGGAGCCCGATGCGACTGGCAGCGGCACGGGCCGCCCGGGAACCCTCACGCGCCAGCGTCGGCGCGCGGGGCCGTCTCCTCCTCGCCCAGGAGTTCGCGGAAGGCCGCACGCACGCGCGACCGGAACCGCCCCCGCCGTTCGCGCCAGGCCGCGCGCTGCGCCTCATCGCGGGGGTCGTCCGGGCCCAGGACCCCGAACAAGAGCCGGAAGAGCAAGCGCCATAGGCACATCGGTCCTCGCCTCCACCCGCCACTACGACCCCAGCACCCGCGCCACCTGCCGGAGCCGGGCGACAGGCAGGGTCGCGTCACGTATGTTGGCGCGCAAGGGGAGATGCTGGGAGGCAGTAGCCGGCTGCAGGAGCCCGGCGTCCGGGACGCGCCCGCAGGGCGCGCGCAGCCCTTGCGCCGAGTGCAGGCTCGTGTAGGCTAGGTGCCGCAGGCGGCGCCCCTTTGGGATGCAGGCGCTGCGGCACGCCTGGAATACACGAGCCTGCGGAGGCTCGGCGCAAGGGTCCTGGACGCCGGGCGTGATGTACGGGCGGTCCCCCCTGTCTCGCCTCCCTTCCCCCGCTCCCAGTCTTCAGCCGGCGGCAACCCAGCCTTCGTCGTCACCGCGGTTGAAGAGAGCGGCGATCTCCTGCGCGATCTCCATGGTGGGGAGCACAGGGTAGCGTACGGCTGCCTTTGCCGCGCGGCGAAGCTTGCGGCGCAATGTGCGCGCGCGGGCGTAGCGACAGGCCGAGGCTGGGGACGAGCGGGATGGCGACGAGCATGGCCACCCCAATCAGGCGGACATAGACGATGGACCGCACGAGTCCGATGCGGTCCGCCAGCTCCCCCATGACCACAGACGCCAGCGCCGTCAGCACAAAGGTCAGCCCGAACAACGAGCCGATGGCCCCCGGACCAACGCCGAACCGCACCGAGAACCAGTACGGGAGCAGCGGCCCGAAGAGACCGACGCCCAAGGCGTTGACCGCGTTGGTGCCGACCAGCAGGGCCAGCCCGCGGTTCTCCTCGCGCCGCAGGCGGGCCTCCTCGGGCGGATCGCTCGCGGCGGCGGAGGCGGCGCCCCCGGGCATGGAACTGCGGGCGGCGTCAGCGGCGTGCGCGGAGCCTGGTACCGCTTCGGGCAGGCGGCTGATCTGCCAGCAGTTGATGCCCGAGACCACCAGGGTCAGGGCGAAGAGCGGCAGGTAGGCGGAAGGGCCCCGTAACATCGTGGACCAAATCGAGACCAGACCGCCGAGGAGCGAGCCGACGCCCATCCCGAGGAAACCGACCGGCCGCGTTGAGACTGAAGACGGCACCGCCCGCCGGGCCGGGGACATGGCGCGCCAGCCAGGCCTGCTCGGCCGGCGCGAAGGGACCAGCGGCGCCGTTGGCGCCGAGTCCGTAGCCGAACAGGACGGCGCTGACGACCAACACGGGCCCGCGAGGGACGGCCAACACCAGCAGGGTGAAGACCGTAAGCCCCACCTGGTAGGCCAGCAGGAATGGCCGGCGCCCGTACCGGTCGCTGACGGGGCCAACGACGAGCCCGAGGAACCCGCCGGCCAGGGCGCCCACGGAGAGCAGCGCGCCAATGGCCGCGGCCTGCCAGTGCAGCGCGCGCAGGTAGAGCACGAAAGTCGGCCCTCAGGGCGCCCTGGGCCACGCTACGCAGGGCACGGGCCCCGGCCAGGCCGCGCGCGACGGGATCCAGCCGGCGCCAGCCGGCCAGCAGATAGGGGGGCGGGGAGGGGGATGCGCCCTCCCCAGCCGCCGCTTCCACCGCCCGCGCCTCGGCCGGGGAGGTCACCGTGCCCATGGCCATGGTCCCTTCCGCCCGCCCGACCCGATGGGAGGGTCACACAGGTCCCGGCGGATCCGCCGTCCGGTCGGACGCCGACGGCTAGCGGGCCCCCTCCGCGGCGACCAAGCGGGACACCTCTGCATGCACGCGCTGACGCGCCGCCCGTGGTGCGCGGGGACACCTCCTCCTGTTCAGCGAGCGCCGAAGGCCAAAGCTACGAGAGACCCGCATCGCCGCGCATGGGCGCCAGGCCAGGCCGCTCGTCGCCCAGGGCTTCACCCTTCCCCCTCCGGGCGGGGGGGCGGGGGCAACTCGGGCAACTGGTCACGTAGCGGCAACGTCTGCACGCGCGCCTGCTGCACCGTCCCGAGCCCGTACAGCCTGATAAAGCCGACGGCCGCGCTGTGGTCGAAGGCATCGCCGGTCTCGTAGGTGGCGAGTGCGCGGCTATACAGGGAGAACGGCGATTGCCGGCCGACCACACGGCATGTGCCGCGGTGCAGCTTGAGCGTCACCTCGCCGGTGACGAAGCGCTGGTTGCTCTGGACAAACGCCATCAAGTCCTGGTGCAGCGCACTGAACCACTTGCCGTTGTAGATCAGCTCAGCGTACTCCGCCGCCACGGCCTGCTTGAAGCGGAAGGCGTCGCGCGTCAGGGTGAGCGTCTCCAGAGCAGCGTGGGCCTGGTGCAACACCACCGCGGCCGGCGCCTCGTAGATCTCGCGCGACTTGATGCCGACCAAGCGGTTCTCGACGTGGTCCACGCGGCCTACGCCGTGGCGGCCCGCCAATTCGTTGAGCCGCTCGATCAGGCTGCGGCCGTCCAGGCGCTCCCCGTCGAGGCTTACGGGGATCCCGGATGCAAAGCCGACGCGCACGGTCGCCGCATCCGCGGGGGCGGCCTCGACGGCGGCGGTCCACTCGTAGACATCCTCCGGCGGCTCTAGGGCAGGGTCCTCCAGCACGCCGGCCTCGATGCTGCGGCCCCAGAGGTTGGCGTCCACGCTGTATGGCTTGGCCGGGGTCACCGGGATCTCGATCCCGCGCTCGCGCGCGTAGGCCATCTCCTGGTCGCGGGTCATCGACCACTGCCGCATGGGCGCCTCCACGCGCAGCTCCGGGTCGAGGGTCTGCACCGCCAAGTCGAAGCGCACCTGGTCGTTGCCCTTCCCCGTGCACCCGTGGGCGACGGCCTGCGCACCATGCCGGTGCGCGGCTTCAACCAGCAGGTAGGCGATCAGCGGGCGCGCCAGCGCCGTCGCCAGCGGGTACTGGCCCTCATACAGCGCCCCGGCCTGCAGGGCGGGAAACACGAAGTAGCGGACGAACATGTCGCGGGCGTCCACCACCAGCGCGTCCCGGGCGCCGATGCGCAAGGCGCGCTCGCGGATGGCGGCGACATCCTTGCCCTGCCCCAGGTCGGCGGTCACCGTCACCACATCCGCGTCATGGCGTTCGGCCAGCCAGCGGATGGCGACCGACGTGTCGAGCCCACCGGAATAGGCCAGGACGATGGTCCCGGACACAGAGCGCTCCCCCTCACAGGCTTGGACTAGACGTTGAGGACGCAGGCACCCGGTCACTTTCGCGTGTGCCCCCAACCGCGGCATTGCGCAGGAGGCGCCGTGCCGTCGCGGGTCGGCCCCACGACGCGGCATGAACAGCGGAGCGGGCCCGCTCTGCCCCTGACGGAGCCGTTGCCTGCGCACGGCGCAACGACCATCACGAGCGCCACGGGCAGCCGTTTGACCGGCCCCCGGGCCGTTGGTTCGCCCCGCAGCCAGTGTCCGATCGACCGCGGGCCGCCGTGCACCCACCGGTCGCGGCGGGCCGCCAGCCCCGCCCCACGCCGACCCCGAGCCGGCCGACTCGCGGCGGGGCCCGCCACGGCCTCCAGCGGGCCGCCGTACGCCCACCGGTCGCAGCGGGCCGCCAGCCCCGCCTCACGCCCGCCGGCTCGCACCGGGGCCCGGCCGGGCGCCTGTCGTCGACGGAGCGCGCCCGCCGACGGCGCCGTCAAAGCGTCGTCTTGAGCCCCAGGCGCTGGCGGACGAGGATCACGGCGGCGCGGCTCCGAGGCAGCAGGAGGTACGAGGCCTCCGGCGACAGCCCGAACTCCTTGGCGACCGTCTCCCGCGCTGCGCGGTCGCTGCGCCCCTGCGCCCGCTCCTGCAGGTAGCGCACCTCCGCGAAGACGAAGCGTGTATGCCCGTTGCCGCTCGTGCCCATCGCCGCGAGATAGGCGACGGCCAGGACGAGGCCCCCCAGCAGGCGCACCGCTACCGCGGACCCGGGCCCGGCCGCCGCCACCGTGAGGGAAAGCAAGGCCAGCGCGCCATTGCCGATGGCCGCGGGCCTCCCTGACCGCATCTGCCGCAGTTTGCCGTAGCAGTGGCAGTCCGCCTGGCCCACGCGCCCAGCGGCGACCTGGTACACCGCGAAGAGGGCGAACAGCGCGGCGGCACCAACGAGACTCCACCAGCCCGGCCGGGCCAGGACGGCGACACCAACAGCCAGCTCCGCCCAGGGGGCGCCCCAGCCGGCGCCGACCGACAGCCACGAGGGCAGGGTGCGCGCCTCCGCAATGCCGCGGCGGAAGTCCACCCAGAGCGTCAGCTTGCCGGCGCCGGAGAGCAGCAACAGCCATCCCGCCAGGCCGGCCCCGAGCGCAGGGACCACGACCGTTCCCCCCCTCCCGCAAGCCCGGCGCACCACGGCCGGGACGCGCGGGGAAAGACGCGACGGCGGCCCGGGACATGTTCCGCCCCGGCGGC
This sequence comes from Bacillota bacterium, assembly GCA_021797775.1. Lineage (GTDB taxonomy): Bacteria > Bacillota > Sulfobacillia > RBS10-35 > JAJYVN01 > JAJZZC01. Next base: position 20,386 of record JAJZZC010000004.1, read on the forward strand.
GGCAACTCCTGCGGAGACCGGGGCGGCTGCAGGGTCGCGTCATTGCGGTGGGGGGCGGTGCCGGGGCGGCCCCCAGCCACGCCGTGGCGCCGGCCATGCGAGCTCCAGCATCCGCCAGGCGCGGGGGCCGTAGTAGGTGCGTGAGCCCATGCGGGGCGCACGGCCATGGTGGAGCGGGAGAACGCGCACGCAAATGCTCCGAGCCACGCCCCGCCCACCGCCCGCTGTTCCGGGACAGGTCCGCGGTGCCGTGTGGGGCGGGTGCAGGGATGCCGGCGGGGTCGGTCGAACGACGTCGCCGCTCGGCGGGGTCGGCGGCGCGCACCCGGGGCGGGCCGGGTAGGCTGTTGGCGCCAGCGGCGGGGCCACGGCCCTCTGCGCGGTCGCGGCGTGCTTGGTGGACGGCCTGAGCGAGAGGTCATCGCCAGGGTCGGACGCCGCTTGGGCGTGCGTGCGCGCAGCGGGCGGGGTGCGCCGCCCTGCCCCCCCAGCGGTGGCCGGTATGGCGCAGAGCGCCCGGGTGGCCATGTCGGCGCTGCGGCCGCGAGCCCCCCTCCCGAACGACTCCTTCCGGGCGCCGAGGCAGGGCGGGCACGCTGCGCGCAGGGTCCGCCCCCCCCCTGCACGACCCCGCACGACGCTGCGACGCATGGTTCAACGAACGGGAGGGACCGACCTTGGACCTGGGCTTACGTGATCGCGTCGCCGCCGTGGGTGGGGGCACCGCCGGGCTGGGGTACGCCACGGCGGAGGCGCTCTTGCGCGAAGGTGCACGCGTCTTCATCTGCTCGCGCTCCCCGGACCGAGTCCGCGCCGCGGTGGAGCGCTTGTCGGCCGTCGCCGTGGACCGGGGCGCGCCCTCGGGGCGAGTGGCGGGCATGGCGCTCGACCTCTCTCAGGAGGACGACTGCCCCCGCTTCATCGAGGAGACGGAGGCGCGCTTCGGGCGGCTGGACTGCCTGCTTCTCAACACCGGAGGCCCGCCACACGGCTACGCGCTCGACGCCGACGACGCCACCTGGCTGCGCGCGTTCGAAACGCTCGTGCTGAGCACCGTACGGCTGACGCGCATGGCCATCCCGCGGATGCTCGCGCTGGGGGGCGGCCGCATCCTGGCCGTCACATCGACGTCGGTGCGCCAGCCCATTCCGGACCTCGTGCTGAGCAACAGCCTGCGCGGGGCGGTTGTGGGCTTCCTCAAGAGCGCCGCCAACGAGTATGCCGCGCGCAATGTGCTCATCAACTGCCTGGCCCCTGGGCGCTTCGCGACGGAGCGGGTCAGCAGCGGCGACGCCGTGCGCGCCGCCTCCGAGGGCATCCCCGTGGAGGAGATCCGCCGGCGGAGCCTGGCCACCATCCCCGCAGGAAGGTACGGCGAGGCGGCAGAGTACGGGGCAGTGGCCGCATTCCTGCTGTCCTTCGCCAACACGTATCTCACCGGGTCGCACGTGTACTGCGACGGTGGGCAACTGCGCGCCGTGCTGTGAGCCGTGGCGGGCGCAAGGCCGCGAACCGCCGGGGCCTTGGCTTTCATGCGGACCGCAGGCGTTGCCCGGAGCGTGGTCCCCCTGTCGCGCCGTTGATCGGCCCTGTCCCGCTCGGCGCCGCAACGGCGCCCCGGTGTGGCCGCTCGACGGTCCATCCCTCGCCAGGCAGCCCTATGCGGGCCGGGGCCAGCGGGATCCCCCCGCCGGCCCCGGCCTCCGGTCCTGCCGATCAGGCCCCGACCGCGTCCGCCACGACGACCGGACGTCCCGTGCGCGCCGACTCGTTGGCAGCCAGGGAGACGGCCAGCGTCGCCACCGCGTCGTCATACGTGCCCAGGACCTGGGAGGGCTTGCCGCTGCGCACCCCGTCGACAAAGGCGTCGTAGATGCCCACCACGGGCACCTCCGGCAGGGCCGCCTTGCCCTCGGGCAGCACGTGGGCCCCGCGCCCGTCCACCCGGAGCAGGCAGCCGTCTAGTACCACGTGCAGGATGTTGGCGTGGGACCAATCGCCCGCGTCGTGCGCCCAGCTGGTGGTCAGCGCCCCCAGAGCGCCATCGGCGAAGCGGACGCTGACGGTGTAGGAGTCGGGCGAGGTAATGCCCTTGACGATACGCGAGGCCTGCCGGCTGTATACCTCCGTAATGTCACCCACCAAGTGGCGCATCAGGTCCACCGTGTGCGTCGCCTGCTCGACCAACTGGCCGCCGGACCGCTCCCAATCGTTGTGCCAGGCACCGACGTGTGAGGTGGCGCACCAGTAGTGCCCCTCCACCACCGACACGGTGCGGCCCTGCAGGAAGGCCTTGGCCTGGCGCACGCCAGGTTCATAACGCAACTGGTAGCCCACCGCCGCCCAGAGACCCGCGCCGCGCAACGCGGCGGCGATCTGCCGCGCCGTCGCCATCTGGCGGGCTACCGGCTTCTCCACCAGGAAGGGCAACCCGCGGCCGATCACGTCCAGATCCACCTGGCCGTGGGCGAAGACGGGCACGCTGAGCACCGCCGCGTCCAGGTCGTCGCGGCGCAGGAGTTCGCGGTGATCCGTGTAGAAGGGAACCCCGAGGCGCTCGCCGGCGGCGCGCGCCGCCGGCTCCAGCACATCCGCCACCGCCACGATCTCCGCGTCCTCGTGTCGCCGCAGCGCGTCCATGTGCGAGCGGGCCCGCCCGCCGCACCCGATGACGCCGATCCGCACCTTGGACACCGGCCCAACCTCCCCCACCGTACTGACACGCAGCGCAGAGGGCTCTTCCTCTTCGAGCCGGGGATGAACCGTCATGCCACACGGATCTCCCCGCCCGCGGACCCGAGGCGTGCAGCCTGATCGCCCGCGGCTTTCGGGGAGACCTCGTCCCAGGGCCCGCCACCCGTCGCCGACGGGGCGCGGCGTAGGCGGGTCCTGGGACGAGGTCACCGGCGGCCGGGCCCCCCGCTGCGGAGCCCGTGCCCCGGCGCCCCCCTGTACCGGCCCCTCGGCCCCGTACCGCGGCCCGCCGGCCGCGCCGCCCCCGCTCACCCCGGCCCCGGCGCGCCCTTGACCCAGGCGTGCTCGGGGTCGTCGTACGGTCGCAGCCGCCGCCCCTCCCCGGCCATGACCCACAGATAGTACAGGCGATACCCGGGGGCCGCGGCCACGGGGTGGTAGCCGCGCGGGATGAGCATGACGTCCCCCTGGCGGACCCGGTGCACCTCGTCCACAGCGCCGTCCGGGGTGTAGAGAAACTGCGCGGCGAAGCCCTGCTCCGGGTCGAGCTGGTAGTAATAGAGCTCCTCCAGGCAGGCCTCCTCGTCGGCGCGGGCCTCATCGTGCTTGTGCGGCGGGTAGCTCGACCAGTTGCCGGCGGCGTTGAAGGTCTCCCCCACCACCAGACGCGCCGCGGGCCGGCTCCCGTCCAGGATGTCATGCACCTCGCGCAGGAAGGGAACGCGGCCCCGGGCACTGACGCGCACATCCTCTGGACGAATCACGTACGGCGCCGGCATCTCCTGACCGGGCAACACGGGAGACTGGCAAAGCGCCACCGCGACGCCGTCGTCGGCCGCACGCACCCAGAGGCGGCCCCGCGGCGGGACGTAGACGGCGGTGGCCCTGCCGGCGAAGACGGTCGCCCGTCCGCCGAGCCCCTCCCAGCGCTGCTGGCCGGAGGCCGCGTCCAATTGTCCCGTCAGGACCACGGCCACCAACTCTTCGCCGCCCGTCTGCATCTCCCACTCCTGCCCGCGCGACAAGCGGGCCACACCGAAGGACAGGTGCTGCAGGTCCTGTCCCGCTGTGCAGAAGCGCGTGTACCCGTCGCGCGGCGCGGCGCGGCAGAAGCGGGCCGCGTGCGAACCCTCCACGGCGGACGCCCCCTCATCGAGCAAGCTCGGACGCGTAACCGTCGGAGACAGCCGACCCACCCATCCCCGAACGCCTGCACCCTTCTGGCCCAAGCTCTCGCGCTCTGCCAACCGGACGCGGGCACGGTATCGGGATCGGCCCGGCAGCCACGCCCGCGCTACCGCCAAGCCCCGGTCAAAAGGTACGGCCGCGTACCCGGCGCACATCGAAACGCGCCGTGCGCGCCACGGCCATGACGGCCATCACCCCGGCCTGCACCGGGTCGGAGACCACCAGGTCCGCCGCCTGCGGCACACTGCCGGCCATGTTCAGCGAGATCACCACGATGCCCTGCGCCCGTACCTCGCGGACGGCGTCGGTGATCGCGCCCCCCATCAGCGCGCCGGCCAGGACCAGCGCGGCCGCGCGCGGCAGCCGGCCGACCGCGCGGACCGCCGCGGCCAGGTTCTCCTCACCCACCAGCGGGATGGTGTCGACCGAGATGCGCTCACCGCGGATGTTGTGACGGTCGGCCTCGGAGACCGCACCCAGCATGACCTGGCCCACCTGGGCGCCGCCGCCCATGACGATGACGCGCTTGCCGTAGACGTGGTGGAACGACGGCGGCGTGTCGAACCCGAGCACCATGGGTAGGGCGCCCAGGTCGGCGAGCAGGGCCTCCGTGTCAAGCGGATGCTCCAATTCCATGTAGACGGTCGCCTCGCCCTCGCCCCGCTCGGCCGTGTCCACGTGACGGATGTTCACACCCTGGCGCGCCAACACCCCGGTCAGCGCGTGCAGCACCCCTGGCTCGTCGCGCACGCGCACCAGAATGGCGAGGTCCGGGGGCCGGTCGGGCTTCAGCTCCACGGCCGGCCACCCGAGGCGGGCCGGTTGGCGCCTGCCGACTCGACCTGGGCGCGGATGGCCTCGAGCATGGCCTCGCAGTTGCGGCGCACCACGAGCTTGGCCATGGGATCCAGCAGACCAGCCAGCATCGGGATGCCCAGGTCGAAATCGACCGTGAGCGTGATACGTGTGCCCCCGTCTTGGGGGACGCAGCACCACTCGCCCTCGAACTTCTTCAGGTCGCCCTCGGTCTGGCGATAGGCCATCGAGAAGCGCGCATCGTCGAAGACGTCGCGCTCCTTCCAGCGCAGCAGCTTGCCTTGAAAGAGCGCACTCCACTCGGTGAGACAGGTATCGCCCTCCCGCTGCAGGACCCGTAGCCCGGTCACGGCCTTCATGAAACGCGGGTAGGATTCCATGTCCTTTACCAGGGCGTACGCGGCGTCAACGGGGCCCCGCACAAACGTCTCCACCTGAACGCGCGGCATGCGCTGCCCTCCCCTCCGGCCTGACCACACCTATTCGGCCGGACAGGCAGCGGTCCTGCACGGCGGGCGCGTGGACAGGCCGGCGGGCGCGGAGGCGAGCAGACGACCATGACGCAGTCGGCTGCGGGCGAATCATCCGCCGCTAAGAGATCGTCCCGCTGACAACGGGCGAGCGGACCGGGCCCCCACCCGCAGAGCGCCCCGTCATGCCGGATACGCCAAAACGGACGGGAGCCCACGACCCGTCAGCCTCTCGGGGTGGCTGGTCGACCTCACGGTATGTGGCCCGCGCGTCGACCTAACCCGGGACACCGCTCAACAAACGGTCCAGTTCCTGGGTGTAGACCTGTGGACGTTGCACCCCGACCCAGCGCGTCACCTCGCGCCCCTTGTGGAAGACGATCACCGTGGGGATCGACTGGACCCCATACTGGACGGCGACATCCGGCGCACGGTCCACGTCCAGCTTGCGCACCGTCACGCGCCCCGCGTACTCGTCGCTGAGCTTCTCGATGGTGGGCGCCAGTGCCCTGCACGGTGCGCACCACGCCGCCCAGAAGTCGACCAGCACGGGCCCCTCCGCCTTGACGACCTCCTGCTCAAAGGTTTCCGAGAAGACCGCCTCCGCCATGCACCCTCGCCTCCGTTTCCCGGGGCACCGGCAATCCCGTGCCCCGAGTGGCAGGATAACCTCGTTGCTTGCACAACGCAAGGGATAGACGCATACTGTTGCCTATCCGGCAGGGTCGCGTCGTTCTGGGCGAGTCGCTTGCGCCACAGGCCGAATTCGGCGCGTACGGCCGTCAGTGCCCCCGAGACCCCACGGGTGCAGCGGCCGCATCGAGGCGCCGAACCTGTGCGCGGCATGCGGTCGCAGGCGCGAGCGGACCGGCATGCCGCTCCGAAGTCACCCCCGCTCGTGGCGCCGTCTGGGCGAAGGCCCCCCGCCGGAATGACGCGACCCTGGCCCATCCGGGAGCGGCGCAGGTCGAGGTGAACGCGATGACGAACGACTGGACATGTCCCGTCGCGCGCGCAGCCCGCGTCCTGGGCGACGAGTGCGTGCTGTTGGTGTTGCGAGACCTCGCGCCCGGCCCGCGCCATTTCGGCGAGTTCCTCGGGTCTGCCTGCGGCAACACACGGACCTTGAGCGCGCGTCTCAAACGGCTGACGGACCTTGGGCTGGTCGAACGCCGGCCCCAAGGCGGGCGGCCACCACGTGTGCTCTACAGCCTGACCCCCATGGGCCGCCACTTGCTGCCCGCCGTGGACGTGCTGCGCGCCTTCGGAGAGCGCTGGCTGCCGTCGGGCTGCGACCCGCTCGCCGGGGCTGCGATCCACCCAGGTGGCGAGGATGCCGGCGCCGAGGGCCCGGCCGTTGGCGGATCGGCGGTTACCGTCCCTTAGCCCCGTCTCGGTCCGACCGCTGCCCTCACCGGCACCGCACCCCAGGAGCGCCGTTGCCCCGCGCCCCCCCCCTGCGACCTGACGCTCCGCTCGATCCCGTTGGTCCGCCCGCGCACACACGGGACCGCTCCCTCCCCACGGATCCCACACCACGCCATCCCGCCCGCCACGGCCCCCCCTCGCGGGGACCACCGCCCCCATGGCCCCGGCCGCGGGCGCGCTGTGCCCCTGCTTGCGCCGCCGCACCTCACGCCCCCCCCCAGGGGGGGCACACCACCAGGCCGAGTATGGCCCGCACCGCCCCGTCAGCCCCCGAGCACGCCACCCTCCGCTGCGGGCTCCCGCGGGGGGGGCGCCGTGCCTTTCCCCTGGAGGACGCCCTCACGCTGGCGTACCAACCGGCGTTGCCAGAGGAATTGCCGGCCGAGTTCCTCGAAGCGGAAGCCGAGCTCCCGCCCGTCCCTGGACTGCCAGAGAATCTCCGCGATGCGGCTCTCCAGAGAGCGCCGCGCCCCGGACTCCATCCGCCGCAGGATGACGTCCAGTTCACCGATCACCTGGCGGAAGAGGTTGATCTTCTCGTCGAGCAGGCGTAGCAGATGCTCCTCGATCGTGTCCTCGGCATAGAGGTTGTAAACGTAAACATCCCGGGTCTGGCCGACGCGATGCACCCTACCGATGCGCTGCTCCACGCGCATGGGATTCCAGGGCAGGTCGAAGTTGACCACGTTGCGGCAGACCTGCAGGTTTAGCCCCTGGCCACCGCTCTCGGTGGAGATCAGCACCGACCGGGGTTCCTCGCGGAAACGGCGCACGGCACGATCCCGCTCGTCCATCGCCTGCTCCCCGTGAAAGAGCAGCACGGGCAGGCCGAGATCCCGCAGGCGGCCGGCCAGAAACTCCTGCGTCGCCCGGAACTCCGTGAATACGATGGCCCGGTCGCGCAGGTCGGCGACCAGGCCCTGGAGCACGCGCGCCTTGGCCTGCTCGCGTACACCATCCGCCAGGGTGCGCAGTTCGTCCAGGTCGCCGCCAAGCCAGGCGGCGCGCTCCATGGCGCCGAGCGTACGGCGCACAGCGGCTGCGGATGAGCACACCTCCCTTTGCAGCGTAATCAGCGGCAGGACCGTCGACTCCCCCTGCACGCGCCGCCAGTACTCCTCGCGCACCGCCGCCGAGATCGCGTCATACAGCCGCCGCTCCTCCGCCGTCAGGCGTAGCGGCAAGAGCGCCACCTGGCGCGCGGGCAGCCGCTCCTCGGCGCCGAGGTCCTGGCGGTGGTGGCGCACCATTACCGAGGCCAGCACCTGGCGTAGGGCGTCGGGGTCGCGCGGGGTGCGCCGGTCCAAGAGGAACTGGCGCCAGAAGGCCTGGAAGCTGCCGAACAGGCCCGGCCGGACCAGCGAGACCAGGGCGTAGAGTTCCGTCAGGTCGTTCTGCATCGGGGTGGCGGAGAGCAGGAGCAGGCGGCGTCGCGGCAGGCTGGCCACCAACCGGTGGTTCTGCGTCTGGCGGTTCTTGAGCTTGTGCGCCTCGTCCACCACCGCCAGGTCCCACTGCCGGCCGCAGAGTGCCTCGCGGGCCTCGGGCCGCTTGGCCACGTCGATCGAGGACACGACGAGTTCCTCCCGACCCAGGTCAGCGGGCCGGCCATCGCAGGTGAAGCGCAGCCCGAACTTGTCGGCCAACTCCCGCTGCCACTGGTAGCAGAGGGAGGCCGGGCAGAGCACGAGCACCGAACGGCACTCCCCGCGCGCCATGAGCTCAGACATGATCAGCCCGGCCTCGACCGTCTTGCCCAAGCCCACCTCATCGGCGAGGATGCCCTGCCCGCCCATGGCCAGCACGCGCTCAGCCGTTTCGATCTGATAGGGAAGGAACCGCACGCCTGCGGCCTCCCACCTCGGGCGCAGGCGTTCCAAGCAGGTGAGCGCCATGCCTCCGCCATCCCCCCGGCTGCCTCTCTGCTGCTACCTGGCAGTGTCCCCAGCCGGCGCGGCGCGGAACCGGAAGCACCCCTCCCCACGGTCGGCGCGGGGCCCCGTCCAGGCCGACACGCGCGCACGGGGCGCGGCGCGCCACCCGGCAGCCTCTGCCTGCAGGGTGGCGCCACCCCCCGCCCCGGACGCACGGGAACGCTTCGCGGACCCTGGCGCCAGATCCACTCCGGGCAGGACGGGCGCAGGCCCGGCCATCAGCGGCGCGCGAGGGCCGCGCCCCCAAGCGCCCCGGCCAGGTCGGCGAGCGCGCGCAGGTCCTGCGGGGGCGCCTGACACAGCCCGGCGAACGGGTCGCGTCCCGCGGCCAACCGGTCCGCGACGGCGCGCAGGTCGAAGGACTCCGGACGGACGTCAGCCACCTCGGCCCACTCCAGCGGCGTGGACACCGGGGCGCCGGGCAACGGACGCGGAGAGTAGGGGCCGCAGAGGGTCTTGCCGTGTGCGTTCTGCAGGTAGTCGAAGTAGACGCGGCCCGCGCGGAGCGCCACGCGCCGCTCCAGGGTCACGCGCTCCGGCCAGAGCCGCAGCAGCAGTTCGCCAAGGGCGCGCATGACCAACGCCACCTGGCGGTGGGTGTGGATCGGCCGGATGGGGATGAAGAGGTGCAGGCCGGTCGCGCCGGAGGTCTTGGGCCAGGAGGCCACCCCCGCCCGGTCCAGGAGTTCGCGCACGAGGGCGGCCACAGCGCGTGCGTCTTCAAAGCCCGCGGGGGGCATGGGATCCAGATCCACCACCGCACGATCCGGCTGCTCCGGGTAAGCGCAGGTCGAGAGCCAGGGGTGGAACTCGATGGCCGCCTGCTGGCCGATCCAGAGCAGGTCAGAGAGCGAGGCCGCCACCAGGTAGTCGATGGCACGGCCTGACGCGCTGGCCTGGCGGAACCGCGGCAGCCAGCCGGGGGCGGTGGCTGGCAGGTTCTTCTGGTAGAAGGAGGGCCCCAGCGCCCCGTCGGGATAGCGCGTCAGCACCAGCGGCCGCCCGCGCAAGTGGGGCAGCACGTGCGGGGAGATGGCGCGCAGGTAGTGGAGGTAGTCTCCCTTCGTCCAGGACGGCCCGCCGGGACGGGCGGGCGGCCAGAGCACCTTGTCCAGGTGCGTCAGCCGCAGCGGCGACCCCGCGCGCCCGACACCCTCGCCGGTCAATGCAAACCGGCCCCGTCGTCGGGTCTGCCCGCGGCGCGGCGTGCCTCCGCGGCCCGTACGCTCGCCTCCAGGGCGGCGAGCAGGTCGGCGTAGCGCTCCGGCGGCCCCTCTGCCACAGGCGCCACCGCCTCTGGCGTCTTACTGGCGATGACCGCGGCGATGGCGGCGCGGTGGGCGTCGGTGTAGCGCGCCGGGTCCCAAGCTGTGGTCAGGCGTTCAATCAGCGCCGCCGCGACTTCCATCTCCCGGGGAGGAAGCGGGCCCTCCTCCGGCAGGGCATCCACCTGGCGCCAGTCGCGGATCTCGTCGGGATAGCGCATGGTCTCCAGCGTCAGGCACGCCCCCACCACCCGGATCAGGGCGAGGCGCTCCTTGGCACGTAGGGTCAGGGTCGCCACGGCCGCTCGCCCGGTTTGCGCAAGCGCCGCGCGCAGCAACGCGTACGGGCGCCCTCCAGCCTCGGCGGGGCCGATGAAGTACGAACGTTCGAATTGCAAGGGATCGACGTCGGCGAGTTGGACGAAGTCCATGATGGTGATGACGTGGGCGGCCGCGGGCCCCAGTGATTCGAGTTCCTCGTCCTCGACCACCACGAAACGGCCGGGCGAGACCTCAAAGCCGCGCACGATGTCCGCGGGCTCCAGCGTCACCTCGCAGTGCGGGCAGGTCCGGCGGTAGACGACGGGCGTGCGGCAGGCGCGGTGCAACTGGCGGAAGTGCACGTCCCGATCCTCGGTGGCGGCGTAAAGCCGGCAGGGGATGTGCACCAGCCCGAAACTCACCGCGCCCTTCCACAGGCTGCGCACGCGCCTTTCCCCCTTCGGGCGCCCTCACGGCCGAGCACCTTCGCGCGCCGCCGGCGGCCCCCACCCCTCTGTACCGGCAGCGCGGACGGGGTGGCCCGCGCGGGCTGGCCCGGGTCGACGCGCAACGGCCTCACCGGGCGACGGAGTCGCGGGCGGACACGGTCCGCCGGCCGTGCGGCCCGGACACATCCCGCCAAGGCCGAGTCAGGGCAGACGCCGGCGCCCCCTGTGCCCGAGCTCGCCCCTGTGGCGGGCGGCTGTGTCCCGGCAGGGCGGTGGTGCACGCGAGGGCGGTCAGCCTGACGGGGTCCCGCCCATCTGCCGCGGGCGGACGCCTGTTCCAGGCACCGCGCCCGCCCGGCGGGGCCTTGCTTCGGGCCGCCGTCGCCCGCGAGGGACCGCTAGGCCGCGTGGCCGCCTGGATGACGCCGCGCAAAGCCGCGCTGCCGCACGGCTATCGAGGGCAGGGCTAACAGCCTGACGGCCAGGCGGGCCTCTCTCGTGCGCTTGCCGCGAACGAGGACTTGCACGGCACCTGCCTAGGACGGCGCCCCGTCGCCCGGCAGGCTGCCTACGGCGGACACCACGGGGTCGCCATTCTGCGCGCTGCTGGCGTCGCCGCCGTCGCTTGCCCCTTCCGCTCCGGGCGAGGTGCCCCCGTGCCGGCGGTGGCCGCCAGCGCCCAGCGCGGCCAGCATGCGGTCGAGCACCTCGGGCGCCAGGTCGAGCAGGCGCTCCAGCGAGGCGCGCTGGTCCACGGGCAACAGACGGACGCTTCCCTGCTGCACGACGAGGAAGCCCACGGGCCGTACGCTCACGCCAGCCCCGCTGCCGCCGCCGAAGGGCAGTGCCTCGTCGGCAGCGCCGCGGTGGGCGCCCACCCCGTACTCGCCCCCGCCGGCGGCAAAACCGAACGAGACCTGGGAGACGGGCACGATCACCGTGCCATCCCGTGTCTCGATGGCGTCGCCCACGACCGTATTGACGTCCACCATGGCCTGCAGGCTAGCCATCGCCGTCCGCATCAGCCCCTGGATCGGGTGCCGGCCGCCCGGGATCCCGTCCGCGCCCGCATCACTTGGAGCATCCCGCGACGCTGTCTGCAAGGCCAACGCCTCCCGTGCGCGCCTGAAGCGGCGCGCGCTACACTAAGAGCCCATCCGCCAACTCTGCCCCCACTTCACGCCGGTCGCCTCGCATGCCAACGGCGGGAAAGGCTCACCATGCTGCCGTCCTGGTGCGCCTGCTCCGCCTGACGCGCTCCCCGGCCTTGGGGCACGAGGGCCAAGGCACTTCGTCCTGCGGCAGGCCATGCACCGGATTTTGGTCATGTCCGTAGGGCCCCGCCGCGGCGCGCGGCCCACCACCCCAGGGCCAGGGCGACGATAAGATGGCCGAGCCGGGTGCGGAGTATGCAACCGGCCCGCAGGCTGGCCACCGGGCGCCGGTAGTCGGGCCACACCTCGATGCGTGGGGCCGCGCCCTCGGCACGCACCCATGCCCCCAGCACGCCCAGTGCGGCGCCGGCCAGCCCGTGCAGCACCCCGCAGGCGACAGCCGTAGCGGCGGGATCTCCGGTCCCGACGCGGATGTGCGCGCGCAAGCGACCGAGGCCGACGCGCCAGGGTGGGCCCAACAGGTAGCGCAACACGGGCTCCACCTCAACCACTGGCGCGTCACGGCCACGGCGCGGGGGATGGCCCCGCGCCGTGGTCTCGCCCGCACCGTGGCCGGCGGCAGCGCCGCCGCCCGTACCCGAGTCCCAGCCGGTACGCACCAGGCCACGCAGCACGACCAACCGTACCGCCAAGCGCTGCCGGCGGGGGGTGGCCGCTACCGCGACCAGCGCACGCACCTCGGCCAGGGCCAGGGCGACGCCGATCGCCGCCAATGCGCCCGGAAGCGGGAGCCATTGCCACCAACGCGCCATGCCGCAGCACAGCCTTCCCGCGGCCCGGGGCGGGCATGCGCGGGTGACTCGCCCCCACCGAGCCACGTCAGGGGGCGGCATGCCGTGGACAGGCCCGGCATAGGCCTGCTCCGGCCCGGCGCGCCGCCGGGGGCGGAAGGGGGGGGCGGACCGGTGCGCATCGTGGCCGTCCGCTGGCGTAGACCGCAGCGGGGGCGTGGGGCTTGGCGGACGCATCGTAGCCGCACGCCCCGCCCCGAGGCGGGGCGGCCGCCAGGGGCGGCGGAGGCCGCGTCGCCAGGGCTCCGAGCCCCCTGGGCCAGGATCGTCCGCGGGCTGTCCGCCGCCCTACTGGCGGCCGGGCTGATCGCGTTACCCGGTGGGCGGGCGGAAGCCCCGCAGCAGCCGCCATTGCCGCTTGCGGACGGCCTGGCTCCCCAACCGGCAGCCGTCCTCCGCGCCGTCGCGGTCGCGCGCCCACTCCTGCAACTTCCCGGGGGTCCCGGTCCGGTCGGGCCGGTCCCCTGGCTGCCCTTGCCGCGGTCTATCCACAAGCCCGTGCTCCCCAAGCCACACGCCCCGTCGCGCAAGGCCATGGCCGCCGTCCCGCCCACCCGCGGCAGTACCGCCCCCCTCTCACCCGCCGTGCGCCGGGAGCTCCGGGCCGCGGCACGGGAAACGGGGCTGCCGGCGGCGCTCCTGCGGGCGGTGGCGACGGTGGAATCACAGGGCGACCCGTGGGCGGTCAGCCCGGCCGGTGCGGAGGGGCTGATGCAACTGGAGCCCGTCACGGCGGCCAGCCTCGGCGTGCGCAACGTCTTCAACCTCGGGCAGAACGCGCGGGGCGGGGCGCGCTACCTCGCCGGGCTACTGCGGACCTACGCGGGCGGCGACCCGCGCTGCATCGCCTTTCCCGCCGGCTGCCCGGCGGCGCTGCGCCTGGCGCTGGCGGCCTACAACGCCGGACCGGGCACGGTCCGGCGATACGGCGGCGTGCCCCCCTATCCCGAAACCAAACGCTACGTCCGCTTGGTGACCGCCCTCTATCTGCGCATCGCCAACCAGGGATAGCGAGAGCGTTGCAGGGCCACGTCTGCTAGGCGTCATGTCTTACAGCGGCATGGGTCCTGAGACTCATCGTTACCCACATCTCGACCCCCGAGTGCTGTGGGGGCGTCAAGACCCTAGATGTTGCGCTCCGCAGTCCCTATAGACGCCAGATGTAGCGGATCCAGGACTTGTGGGTAACGGCAAGGTCCTGAGAGGGTTGGCCCCGGCCTTATCCCCGACCGGCGTGACCCAGGCGCGCGCGTCGGGGTCACGCCGGTACGCAACCCCCCTCTACCTCGGGCCCGCCGCCGGTTCCCGGCAGAGGCACAAGGTGGCCAAGCGGCGCAACGCAAGGTGTACCGACCCGCCGCCGTTTTGGCGGCCAGACCGCTTCGGCCGCCGCCCACGCCATCCGTCCGCACGGCCCCGCGGCCAGAACGCCAGGGCCCAGATCTGGGCGGAGAGCCTGCCGCGCCCGGGACGTCCACCGTCAGAACGCCGGCCGCGCCGGCATGGGGGGACGCCTAAGAACCGTCGGATCCCACGCCCTCTGTCTCCGAGCCGGCAGCGGCCGCCGTTGCGCCGTCCAACCGCTCGATCCGTTGGGGCCGTGGTCCGGCCGAGGCCTCGTGCGGTCGGGGCACCGGAGGAACCCCCTCAGCGGCCGCCAACTCGTCGAGGGATCCCAGGCCGAAGTGCTCCAGGAAGCGTTTGGTGGTGACGTAGAGATAGGGGCGGCCGGGCGCCTCGGCCCGCCCGCCCTCCGCGATCAGCCCCCGCTCGAGCAGGGTCGCGATGGCGCCCTCGGAGTGCACACCGCGCAACTCGTCCACCGCCGCCCGGGTGACGGGCTGCCAGAAGGCCACGATGGCCAGGGTCTCCATCGCGGCGCGCGAGAGCGGCGGGACGCGGCTCGCCCCGCCCCCGGCCAAGACCTCGGCGAACTCCGGCCGGGTGAGCAGTTGGTACCCGCCGGCAAGCTCCACGAGGGCGGTGGCGTGCCCGTGGGCGTCCAGGTGCGCGGCCAGTTCGGCCAGGGCGCGCCGGACCGGCGCCGAGCCGGTGCCGCAGACCCGGGCCAGCCGATCCAGTGCCACCGGCTCGGCCGTTGTGAACAGCGCCGCCTCCAACCGCGCCGCCAGCTCGCTCAGCGCGCCATCGCGGTCGGCACCACGCAGCCGCAGGGCGGGGCCATCCGCAGCGTCGACGGGGCGCGCCGGAACCTCAACCGCCGCACCCTCGGGTGGCGCGGCCGCACCCTCCGGGGCCGTCCCCGCGCGCGGCGGGCGGCGGGTGCCCCGCCCCGGGACGCCCCTGGTCCGCAGACGAGCGCCCACCCGGTCCAGCACGCTGGCATCCCCTGTGCCAACCGACGCGCCGCCCGGATGCACGGCCACTGCGGCAGGCGCGGCGTCGCCGGCGCTCTCTAGAGGGGCCGCCGACCTGTCGACGACATCCAGGGGGGCCACCGATCCAGCCTCTTCCGAGGCAGCGGCGGCAGTGGCTGGCCCACCAGCATCCGCGCCGTCCGTGGGCCCCGGCGGCGGCACCGACCCGTTGGCTGTCGTGCCCTCCGCCTCACCCGTGGCGTCCCGTCCCGCCCCCACCGCGCCCTCCGCGCCCTCCGGTCGGACCACGGACCCGGTAGGCTCCGGGACGTCGGGCGCGCCTGCCGCGCTCGTCGCCCGCTGAGGGACGCATCCATCCGACTCCCCAGGCCCGCCCGCGACGGCACCGGCGGACGCCACGACCGCACCGTACCCGGCGGCGCCCCCGTGCTCCAGGGTGGCCACAACCTCATCCCCTACCGCGACGACCGCCCCGCCCGCTGGCGCATCAACGCCTTGCACCGTGCCGCCAGCGCTCTGCCGTGGGGCCACGCCCCCATCCACTGGTGCAAGCCCCCCCGCACCCGTGCCCGCGAGGGCCGCGCCAGACGCCCCGCCAGCGGCGGTCTCCTGGGCGGCCACCCCGTCCGGCGGGCCACCCGCCCCCGCGGCGCCCGTACCACGGTCGACGGCGACCATGCCCGTACCAACCCCGGCTCCCGGTCGGGCGCTCACCCTCGCCGCATCCGATGCGCCCGACCCCACGTCGGGTTCGGGGATCACGGTGACCAACGGGTCTGCTCCAGGCGCTTCAGCGGGCATGGGCCCCGCCCTCCCCACGCGCGCCCTTCCACTCGATGCGCAGGGGGGCGAAGGGCCCCTCCTGATGCACGGCGACCTCGCCCTGGCGCACCATCTCCAGGATGGCTAGGAAAGTGACCACCACCTGCAGACGATCGGCGTCGGGCGCGAACAACTCCGCGAAGTCGGCGCTGCCCGCCTGCGCGAGATGGCGCCGGAGATCACGCACGGCCATCGCCACGCTCCAGCGCTCGCGGCGCACCTCGCGCGTACGGGGCTGCGCGCGCTCCCAGACCTCAGCGAACACCCGAAGCAGGCGTTCGAGGTCCCCGCGCGCGGCGGACTCTGCGGCGGGACCCGGCGCGGGCGGCCGAGGCGCGGCCGCTGGCCCTACCGCGGCCGCCGCCTCGGCAGGCCGCCCGAACCGGCCGGCGCGTTGCCGCTCGAAGGCGCGCAAGGCTTCCGCCGCCTCGGCAAAGGCCTCGTACGCGGCTAGCCGCTCCGCTAGCGCCTGCTCCTCCTCCTCGGGCGTCCGCTCCTCGGTCAGCTCCTCGGCCGGCGGCGGCACCGGGAGCAGGGCACGCGCCTTGCGCTCCACCAGATGGGCCAGCGCGACGAACGCCGCGACGGCGGCGTCGAGATCGCCCGCGGCCGCGCGCACCTGGGCCAGCACCTCTTGCAGAGGCAGCGTGGCGGGATCTACGGTGCCGTTGTCGACAGCGGCCAGCAGTTCCGGCAGGTCTCCCTCAAACCCGTCCCACCGCACGCGCATCGCCGCCGGCTCCAGAGCGACCGCCCCCTTTCCCGCTACCGTCGCAGGGTCGACGGGCGCGCGGCGCGGCAGCCCGCGCCACCGGGCCGGCCCTGCCCGGAGCCGGCAGGCCAGGGCGCCCGTGCGCGCGGGCTCAGATCGTCGCCACGGCCTGGAGCGCGTTGAGCAGCCAGGTCGCCATGGGGAAGAGGACGGTGCGCGTGAGCACACCGGTGAAGACCAGCAATAGCAGGATGATCCAACCGTAGGGCTCAATCTGGGCCATCAGGCGCGCCCCCCCTTCGGAAACGGTGGAGAGTACGCGCGACCCGTCCAGCGGCGGGATCGGCAGGATGTTGAACACCGCAAAGAAAACGTTGTAGATGACGGCCAGTTGCACGATCTGCTCGAACACATGGCCGAGGTTGCCCGTCCCCCAGGGCACGTGCAGCAGCAACAACAAGAAGACGAAGCCCAGCAGGACGTTCATCACCGGTCCAGCGAGCGCGACGAGCAACAACCCCATCCGGGGGTTGCGGTAGTAGCGCGGGTCGATCTGTACAGGACGGGCCCAGCCGAAGTGGAAGACCCAGAGCATGATCATGCCGATCCAGTCGATGTGGGCCAACGGGTTGAAGGACAGACGCCCGTAGCGCGCGGGCGTGGGGTCGCCGAGCGCGGTGGACACCGCCGCGTGCGCCCACTCGTGAAACACGATGGCGACGAGGAGGCCCGGTACGCCGACGATCAGCGTCTCGATGCTGACGCCGAACAGCAGGGAAAGCGCCCCTTTCCACGCCAGCCACCCGACCGGCCGAGAGTGGCCCGGGGCAGGGTGCGCCAGCGGCAGGCCTTCGCCCCGTGCTCCACGCCCCGTGCGGACGCGCGAAGCCCCTCGCTGCGGGCACCAGGGCATTCTATCCGTCGATGGGCCGGCCCGGCAACGGCGCTGCGCCGATGCGGTCACGCCCGGGCGGGGTGCCCCCCTCCGCGCGACGATCTCAGACCGCGTCCTCGTGCCCCTCGGCCGCGGGGCCGTCGGCGCCGACGGCCGCGAGGAAACGGCCATCCTCGGTTTCTTCTCCCTGGGCCAGGCAGCAGGCCAGGAAGGCGGCGGACGAGATGATCTCCCCGTTGGATGCACGCCGTCGGGCCGTAAAGCTGACGCCGCGCGTGCCCATCACCTCGCGCGAAGCGAGGAGGTAGACACGCTGGAGGTGCGGGCGCCGCACACAGCACACGGTAAACGCGACCTTGCCACGATAGCGGGTCTTGAGCGAAAGCGTGCAGACCTCCCGCGCTTGCACCCCGGACACGAACGCACCTCCGGTCGGACGGGCCCATGGCAGGCACGCGGCACATAACCAAAACACAACTCCGGGCGCACCCGATCCGGGGTACGCGCAGACCGAAGGCGGCCGTCGACGGAGAGCCGCCTTGACCGGCGAAAGCGCCACGGCGGGACGGGTCGTTGCGGCCGGGCGGCGGCGATCCATGCCGCCTGCAGACGGGTCGGCAGGGCAGCGCACGGGGCGTTGCGGCGTCGAAACCGAGCCGGCTGCGACGAGCGGTCGGGGCGGATGCCGGTGGGTCGGGGGTTTCTACCGAACCGCCGGCCGCTCCTGCCGAATGCGCGCCGGGGGCAGGGTGGCGTCACTCCGGCGGGGGGCCTTCGCCCAGACGGCGCCACGAGCGGGGGTGACCGCGGAGCGGTACGCCGGTCCGCTCGCGCCTGCCACCGCTTGCCGCGCACAGGTTTTGCGCCACGATGCGGCCGCGGCGCCCGTGCGGTCACGGGGGCCGCGGCCGGCCGTACGCCGCGCATTCGGCCTGCGCCCGCAATCGCCTGTGGCGCAAGCGACTCGCCCAGAACGCCGCGACCCTGGCGCCGGGGGCGGGGGCGGGGTCGCGTCATGGCGGCCTCCAGAGGGCGGCGTCGCTCGCCGCCATGCGCCGGACCTGCGCGCGACGGGTGTGCGCACCGCTCGGGACGCCAGCGAGGTGGCGAGTCCGCGCCCACCCGCGCGCCACGCGCTCTTGCCCCGGGGCGCCTCCGACCGCCCGCTGCCGGCTACCTGCCAGACCTTGTCGCTGAGGCCGTTTGGCGGCAGCGGCGCGGCCCTGGCGCCGCTCTGGCGGGGTTGCTCCTACCGAGCGTCCCCTGTTGCGCGCTGCCACGTACTGCACCGCGTGCCCGCGCCTCGGCCACGGCCTTTTCATCGACCGGGTCCTGCGGCCGTCCCCTTGCCGCACCCCCGGGACCGGGATAGACTGCCTGTGCCGTTGGGTGGAGCGATGCCCTGAGTGCGCTTCCGCACCTGCGGGATCCCCTTATGTGGCGGTGCGCCCCACCGGGGGCGCGGCACGTGCCGGGCGGGGTCGGTTGAGGCGGATGCCAGTTTGCGCTGGTTCCTGTGGAATGGCCCGCGTTTCCCGGCACGGTCACGCGATCGTAGAGAGACTGCGAGGGTTGGCGCATCGCCACTCCCGCGCGGGGGAGGCACGGGGATGCCTGTCGCGGTGGGATTCGTAGGCACGGGGGGGCGGGCGGCCGAGGAGATGCGCGACCTCTTAGACATGGAGGACGCGCGGATCGCCGCCTTCTGCGATATCGCGCCGGGCCGTTGCGCCGACGCGCTGGCCACATGCAACCGCCTGCAAGAGCAAGCAGGCAGGCCGTCCCTGGATGTGCCCTTCTTCAGCGATGTCCGCGACATGTTGAGCACCGTGGCGCTCGACGCGGTGTACGTCTCGGTGCCGACCTTCGCCCACGGGGCCATCGAGCACGCCGTGTTAGACGCGGGCCGGCACCTGTTCGTCGAGAAGCCCATCGCCATCGACATGACCGTGGCGCGCGAGATCGCCGACCACGCCCGGCGCGCGGGGGTCGTCACTTGCGTGGGCTACCAGCTGCGCTACGCCTCGACCAGTGCGCGGGCGCGCGAAGCGTTGGCGGGACGGGCGGTGGGCATGGCGACCGCGCTACGCTTCGGGGGCCTGCCCGAGGCGCCATGGTGGCGCGTGCAGCGGCAGTCCGGCGGTATGCTGATCGAGCAGCATACCCACGCGGTCGACCTGCTGCGCTTCCTGATGGGCGATGTGACCCGCGTGTACGCGGAGGCGGACCGGCGCCTGCTCACCGACGTCCCGGGGCTCGACATCTCCGACGTACACGCCGCCACCCTGCGTTTCGCCTCCGGGGCCGTCGGTGCACTCGGCAACTCCCCGGCCCTCATCGACGGACTCAGCCTGCCGGGGGTCCTCTCCCACATCCATGTCATCGCCAAGGGCCTGACCCTGAGCCTGGCAGCGGGCTCACGCCTGACCCTGGTCCATCCAGGCGGCCGACGCGAGGAAGTCGAGGCCGAGCGCGGCTACAACCGCGCCCTGAACGATGCCTTTATTCACGCCGTACGCACCGGAGACCGCTCCCGCATCCTCTCACCCTATGACGACGCGCTGCGCTCCTTTGAGGTCACCTACGCCTGCGTGCGCTCCGCCGAGCGGCAGGAGGTCGTGGAGATCGGCGCCGGCTATTGAGGCGATCCATGCGGCTGCACAGCCGCCCCGCCGCATGCACTTGGACCGCGGGAGTCGGCGCTGCCTCTGGTTTTCGCGTGTCGCCTAGGCCCAACATGACCGAACTCGCGGCGCAAGCCCCCGGCTCTAGCCGCGGGGTGAGCCGCGCGGCGCCATTGCCCAATCGCTCGTTCGGTGATACATTCGTGCCAGCAGATTGACAACCGAACGTCGCTGGTTGCGCCAGGTCGTTCCAGACTTTGGCTTATCGGTTCGCCGCCGCCCGGAAACCGTTGAGCCCCAAGGACCCGTCGTCCGCGAGAGCCCGAGAGAGCCCGCTGGAAACCGGAACCCTCGGGCTTTAGCCCTGGGGTGGCTCAGGGGCAGCATCGGGATGTCGTCACAGAACGTCGTCGAGCAGAGACGGCGGCAGGCCGGGTTCCCACGCCGGCCTGCCGCCGTCTCGCGGCCCAGAGTCAATAGCGTGGCCCCTGCCAGGCCGCGGCCAGCGGCTCCCCGGCCTGCCGCCCGGCGCCCAGCGAAGTGCTGCCCGCCCAAGGGGATGGCGGCGCCTCGTAGGCGGAGCGGTAGCGTCCCGCGTCGGCCCAGCTAGTCCCCACCTGGTCGCTTCCGCGCCAGGTGCCTGGGGCGGGCGCGTAGGGTTCGCCGTCACCCGCGGGCCCGAACGTAGAGTTGCGGTAATAGCGCCCTCCGCGGAACGAGCGGCCGGCGTCGCGGCTGCTTGCATACGGGCGAGACTCCGCCATGGGCGACGGCCCGCTGGTTCCGGACTCTTCGTCCTCCAGATCCCGCTCCATCTCGGCGAGTAGAAACATGCAGCGGTCCGCGGCGCGCTCGATGCGCTGCGCCCCTGCCCCGTCGCCCGCCCGCCAGCCCGCGAACCCGCTCGGCCCGGTGCGCTCGTACCCACTGGTCCCCGTGTAGCGCCCGGAAAACCGCTGCTCGTCCTCCCCAGCACCGCGCTGCAGGTCCCGTGCAGCCCCCACCACTTGGGCCAACTCGTCCCGGCACGCACGGACCCGGTCGCGCAGCCTCCCCGCCTGCATGCCCACGCCTCCCTCCTGTCCTCCCGGCCGTGCGGAGTGTGCCCGCCCGGACCCGTTTCCCCGGAACAGGTTGCTGGCGGCACTGCCAGGCGGTGGCGGGGTCGACCGCTACGGTCCGGCCCCTGTCGGGCACCACCCTGCGATATATGGGTGCTGGCGTCCTGGCGCACCGCTCCAGAAGCCCTTGCAGCACGCGCACGCAACCAGCCGCCCCCCTACCGGCTCGGGAGCGCGCCTCGGCGCCGCGCCGCCTGCGGAGCACTTGCCCCAGGGGGTGTGTGGGTTGGAGCGGTGGCTCCTCCCGCCACCAGGCGGAGCCGGCCGCTCCCCTCCCCGGCGATCACAACTCGCGACGCGGCCGATTCGGAGACGGGGCGACGAGGCCCCTGTCGCGCAGGGGAACCACCCGGGCCGGCCGGCTATAGCGCCGGGACCCCTCCCCGGCGTGATGGACCAGTGGGTGAAGAACAAGGGTGTCGCCCACGGGCTCCATGCGCAGCGGGTCGCGAGGAAGCAAGCGCAACCGCTCCCGGATTTCAGCCGGGATGGGCAACCTGTCACCGATAAGCGAGACGACGATCAACCTGGTGCACTCCCCTCTCGGCCACTCGGTCAAGCCGTGCGGCATGCAGAACGGAAGTATATGGATCGTTGGTCCCGCGCACCAGGGTACCCGCGGACCATGAAACGACACGGCACGACACAGGCCGCCACCGCAGGCCGACCGATTTCGCCAAGCCGGCTTCGCCGCCGTGGAGCGCTACCGGAAGGCTCTGGAAGACAGCAAGGTGAGAAGGCCGTGAGACGTCCCTTCAGAGACATGGCCCTATGGCGGGCGGATTCCGTACAATCCGCCTATTCTGTCCGGTCCGCCTGCAAGACAGGCCAATGGGTTGGGTGACGCGGCGCGATAAAGTTGCCCTTATAGACGATTCACCCCTCCCGCCATGATCTGGCGGGAGGGAGCCCGGCAAAGCTAACTCCCACATGTCGAGCGCAACGCACCGGCCGTCGGCGTCGACGCGCAGGCACGTCCCGCACCTACGGACCCCAAAAAGAGGCGGCACCCCACCGGATGTGGGTAGGCGCGCTGCGGCCGACTACGCGCGCCCGCGCGAGCATCCCCTGCCGCCATGATGCCGCGTGGCGCCGGCTCGCAGCATGGGGGAATCCTTCGCCAGGGGGCTCCCCTCCGGCGGCCCGGGCGCCCGCCGCAGAGGAAGCGTCGCACGTGCGGGCGAAGCCGTCACGATCCCCCCCACCAGAGGGAATAGCCCCGCACACCCGCCATCGGCCGGAACACACACCGGCGGGAAGTGGGCAGAGCCGCCGTGACCATCCCGGACTGGGAACCCATGAGCGGCGCGGGTGGTGCCGTCGCTCAGCCATAGAGTAGGCGGTAGACGCGGTAGGTCCCAAGGACGCGCTGCACGAACCGGCGCGTTTCCGGAAAGGGGATGCGGTCGGCCGTGGCGAGCCGGCCATCCCAGGTCCCAGCGGCCAGCCACGTCGTGACCGGCCCCGGACCGGCGTTATAGGCGGCGAGGGCGGGTACGATACGGCCGCCGAAGCCAGCCCGCAGGTGCGCGAGATAGGAAGCCCCCAGCACGATGTTGTAGGGCGGATCGGCCAGCCGCGCCGGTGTGGGCTGCGGCAGGTGTACCTGGGTCGCCATCCAGCTCGCCGTGGGCGGGGTGAGTTGCATCAAGCCCATAGCCCCCGCCCGGGAGCGTGCGCGGGGGCGGAACCCACTCTCGGTGCGCATGACGGCGAGCACCAGCAGGGGGTCGATACCGGACCCGCGCGCGGCCGCCCGCACCGCGGGGGCATAGGGGAACGGGAAGACCGCGTAAGCCGCGTCGCGGCCCAAGGCCAAGGCCACGACGACGACCAGCAACGCCAGGAGCCGACGCAGGAACGCCCGTGCCCGCCAACCGCGGCGACCGCGGCCGGCCGTCGTATCCGGTCCGGAGGAGCCGCTCGGCCCGGGGCCCCCTGCGGGCGCTCTGATCCCGCCCGGGCTCCGCCCGGTCCGGCGGGGAAGGCGCGGCCTCCTAACTTCCACGCGCGGCCCGCCTCTCGGCCAGCAAGGCGGCCCAGGACCGCGCCACCGCGGCCTCCAACTGCTCCCGGGTACCGTTGTTGTCCAGGACGAGGTGGGCCAGAGATTCCTTCCGCTCCAGGGGCCACTGCGCCTCCAGGCGCCCGCGGGCGGCGGACGGGTCCAGGGGGTCGCGCAGCAGGAGCCGCCGCATCTGCTCCTCATGCCCCACCGTGACTACCCAAATGCGATCGACAAATGACCCCGGCAGGTGCAGCCCGACCTCAAACAGCAGCGGGATGTCGCACACTGCGGCGGGCGCCCCTTCGGCCCGCCGGGCGGCGAGCCAAGCCAAGGTGCGCGCGCGAATCGGCGGGTGGGTGATGCCCTCCAACCGCCGCCTGGCCTCGGCATCGGTGAAGACCTTCTGGGCCAGGGCGCGGCGGTCCAGGGATCCGTCGGCCCGGAGGATCCCGGGGCCGAAGGCGTCGACGATCTGGCGCAGCGCTGGCTCACCGGGCTCCACCACGGCCCGTGCGAACTCGTCGGAACTCACCACGGGCGCCCCGATCCGGCGGAGCGCGGCGGCGGCGGTGGACTTGCCGCTGGCGATGCCCCCGGTCAATCCGACGACGACCATGCCATCACTTCCGAGGCGCGGAGAGATAGGTGCCGACGATGCCCGGCATGGCGCGGCTGGCCCGCGTCCGCCCCGCGCGGGCGCGGGCGTATCTCACTCGCCGTGTGGGAAGTGGTAGGACGCCACCGGGGCTACCCACGGAGGACCATATTCCAGCGTGATGGCCGCATTCGGCGCGAGCGGGATCTGCCGCGGGTTCCCACCGAAGGCCTTTCCGTTTACGTATGCGCGCACCGACTGGCCATGGGCGCCCGGGGTGGCCTGAAACCCCATGAGCACCCCAGGCGCGAGCGGCATGCCCCAGATGTCGAAGAACTGGCCCAGTGTGTAGGCCGAGCGGCGCGGAGCCGCGACATGCACCACACCGCTGGTGTCGCGCGTGCGCAGCGCATACTGGCAGGCCGGCTGCGACCCGCGCGCCGGGAACACGCCGATGTCGGCCGGTACACCCACGTGCCGTCCACGGAGGTAGAGGTCGAGGTGGACGTACGCGCGGTAGGCGGCCGTCTTCACGGAGCTACAGGCGATCCCGTCGATCGGACGGGTCAGGCTGGCGAGGGAACCGGTCGCCGGCGGCTGGGAACGGGGGCTCTTGGCGGACACTGCCACCACAACCAGGACTAGGAGCAGCACGCCCAAGCCCAACCACATGCCTGCCGACGCCGGGTCGAGACCGGCGGGGCCACCCCTGCCGCGGCGCCGGCCGCGCCCGCGCGCGAACCTGTCCAGCGGCATGCTGGGCCGGCCGGAACGCGCGGGGGCAACGCCCTTGCCCCCCGCCCTAGTGCTCTTCGAACCGCTCGGCGCCGGGCCCTTGCCCCAGCGCGGATCGCTTCCACCCCGCGGCACGCCCTCGCCGCCTCCCACCGTCCCGGCGTTGCCCGCCGGGCCACCATCCACCGCCGCCCGCACCCGGATCCGTTCCGTATCCACCATGCCGCTGTATGGCTCGCCCCGTGGCCCTGCCGTTCACCGGGGGCGGCCACCCATCGCATGCACCGCCGTCCTGCGGCGCGCGGGCCGCCCTGCGACCATCCCCCCACGGCCGCGGACCGGACAGGCAGCCCGCCCCTGCCGCCCACAGCGGAACGACCGCCCACCGTCGACGTCGCGGTGCGGCTCATGCCCCCGCGCCGCCCCCGCCGGTCGCGGCCGGCCAGTCCCCGTCTACCGCGCCACGGCAACACGCATCTCCCTCGCCCTGCCGACCACACCGCAGGGAGGCCACGTCCGTGCCACCGTCCGGCAGCGCGTGGCCCCCGCGCCGCGGCTGCCCGAGGCGCAACAGGCCATCGGCTCCCACCGCCCGCCCCACCCTCAGGCGGGCACTGGGAAGGTCCCCGTCAAGTCCCGTACGGCGGCGCCCACGTCGGTCACCGCTTGGACCAGTTGTTCCTTGCCTCTGCCCGCGGCCCGCAGCACCTCGCCGATCAGCGCGGCGACACGCTCCATCTCCGACTCGCCCATGCCGCGACTCGTGACACCCGGCGTGCCGGCGCGGATGCCGCTCGCGCGCTGCGGCGGCTCCGGGTCGAAGGGCACAAGGATCCGGTTGACGAGGATTCCCGCCTGCTCAAGGGCGCGCTCCGCCTGGCGCCCGGTCAGTCCGTGCGCCCGCAGGTCTGCCACGAACAGGTGGTTGTCCGTCCCGCCAGTCACGAGGCGGAAGCCCTGGGCCTGTACGGCCCGCGCCAGCGAGGCGGCGTTACGCGCCACCTGCGCCTGGTATGCGCCGAACGCCGGCTCCGCCGCCTCCCGGAAACACACGGCCTTGGCCGCGATCACCTGCACCAGCGGACCGCCCTGCAGCCCAGGGAACACGGCGCGGTCCACTGCCGCGGCGTGCTCGCGCCGGCAGAGCAGCGCCCCGCCGCGCGGCCCGCGCAGCGTCTTGTGCGTGGTGGTGGTCACCACGTCAGCGACCGGCACGGGGCTCGGGTGCAGGCCCGCCGCGACCAATCCCGCGATGTGGGCCATGTCGACCATCAGGCGCGCGCCGACGCGCTCGGCGACGGCCGCGAATGCGGCGAAGTCGATCCGCCGGGGGTAGGCGGAGGCGCCGGCGACGATCAGGGCCGGCCGCTCCCGCCGCGCGATCTCCTCCACCTCGTCCATGTCGATGCGCTCGGTCTCCCGGTTGACGACGTAATGGACGAAGCGGTAGATCTGACCGGAGAGGTTCACCGGGCTGCCGTGGGTCAGGTGGCCCCCGTGGGGCAGCGACATGGAGAGGATGGTATCACCGGGCTTGCAGAGGGCCATGTAGGCCGCCATGTTCGCCTGGGCGCCCGAATGCGGCTGCACGTTGGCGTGCTCGGCGCCGAAGACGGCCATCAGCCGCTGGCGCGCCAGGTCCTCAATGACGTCGACACACTCGCAGCCCCCGTAGTAGCGGGCCCCGGGCAGCCCCTCCGCGTACTTGTTGACCAAGACCGTGCCCTCGGCCTCCCGCACCGCACGGCTGGAAAAGTTCTCGGAGGCCACCAAGCCGAGCTTCTCCGACTGCCGGCGCCCCTCGTCGCCGATCGCCCGTGCCATCTCGGGGTCGAACTCGGCCAAGGGCCGGCTAAGCGCGACCAGGGGCGCCGTCGCGCCCATCGGAAGAGCCACGCCTCCCGCCTCCCCTGTGCCGGCAAACCGGGCCGCCAGGCGCGAGGCGCGCAGCCGGCGCCGCCCGCGGGGCGCGGGTCGGACGGCGGATGCGCACCCCGCCCTACGCCTTTACGGTGCGCCCACCGATCTTTTCGAGCGTGCTCGGACGGATGGCCTGCTCAGCGACGATCTCCAACCGCCAGCAGTCGTCGCTCACCCGCTGCGCCAGCATCTCGCCCGTGACGCCCAGCCGGTCCCAGAGGTGCTGCAGGGCCTCCTCCAATGCGCGCTGGCCGTCGAACTCGAGCACGAGCGTATACATGGCCGCGATTATAGCGGATCAGGGGCGGGCTGGCAGCGTGGGCAGAAGGCGGTGGTCCGCCCCCCAAGGCGAAGGGTGGCAACCGCGGCGCCGCAGGCCGGGCACGGCAGGCCGCCGCGCCCGTAGACACGCAGGAAGCACCCAAACGCACCGGGCTCACCGTCCGGCCGACGGTAGTCGTACAGCGTGGTACCGCTGAAGGCCAGGGCCTCGGCGAGTACGGCCCCGATCGCGGCGGCGAGCCGCTCCCAGTCCCCGGTCGCCAGACTCGGCGGTGTGCGGGCCGGATGGAGCCCGGCCCGGTGCAGGGCCTCGTCGGCGTAGATGTTGCCGAGTCCCGCCACCAGGTCCTGCCGCAGGAGCAACGCCTTAAGCGGGGAGGATCGCCCGGCCAGCAGGGCGCGCAGGTCCACCGCTTCCAGGCCGTCCTCCAGCGGGTCGCGCCCGGTGGGCAGGTGCGCGGCGAGCTCTGTGGGCACGGCGAGCGCGAAGCGCCCGAACTTGCGCACGTCGTAGAAGCCCAGGCGCCCCGCGGGACCGCCCGTCCCGGCCAGGTGCAGCATCGCATGCGTGTGGGCCGCCGCCAGGGACCAGCGCGCTCCGGGCGGGACGTGGACCAGGCGCCCGGTCATGCGCAGGTGGGCGATCAGGCGCAGGGGCGGGGCGCCCGCGCGCTCCAGCGCGAACACCAGGTACTTGCCCCGGCGGCCGATACCGGCGATCGTGCGGCCCGTCAGTCGCCGCGCGAAACGGCGAGGGTCCTCCCCACCCGTCACGTGCGGGCGGCGGATCTCCGCGCGGGCGATCGTCTGGCCCTCCAGCACCGGCAGCAGCATGCGGCGGACCGTCTCCACCTCGGGCAGTTCCGGCAAGCGGTGTCACCTCCGTGGGGACCCGAGGGGGACATCCCGGAAGGGAGCGGCTGTTGGGCACGCCGTTCGCCGCGGGCGCCCGCACCGCCCCGCCGGAAGGCGTCTCTCCGCGCCCGGGGTCCCATCGGACGGCCGCCTGCCATTGCGGCGAGGTCCGGTCCGGGCGGGTCCGCGCCGGTATCGACCGCGCCTGGCGGCAGGGGCTCCACATCGGCGGGCCGCCAGCAACAGCGTGGCCGCGGCTCGCCGAGCGCTGGACGGCCGTGCGCGCCCACCTGGAGGCCGGGCGTGAGTGAGGCCGCTCGGAGGGCCCCGTGGCGCGGGCAGGGCGGAGCCCCGGCGACACGAAGAAGCGGGTATGGCCAGCGGCACGCGCCCCGCCACGCTCGACGACATCCTCAACACCCGGACCTTGCCCCCACAACGAGCGGTGGCGCTGGCGCCGGTGGGAGACCTCGTGGCCGTCGCCCTGCGCCGCGAGGGCGACGGCGCGGTCCAGGACAGCCCCGTCCCGCGGAACTGGACGAGCTGCCGGCTGAGTGTTCACGACCCGGACGGCCGCTTCCTGGTCGCGCTGGCACCCCACACCTACGCGGCCTGGGGCCCCGTGTGGAGCCCGGACGGGACGCGGTTGGCGCTCCTGGCCGCCGACACGTCTGACGTGTCGGCGGGGCTCTGGATGTGGGAACGCGGTATGCCTGGCGCACATCGCCTTCACACGCCACCGGTATTCCCGCACGAGGCGCTGCACTGGTTCCCTGACGGGCGACGGCTGTGTGCGGGGTTCATGCGGCCCACCCGAGAGCCGGAGTCCGCCTTGGGCCCATCTGTCTTTCGCACCCCGGTGCGTCAGGGCGACGCACCGGCGGCCTGGTTTGATGGGTGGTTGGGGGCGGTTCCGATGGATGGGGGCAAGATCGCACCTTTGGTCGTCGGCGTCTCGGCCGTCGCGGGGATTCCCGCGCCACAGGGTAGTCACCTGCTGGTGGTGCCACCGCCAGTGCAGCCGGACCTTGCCCGGAGCAGGATCACCCTGGGCTGTACCTGCAGCGCGCGGACGGCTGGCAGGGTCAGGTTGGGAGTGTTTGACTACGGGCTTTGACCTGGGACACTGGCAGCCACGGTGGTCACCGAACGGGCGGCACTTTGCACAGGTTGTCATGACCGAAATCCGCGTGGCGTGGGCGCGCGGGCGGATAGCCCCTCGGCGGGACGCCCGCGGCCATGTTCGTGATGATCGTGCCGAGGGTCCTTTCGGGCCCCCGGCAGGAGGGCAACGGAGCGGAGGGGATCGCGATGTTCGGACGTTACTCCGAGCGGGTGCAGCGGGTGATCATTCTCGCGCAGGACGAGGCGCGCCGTCTTGGGACCAACTACGTGGGCACGGAGCATCTGCTGCTAGCGTTGCTGCGTGAAGGCACGGGGATCGCGGCGCAGGCCCTGCAGAGCTTGGGCATTGACCTGCAAGCAGCGCGCGGCGAGATCGAACAGGCCGTCGGCCGCGGGACCGCGCCAGCGGACGGTGAGGTGCAGTTTACTCCACGGGGCAAGAAGGTGATCATGGAACTCGCCATCGACGAGGCACGCCGGCTCGGGCACGCCTACGTGGGGACCGAGCACCTGCTGCTGGGGCTGATCCGCGAAGGGGCATCCGCGGCCGGCCGGCTGCTGGAGGCCAAGGGAGCGGACCTGGAGCGCGTCCGTCACGAGGTGCAGAGACTCCTGGCTTCCCCCGGGCCAGCGCCTGAGGCGCCGTCGACCGAGTAACCGGTCGGAGACGCGGCGGTGAAGACGCTGGAGGCGATGCCCGGTGACGGATGCCCCCCTGCCCTCGGTACGATCCGCAGCCCCCCCCGGCGCCGCCCCACGCCAACCGCCGCACCCGCATGCCACTCCCTCCAGCGACGCGGCAAGGGCCTGGCACACCCTAACCCGGACGTCGACACAGTCCTTGACGCATGTGCTGGCGACATGTTCAATTGTCGGTAAGGGCTAGGGCTCAACCTCTCGCAGCGTTGGGGGGGACGATGACGGATGCCGCCCGCGCGCCGGGTCTGGCGGGTGCATAACGTGACCCACGGGCAGGACCTGGCGGGCGCGGCGGGCCTGGCCCGCGGCTTCTGGCAACGCGCGCACGGCCTGCTCGGGCGCCGGGGGCTGGCCCGGGGCGAAGGCCTGATCATCCGGCCCTGCGACAGCGTGCATACGTTGGGGATGCGCTTTCCGCTCGACGCGCTGTACGTGGACGGGGGCCCTGAGGGCGGCAAGGTCCTCCGGGTCTGCCGCCTCCCCCCTTGGCGCGTGGGACCATGGGTCCGAGGCGCGCGCACCGTGGTGGAACTGCCGGCGGGGGCTGCTGGCAACACGCGCCCCGGCGACGAACTGCGCTGGGAGGAGGCGCCTTGAGGTGCTGGCGCTCTCGGCCGGACGAGGAACACGTCACTCACGGCAGGGGCGCTTTGGCGGACGGCCCTTGCCGGCACGGGCGGCGCTCGCCGCCCTCCAGCCCCCCGGGAAGCGGTAGGCGCGGGCCGGGCGGCAAACGCCCGCCCCCGCTACCGGGCCACCGGTGGTGGCGCGGCATGCAAGAGGCGGGCCAGCGGCAGGGCCACCAGCACGTTCTGCGCCCCCCCGGCCACGAGCAGCGTCTTGCCCACCACCACCGGCGCCGGGCTGGCACAGGGAATGGCCAGGTAGTTCGCGTCCGACTCGGCCGGCCGCTGGCCGATGCGCAGGTAACCCTCCAGGGCGCCGCTGGCCCGATTCAAGGCGTACAGCCGCCCCGCGGAGACGGCGTAAACGTGATGCTCCGTCACGGCGGGCGCGGCCCGGACCGACACGGGCAGGGGGCTGTGCCAGATCGTCTGGCCCGTGGCTGCCGACAGGGCCCAGAGGCCGTGGAGCACCGGCGAGCCCACGTAGGCCACACCACCCGCCACGCTGGTGACGCCCGCCTCCTCGCCCCCGTGGTAGTTGGGGGCACCGGCGCCCAGGGTGCGCTGCCAGACGAGCAGCCCGGTGGACAGGCGGACCGCCAGTTCCATCACCGTCTGGGTCGAGGAGCCCTCCGGCACCTGCAGGTAGGCGATGCCGCCGACCACCGACGGGCTCAGGTCGTCGGGCCCGCCCCAGGCCCCCGGGATCGGTACGGTCCAACGGATGCGGTGGGTCTGCAAATCCACCGCGTAGAAGGACGGCGCGCCCGCCCAGACACCACCGAAGACGGCAAGCCCGCCGGCGATGGCTGGCGAGGACATGCTCGTCACCGCGCCCTCATGCAGTTTCCACAAGAGGCGTCCGGTCGCCGCGTCCACGGCGTAGAAGTAGCCACCGCCCGTCGGTTCGTAGAGCACCCCGCCCGCGTACGCCGGGGTGGGCATCGCCTCGCCGACCGTGGGAAATGTCCAGAGGAGACGCCCTGAGCGCGCATCCAAGGCATAGAGGGCACTGGGACCCGTGCCGCGCACGCGCGCGGCCCCCGTGCCGGTGTATCCCTTGTTGCCTGAACTGAAGAACACCCGTCCGCCGACGACCAGTGGCTCGCTCATGACCTGGTTGTCCGCCTGGAAGGACCATATCTCGCGCCCGCTGGCCACGTTGACGGCGTACACCCGGTGGTCCATCGAACCGAAGTACGCGACGCCCCGTACGATGGCGGGCGCGGCCACGATGCTGCCCCCCGTGGGCAAGCGCCACGACGCGGCCAGCGAAGCCGCCCGCGCCCCGCTGACCGGCACCACCGGATTGCGGTCGGCGGCGCCCTGCAGGGTCGTCCAGGCCGACGGCCCCGCCCCCGCGGGCGGCGCAGCCTGCGCCCCCTTGGCGACCAGCACCACGGCCATGGCGACGGCCAGCGCGCCCACGGCCGCCACCACGGGCCGCAGGCGCGGCCACACGGCCAGCCCACCCGTCAACATCCCACTCTGCCGAACGGGCTCGGTTTCCCCCCGCGCCACGGACATCCCCCGCCCTGCCCTCGGCTTCTGACCGAGCGAACACACACCGACATGCCCACTCCATGCGGCACCGGAAGGGGACGCTGCTGGCGCGGGGCCGGCGTCCCAGCGGCGTAGCCTGCGGGACTTCCCAGCGTTGCCGCCCGTCCGGTCGCCGCCCGCCGCATGCGCCCTGGCCCGCTTGCCCCCGCCGCGCACGCGCGGGGCCGCGCCGGGGCGCAGTGAACGCCCAGGCACATGCAGCCTACCCTGCCCGCCCCGTGGCGGCAAGGGCACGGTGGCCGGCCCGCCTCAGCCGGCGTGGGCGGCGACCGCAGATCAGGCAGCACTATGGCAGGCGTGGTACCTTCCCGACGCCGAGCAGGCCGAAAACAGCGGCCGCGTGAGCGGATCGCCGAACTGGAGCCACGCTGGCCGGACGCCGCAGCGAGCCTGCACGAAGCGCTGGCGGAGACCCTGGTCTATCAGCAACGCGGCCTCCCCGCCGAGCTCGCCAACGCGCTGGGGACCACCGAGCGCATCAAGATCGCCGCCCTGGCCGCCACGACCGCCGAGTGGTACCGGGCGCCCTCGTTACCGAACCAGCCCTTCCGCCAGGACGCCACCCTAGACGGCCGGCTCCGGTTAGGATCCACGGTTGGCCGACACCGCCCAACAAGGCCCGCGCCTCGGCCCTATCGTTTCGGGTACAACCGTCGTCTGAAAGGCTGTGGAGGCGCAGGGGACAGGAGGGTGTAGCGGCTCACCGCAAATGCGTGGAAACCGCTCAGGGTGGGGGCGAGGGACGGCGCCCCAGCCATACGAGCCTATCCTTGGGCGACAAGGTGTCTGATCCTGGCCGCAGTCCCGCAGCGGCGAGACCCAGGCGGTGACCTCCTCCGCCTTGCGCTTCAACCTGAATCTCGCAGTGTCAGGCGGGCGCCGCCGCGCAGAAGGAGCCGGCGACGCGAGCGGGTGAGGTCGTGGTCAGGGGCCAGCCCCTCGGCACCAAGGCGACCGGCCGCCCCTTTCCGAAAGTCAGGTTCAACGGCACCACGCTGCCTCATGTCTCGACCTCGACCACCGCCCCGGAAGGCAACGCCGCCCCGTTCTCGCCGGTAAGCGCCGCGGCCGCCCGCCGCCCCCGCCCGGAACCCCGCTCGCTGGGGGTGGCGAACTGCTCCCGGTAGAGGCGCGCGTAGAGGGCGTCCTTCTCTAACAGCTCCGCGTGCGCGCCGACCGCGCGCACCCGGCCGGCTTCCATCACGACGATCTGATCGGCCGCGAGGATCGTGGACAGCCGGTGGGCGATGACCAGCGCGGTGCGGCCCTGCAAGAGCGTTTCCAGGGCGGCCTGGATGCGCCGCTCGGCGAGGGAATCGAGCGAACTCGTGGCCTCGTCGAGCAACACGATGCGCGGGGCGCGCAGCAGCACGCGCGCGATGGCCAGCCGCTGCTTCTCCCCGCCGGAGAGGCGGTAGCCGCGCTCCCCCACCACGGTGTCGTAACCGTCGGGCATGGCGGCGATGACATCGTGGATCTGCGCCGCCTCGCAGGCGGCCTCCACCTGCTCCCGGGTCGCGTCGGGACACGCGTAGAGCAGGTTGTGGAGCAGCGTGTCATGGAACAGGAAGGGCTCTTGCGGCACCAGC
This sequence comes from Bacillota bacterium, assembly GCA_021797775.1. Lineage (GTDB taxonomy): Bacteria > Bacillota > Sulfobacillia > RBS10-35 > JAJYVN01 > JAJZZC01. Next base: position 53,367 of record JAJZZC010000004.1, read on the forward strand.
CCGATGGCGTCGTGCAGCGATTGCAGGCGAAAGGCGCGTAGGTCGACCCCGTCCAGCGTCACCCGGCCGGTCGTCGGGTCGTGAAAGCGCGGCACAAGGTGCAGCGTGGTCGTCTTCCCCGCGCCGCTCGGACCGACCAGCGCACAGAGCGCCCCGGCCGGCACCGTGAAGCTCAGGCCCTGGAGGGCCGCGGCCCCCTCCGGGGCGCCCTCCGAGCCCAGGGCGCCCTCCGCGGTGCGCGCGTGCGCCTTGGGGTAGGTGAACCCTACGTCCTCAAAGGTCAACGCCCCCCCCACCTCGGCGGCTACCAGCGCCCGCGGCCCATCGCGCACCTCGGGCTCGCGGTCGAGCAGCGTGTAGATACGCCGGTAGAGGGCCACGGAGGTCAGGATGTTGACGTGCAATTGCGCCAGGGTGGAGAGCGGGTTGTAGAGGCGTCCGAGGTAGGCCGTGAAGGCCACGATGACCCCGATCTGCAGGCGTCCGTGGATCACGAGCCAGCCACCGTACCCCCAGAGCAGGGCCGGGCCCACGGCGGAGAACAGGCTCAGCCACATGAACAGCCAGCGGCCCACGAGGCTCTGGCGCACCGACAGGTCGCGCACCTCGCTGTTGACGCCGGAGAAACGCTCCACCTCGTAGGTCTCGCGGCCGAAGGCCTTGACCAGCATGGCGCCGCTGACGCCCAGCGTCTCGGTGAGCTGCGCGGTCAGGCGCGCCAGGGCCTGCTGGATACGGCGCTGGATGTCCTGGCGGATGTGGCCCACGCGCTGCGTCGGCAGCACAAAGGCCGGGACCACGACCAGCGCCAGCAGCGTGAGTTGCCAGTTGAGGACGAACATCACGACCAGCGTGCTGGCCAGCGTGAAGACGCTGGTCAGCAGGTTGACCAGGGTGGAGGTGACCACCGTCTGAATACCGTTCACGTCGTTGGTCACGCGCGAGACCAGTTCACCGGAGCGGGTGGCGGTGAAGAACTGCAGCGGTTGGCGGTGCAGGTGGCGGAAGAGGGAGAGGCGGAAGTCGGCCATCACGCGCTGGCCGATCCAGTTGCTGCCCCAGTTCTGGGCAACCGTCAGCAGGCCGGAGATGATCGCGATGCCCACGACCCCCGCCGTCAGGCGCACGATCAGGGCCATGTGGCGCTGCCCGATGCCCCGGTCGATGATCTCCTTGGTGAGCAGCGGCGGGACCACGCCGAGGACCGCGATGATGAGGATCAGCGCCGCGACGCCCAGGGACTGCCAACCGTAGGGCGCAAAGGCGCTGACGGCACGGCGCACCACCGCGGCGTCGAAGCGCTCCCCCTTGGCCTGCTCCCGCAGTTCCCAGTTGCCGTGCCCGCCGCCCATGCCCATGCCGCGCCCCACGGTCACCACCCCCGTTCCCCGTCACGAGCCCTCGCCACCGCCCCGCTCCCCGCCCCCCGCGACCAGCACGGTCGCGAGCATGCGGGCCAGGGCGACCCGGTCCTCGGCGCCCAACGGGGCGAGGAGTTCGACCAGTGCCTGGCGCCGTTGGCGCGCCCAGCGGCGCACCGCCTCCGCCCCTTGCGGCGCCAAGGCCACGGTGACGATGCGCTGGTCCTCGCTGCCGCGGGTGCGGCAGACAAACCCCGCGGCCTCCAGCCGGCGGGTGGCCACAGTGACGGTGGCGCTGGTGACGCCGAGCTCACGGGCCAGCGTGGACACGGGCAGCGGCCCGCAACGCTCCAGGCGGCGGAGCAGGAAGTACTGCTCCGCCGTCACCTCGCCGCGCCGCGCCGGGTGCGACCGCCTCCGCCAGACGCGCCAGAGCTCCCACAGCCCCTCCGCCAGATTCTCCGCCGCATCCGGGGCCGTGTCGGACGACATAATCTTGATCATATGGTATTTCGTCTATCAATGGGAGTGCCGGCGGGGCGGGAGCGGGCCGTGCGCCGGGCCGCGGCGTTCGCGCCAGACGCAGGCGGCCTCAGCGACACGGGTTGGCAGTGGAGCGCGACATCCCGGGGCGACGGTGGCTCGGGGAAGCCCCTCCGAGCACCGCCACCGTGGGCGCCCCATCCCATTCCGCGGCCGCCGCGGTGGCGGGCACCGGGGGGCGCCCCGGAAGGCCGCCCGCGTCGCGGCGTCGAAGCGGCACGCGCTCGGGCCACGGCGGTCCAGCGACGGAGCGGGGCAGGCCGCCCGCATCGCGCGCCGGGGGTCGGCCGCCGAAACCGCGCAGGCCCGCGACATGGCGCTGGGGCGCTTTCCGGGGGTGGCGGCGCTATGGCCCAGCACAACGTCCTGGTGACGGCCCGCGCCTTCTATACGTTCCCGGAGGCGACGGCGCCGCTGGCGGGGCTCGATGTAGCGTTGCGGCGCGCCGGCCGCTTCGGCCCCCTGGCCGAAGCGGAGCTGATCGAGGCCCTGCGGGGCTGCGGCGCCGTGATCGCATCCAGCGATCCGTACACCGAGCGCGTTTTCGCGGCGTGCCCCGACCTGCGCGTCGTGGCCCGCGCCGGGGTGGGCGTCGACGCCGTCGACCTGGGCGCGGCCACGCGGCACGGGGTCGTGGTGACGATCACCCCCGGGCCCATCGCGGAAACCGTCGCCGACTATGCCTTCGCCTTGCTCTTAGCGAGCGCGCGCCGCGTGCCCGAGGCGGCAGAGGCCCTGCGCCGTGACGGTTGGGCCCGCGAGTTCCTGGGCGGCGACGTCTATGGCAGGTGCCTCGGCGTGGTCGGCATGGGGGCCATCGGTTCGGGCGTCGCCCGGCGCGCGCGAGGATTCTCCATGCGCGTCTTGGGCTATGACCCCGCGTTGAGCCCGCCGCAGATCACGGAGCGGGGCGCGGAGCCGGTGCCCCTGGATCGGCTGCTGGCCGAGGCGGATTTCGTCACGCTGCACGCCAGCCTGTCAGCCGGGAGCAGGCACCTCCTCGGGGCGCGCGAATTGGCGGCCATGAAACCGTCCGCGTACCTGATCAATACGGCGCGGGGCGGCCTGCTCGACAGCGCGGCACTGGTCCAAGCCCTCAAGGCCGGGCATCTGGCGGGGGCCGCCCTGGACGCCTACGAAGACGAACCCCTGCCCGCGGACGACCCGCTGCGGCGGGCCCCACGCTGCCTGCTCACGCCGCACGTCGCCTTCAGCACGCGCGCCACGACGCTGGACATGGCGCGGCGCGCGGCCGCGGCGGTGGCCGACGTGCTCAGCGGCCGCAGGCCCACGGGCGCCACCGTGGTGAATCCCGAGGTGTTCGCGCGGTAGCGGCGCACGGCGCGGGCCATCCGGAGACCAGCGCTGGCAGCCGGGCCAGGGCGTCGGGCGACACGGCCTCAGCCGCCTAGAGCCGCGCGGTGAAGTACGGCGAACCCCGGCGGCGCGCGGCGCGCTGGCGGGATTCAAGGCGACCGGCCTCCGCCGTGAGGCAGCTGGCGCGGCAGGGTGGACGGTGGACGACGCCGCGGGCTGGCTTTGCGGGCCGGCCCGGAGAAGGCGGCGTCTCCCCCCGTGGCGCTGGCGCGGCGGGCGGGGGGCACGCCCTGCGGCGGCCTGTGGCCGGGACGCGACCGGGCCACAGCCGGCTGACGGATGAGGGGAGCGGTGGAGCGGCCACAGGCTGTGGCACGGAGTGGGGCGTGGGGCGCGGCGCCGCGCGCGGGGCACAACGGGGCGCGAGCACGCGCGACGGTGTCGCGCCGTTTGGGTGGAGAACGGAGGCGGGAAGCGGTGCACGAGAACCCAGTGAAACGGAAACTGCGGGCGGGGCAGGCGTGCGTGGGCACGTGGCTGAACCTGGACAGCGTGTTCGCGGCGGAGGTCCTGGCGGTGAACGGGGCCGACTGGCTCGTCATCGACATGGAGCATTCGCCCTTCGCCTGGGAGACCGTATCGCACATGATCGGCGTCATTGCCCACCGCGGTGGCGTCCCCATGGTGCGCGTCCCGTTCAACAGTCTGGAGAACATTAAGCGCGTGCTGGACATGGGGGCTTACGGCATCGTCGTTCCCATGGTCAACAGCGTGGCCGAGGCCGAGGCCGCCGTACGCGCGGCCCTGTACCCGCCGCGAGGCGTGCGCAGCGTGGGCGGCTTCCTGCGCGCCGCGCGCTTCGACGCCAGCGCGGCGGAATACCTGGCGCGGGCCAACGATGAGATCGTGGTCGTCATCCAGGCGGAGCACCGCCTGCACCTGGAGCGCGCGGCCGAGATCGCCTCGGTGCCCGGGGTGGATGCCGTGTTCATCGGCCCGAACGATATGGCCGCCTCGCTGGGCCTTGCAGCCACCGGACCCGAGATGGAACCGCACTTCGCGCGGGTGCTCGCGGCCTGCCAGGCGGCGGGCGTGGCGCCGGGCATCCACGCCGGTGACGGCGCCGCGGCCCACCGGCGCATCGCCCAGGGCTTCCGCTTCGTCGCGGTCGGCAACGACGCGGGGATCCTCGAACGCTACGTGGCGGCGGAACTGCGGGTCGCGCGCGCGGGCGGGGCCGTGGTGCCGGCGGGCGCGGGCGCGGCGGAGTAACAGTCCCGCCGCGCGGGCTTGGGGCACGGGACCGGGATCTGCGGCGGGGCCGCGTTTGCGGCGCGGCCGGCCGCCACGCTCGGGCGGCGGCCTGGCTCGCGCCGGCACCGTGTCCACGCGCGCCGCCAGCCTGGAGGTACAGACGCCCCGGTAGCGAGGTGCGGCTTGCGCGGACCCTGGGCGGGTCCCGTCGCCCACGCGCGGGCCGCGGGGGTCGCAGGACGAGGACTGGAGCTGCCCTTTCGCCACGACGACCCCGTCGGCGTCGGGTGCCCCGGCGGCGCGCGACGGGAAGGTCCCGACGGACGCCGGCCGGCCCGCCATGGGCCCGTGGGCACCGACCCGGGGAAAGGGGGGACACGCCTGACCGCGAGACGCGCGGCCGACCGGGTGACGGCCGGGCCGGCGTACGCGCCAGGCAGCACGATGGCGCGTCGATCCCCGACAAGCCCGCCGCACGGATTTGCGCTGTCGGCGGCGGACGACCGCCTGCTCCGGTCCGCCCCGCCGGCTGAGACGCTGCGCTGGGTGGAGCGCGTGGTGGGCGGCGGGGCGCGTGTGCGCGGCGTGGGCGCCCTCGCTGGCGGCACGTCTTCCGCCGTCCACGCGGTGACCTTGGACGATGGGCAGGGCGCCGTCCGGGAATGCGTCCTACGCCGGTTCGTCCGGGCCGATTGGCAGGCGGAGGAACCGGGGCTCGCGCAACGCGAGGCGGCCGCCCTGGCGATCGCGGGGAGATCCAACGTGCCCGTCCCGCGACTGGTCGCCTTCGACGGAGACGCGAGGGAGACTGACGTGCCGGCCGTGCTGACGACGCGCCTGCCTGGGTCGGTGGCGTGGAGCGCCGCCGATCTGCCCACCTTCCTGGCGCGGTTGGCGGAGCCGCTCCCTTCCATTCACGCCGTCCCCGTGCCGGCCGCCGCCGGCATCCCGGACTACCGCCCGTACGCCCTCGACCTGCAACGCCCCCCCCGCTGGGCCACCCTCCCGCGCGTGTGGGAGCGGGCCATCGAGGCGCATGCGGGACCGCCGCCCCGCGCGGGGCACGCGTTCATCCATCGCGACTACCACCCGGGCAACGTGCTGTGGGCCGACGGCGCGGTCGCCGGTGTGGTCGACTGGGTGGCGGCCAGCGTCGGGGTGCCCGAAGCCGACGTGGGACACTGCCGGGTCAACCTGTACGACCGCTTCGGCAGAGAGGCGGCCGATGCGTTCCTGGCCCTGTACCAGGCCGCGTCGGGCCGATCCGACTACCACCCGTACTGGGACATCGTGGCCGCCATCGGCGGCATGGACGCCGCCTACGAGGAGCGCCCGCATCCCGAAGACGAGCGGTTCCTGGCCGCGGCCGTGGCGCGTCTGTAGGGGACCGCGCGAGAACGCCGCGCGCGGCCGCCACAATCAGGGGGCCTCTATATTGGGGGCGATGCACGACGGGTGTATTGCCGGTACCATGGTGTAGTACTGTCCTTAGCACTGGTAGCGACTGGAGAAGGAAGAGGTTGTGAAGGAATGGTCACGCCTCCGGCAAGAGGCGTCTTGCCAGCCACCCGTCGATGACCGGTTTCCACTGTTCCATCTTCTCTATGGCGCCGGCCGCGGCTTCGCCGGCCGCATCCGTGGCCTCTCCTCGACCACGTAGTCCGAGGCCGCTACCTTGTTCACCGTCTTGCGGCTCACGTGCAGGCTCCGTGCGACCGTCCGCTTGGAAATTCCCTCCTCTGCCATCGTTCGGATAGCATGGATGTCGGGCACTCTCAGCAACTCCTTGTCTCCTTGGTGGGTGGGTTTACCAAGCCCTCGCCACCAAGGCAAAGTCGGTTCGGGAGTGCCCCCTCTCTCCCTCCGGAGCCACCTCCGGGGTGGTCCCCTTTTCGCCGATCACCTGGCTCCCTCTTGCTGTATCACAGACAAGTGAATGCGGTCACAAGACAAATCTCCCGTAACTGCCTGTCTGGCCCCGCAGGATGTCACGGGCGCTCTAACGAAGCACCCCCTCCCTTCGGCCTCGATGAAAGGGGTGAGTCCGGTTGACTCTCCACGCGCACCCGCTAGCGCGCGCCGGTGCCTGGCGGGCGTGTCTGGTGGCTCTCGGGTTGCTGGCGAGCGCGACTGTCGCTGCGGTGCCGGTGGCGGCCGCGAGCAAGGTGACGCCTCTGGTGCTGCCCCGGCAGGAAGGGGTCACGCTGGCGCCTACGGCGAGTCCACTCTGCGCCAAGGGCCCAGCAGGGGCCCAGTGGAGCGCGGTGCCGAGCGGCAGCGTGCCTGGCCTGCCGCTCGACCAATCTTATGTCGCCCCTTCAGGGGGAGACGGGCCCTGGCTGCTCGTTCCCTGGCACGGTCGCGTTAGCCTTTACGGGGCGGGCTATTACGCGCCAACGGAAGCTGGCTTCGTGTACATCTCCTCCAACGGTGTGCTGCCCAAGGGCACAACTAACGCAATGCTCTGCGTCGAGTACTACGATGCCGCGAAGACGACCTCGACCTCCGGAGACTGGCTGACGGTGCAGTACAGCGGAACCAACCCGAAGGGGCCGGTCAACGGGGCCTACGACAACACGACCGAGGTCTATGCGTTGACTGGCACGCACAAGTGGCTGACTGCATCGTTCACGCTAACCGACATCAACTTTGCGCCAGGGGACAAGGGCGTGGCGGCGGAGAACTCCGGCGCGGACTTCCGCGTGCAGTACAACACTCCCACATACTTCGACAGGTTCTGGCTCGTGGTCAGCGGCGTCAAGCCCACGACGGCCCTCGCGGGGATGAACAGCAGCACGCTGACGGCCTATATCGCCAAGTACCATTAGCCGCGTTACGCGGGCAGGCGTGCGGTGGCGGTGTGGGGTAGGTGTGGGGGCCGGTGGTTCCGTGCATGCTCGCGATGAGCGGTTAGGATGTGGCGCACGGGAGGGCGGGACTGCTCGCCTTCCCGGCGAGAGGGGTGTGAGTGGCGTGGCGGAGGGAAGTGGCCGGGGCGGCCGGGGCCCGCGGTGGGCGCCCCCGTCCGGTTCGCGGGGAGCGAGCGAAGATGCGGCGAAATTCTCACGTCGGCAGGCACTTCGGGCGTCGGCCGCCGGGTTGGCCGCGGTCGCCGTCAGTCAGGCGGTCGTGGCCGCCCCAAGCGTCGCAGCCGCGGCTCTGACGCCGGCTGATCCGACGACGACCGTGGTATGGAATCCACTCTGCAGCTATTTCTCGTTCTCCCCAAAGGTAGCCCTGCCGCTGATCGCGGATGCCACAGGTCCATTCTTGTCGAAGCACCCCGGCCTGCGGCTGAAGTCAGCCGGGGTGATGCTTAATACTGGCGCGACCGTAGCCTCCATCCTCGCCGGCGCGGGCCCAGACGTGTTTCCAGACAACAGCGTGTCGCCGTACACCAGTCAGCACATGGTTCTGGATCTTGCACCGTACATGAGCCAGGACAACGTACCGGCCAGCCTCTTCGCCACGAGTCAGATGGCGAAGTTTACCTCGCCGCTAGGCCAGGTGTTCATGTTGCCCAGCTATACGGGCGCTACGGCGCTGATTGTGAATGAGAGCCTGCTCGACGAGGCGGGGCTCACCTATCCCCAGCCGGACTGGACATATCTACAGTGGACGAGTCTGTTCAGGTCCATGGCACGCAAGACGACGAAGGGCTTGCGTTACGGGACGACGCTATTCGACGCTTACACCGCTCCCAGCGCCTTCTACTTTCACGGTTTCGGAGCCTCGCTTGTGTCTGAATCTAATCCCAGTCGCTGCGGTCTGGACCAAGCGGGTGGCTTGGAGTGCACCACATGGATCTATGAGTTGCTACATGACAACCTCGCCTTTTTCGCGGACGGCGGTCAGTTCGCGGCGATGAAGTCGTACGGGGAGGGGTTGGTCGTGGCCCCTCACGTGTGGCAACAGCGATTGTTCCTGTGGCCGGGCGTGCTCTCCGGCACTAAGTGGGACTTCTATCCCATGCCGGTTTGGCCCGTGCGGCCTGCGTCCTTCACCAACTCCGACTTTTGGGCGATCAACGCCAGCACCAAGGTGCCGGAGGCGGCCTGGGAGTTGCTGAAGTGGTTGACGGTCGATGGTACCTACTCGCGACTGTTCATGCGCTTCGGACTGACCCCACCCAATCTGAAGTCGCTCTGGCCCGAGTGGGAGAGCGTGGTGCTCAGCGTGGCGCCTATCTACCGTGGCAAGAACCTGGGGGTCTTCGGTCAGTACGTTCTCGCAGACCACGTGTACCCGGGCCGTGACTTCGCGTACCAGAGCGACACGGCGCGCAGCTTTCTGTCCGCCGGGATGAGCCAGATCTGGTCCGGCACCGTCACCCCGGAACTGGGGATCCGCCAGACAGTCCAACGGGTGAACGCCTTCGAAACGGCGGCGGCGGCGACGAGCAAACCGCTGCCGTCTGGTCTCATCGACCAGTTCCCGCAGGCGCCCACGGGAAAGACATCAGGGGCGAGTGGGTGAGAGAGGGGCCCCGGCCCGCGGTAGCGAGTCGGGGCCCGCACCACCCGACGCCCTCAAGGACCGAATCCGCGCCGCCACCGGCATCCCCGCGCGTGCGGTTCAGTTCGGAACGCGCCCCGGGGCGCATCGCGATGCTGTGGGCGGCCGTAACGAACGGCCGTGCGGGCGCCGACACGTGCGGCGCCTGCACGGCACCCCGCTTGCACCGCTGTCCGCTGGGACGCCGGGTACGACGGTGCCCGGGGCTGGCCCTGGCTCCACGTGGCAGCCCCCACAGAGCCACGCCCACAGGTTTGCGTCACGCCCCGCGCCCCCTGACCCCGGAAAGCTGGCGGCGGTGTCACCGTGCGCCACGCCAACGGCAGTTCGGGGTCGTCTCTCCCGGCCGTCACGCGGGCGGGGACGGCGCTCGCGCGCCGGAGCCCTAGTCCGTCACCCGCGTGGCGCGCCGGATGTCCTGGTCGACGAACACGTCGCGCTCGTCTGTGCTGCGGGTAGAGAACTCCGAGACAACAGCGCCCTCGTCGCCGCCTTGGAACCAGTGCCAGGTATTGGGCATGATCGTGTGCTGCTGTCCCGGCTCCAGCCTGATCTCGTGCCAGACCGTGTACGTCTTGGCGCGGTTCTGGGGCGGCTGGCAAACGGGGTTGGGTGTGGCATCCCCCTCCACGTACAGGTACACGGTCCCCGATCGGCAGCGAAAAGTCTCCTCTTTGCCTTGCTCACCATTCACGGGCGGGTGCCGGTGCTGGGGGCATGTCTGGCCAGGAAAGAGCACGAGTTCCTTGGCACAGCAACGCTGCGTGTTCACGTAGGTCACCAGTTCCAGCCCGGTCTGCTCCAGTTCGTTCAGGCCGAAGTCCGCGATCTCGATATTGCTGGACTCCTCGGGCGTCAGAACCACCCCCGCCCGCGCCAGGTAGTCCCGCGACCGGGCCCGGGCCGCCTCCAACTGCGCCTTCGTCAGCACGGCTGCCGCCTCCATCCGCTCACGATTCGAAATCCATTAGCCCACCCTGCTGGGATACCTCCAGCGCCGCCGCAAGCGAGCGGATCCCGGAGACCGCCCCCATCCTGGACACCGCCAGACACCCCACCGCAATGCCCAGGCGTGCGGACGCCGCGGCGTCCCACCCGTGGGCCACCCCCGCCAGAAAGCCGGCGCAGAAGGCGTCCCCCGCCCCCGTGGTGTCCACGACCGGCCCCGTCAGCGCCGGCAGGCGCAGCGGCGGTTGCCCGGCGTCGACGTAGCAACCGTCGGCGCCGAGTTTGACCACCACCGCCCGGGCGCCGTATGCCCGCGCCGCCCGCACGATGGCCTCCGGGTCGGACACCCCGAAGATGTGGGTCGCCTCTTCGCGGCTCGGCAGGAAGTAGTCCACATGGGGCAGCGCCGCAAGCGGCCCCCGCCAACGCCCCGTGGGGTCCCAGGCGGTGTCCAGCGTGACGGTCATGCCCCGGGACTGGGCGGCATGGCAGACACGGCCCAGGGGCTCCCCGTCGAGCGACGGCAGGAGTCCGACCCCGCCGACATGCAGGATGCGGGCGGCACCACAGGCCGCCAGGTCGATCTCCTCGGCCACCAGGTCCCCGTTGCCGCCGAAGGTGTGCAGAAACGCCCGCTCGCCCGACGGCCCGACCAGCGCCATCGTCGCCGATGTGGCGCTCCCGGGGGAGACGATCAGACCACGGGTGTCCACGCCGTCTGCGGCTAGGGCGCCGCGCAGGAACTCGCCCAGGGGGTCTGCCCCGACCTTGCCCAGGACGCCCACGGGGACGCCCAGCCGGGCCAATCCCGAGGCGGTGTTAGCCGCGCACCCCCCGACGTAGAGCCCCATCTCGCCGACCAAGCGGAGTTCACCGGGCGGCGGCACCTCAGCGACCGGCCGGGCCACCATGTCCGCGACGAGGATCCCCAGACAGGCCACCGCACAGGGCTCGGCCACCGTCACCCCTCCGCCCGGACGCCCGGCACCGGCACCCAGCCGCCCGTCGCCGCCGCCCGGTAGATCGCGTCGATGTGGGCGTGCACAGCCACCCCGTCCGCGAAGCTCGGCTGGGGCTGGCGGTCTTCAGCGATCGCCGAGAGCAGCCCGTACTGCGCGCCGATGTGCGCCCGGGTCCAGCCGATGGAGAACTTGGGGGCCGGCGCCACGGCCGGCGCCGGATACCGTTGCACCGTCGCCAGACGCCGGAAACCGCGCTCGTCCGCCGGCGCCGTGGCGTCGTACGTATACAGCCAATTCGGGTCCATCAGGTTGAAGGCGATGGCCCCGCGACTGCCATGGATCTCGATGCGCAACTCGTCCTCGGCCCCCGTCGCGCAGCGGGAGACCTCCAGGCTGCCGACAGCCTTGCCGTCAAACCGAACGTGAGCCTGCGCGGCGTCCTCCACGTCCACTTCGCCGATCTCGCCGGGGCGCTCGGCCACGGGGCGGCGGTCGAAGAACGTGGCCACGTGGCCGGTGACCTCCCGGGCGTCGCCCACCAGGAAGCGCATCATGTCCAGGACATGCGGGCCCAGGTCCATCAGGACGCCGCCGCCGGTGGCCTCCCGGCGCAGCCGCCAGGAGATCGGACGCTGCGGGTCGATGTAGCCGGCGTGCAGGTAGAGGCCCCGAAAGTGGAAGACGTCTCCAACGAAGCCTGCGTCCACCAGTTGCCGCGCCCGCATCAGGGCCGGTAGGAAGCGGTACTCGGCCACGACCTGGTGGCGCACGCCGGCACGCCGGGCCGCCGCCAGGATCCGGCGGGCTTCATCCAGGTTGGTGCACAGCGGCTTCTCGCAATAGATGTCCTTGCCGGCCGCGATCGCCGCCTCCAGCACCGGCAGGTGGCCGGCGTTGGGGGTGCAGACATCCACAACGTCGACCGCCGGATCCTCGACCACCGACCGCCAGTCCGTGCTGGCTCGGGCGAAGCCGGCCTGCTGCACGGCCTTGTCGGCGGCGCCGGGCACGACGTCCGCGACGGCCTGGAGCTTCAGCGTGAAGGGTAGCGGGTCGTAGAAGATCGGGATGCTGCGGTAGGCGTACGCGTGAATGCGCCCCATCTGCCCGTAGCCGATCAGACCGACCCGGATCTCGCGCGCCATCTTGCGTTTGTCCCCTCTCGCTAACTGAGGAGTCGCCATGAAACGACGTGTTCCTCCGACGGGGTGTGCGGGAGTCCCGCAGCCAGGGGGCGTGACCATGCAGCCAACCGTTACATGGTTGCGCCCGTTGGCGTCGCGCGACGCGCCCGCGGCTCTCGCCGGCATCGATCCAGCCCATCATCCTGACTTTCGCGAAGGGGCGGCCCGTCGCCTTGGTGCCCAAGGGCTGGCCCCCACCACGACGTCACCCGCTCGCGTCGCGAGGTTCTTCTGCGCGGGGCCGCCCTCCTGACACCGCGAGATGCGGGATCATGCGGAGCAGGCGCTTCCCTGGCCATGGAGGCACACCTTGTTCGCTCGCGATTCCTAACCTTCGGCCAGCCGGCATAGTGCGCCATCGAGGCTCCCGCCCTCGTGGCAGAGGTGGGCGATTGCCCGCACCACCGCGGCCGGGTTGGGCTGCTGCCAGATGTTGCGGCCAAAGACCACGCCAGCCGCCCCCTGTTCCAACGTCTCGGCGACGACGGCCAGGCTGTCCCGTACGGTGTCCGTGCGGGGTCCGCCCCGCACCAGGACCGGCACCGGCACCGAGGCCACGACGGAACGGAAGCTCTCCGGATCGCCCGTGTAATCCGCCTTGATCACGTCGGCACCGGCCTCCCAGGCCATCCGGACGGCCAAGCGCACGATCGCGGGGTCCCGAACCGGGCCGCCGTCTGGGCGAATCCCCAGCGGCTCGACGATCAGGGGCATGCCGATCTCGCGGCACTCGGCCGCCCATGCGGCCACGCGCTCGAGATTGGTCTGCTCGACCCTGTCGTCCTCGTAGCCGATAAAGAGGAAGCAGACGACGGCGTCCGCCCCCAGGCGGGTGCCGTCCGCTGGCGTGGCCACGCGGGCGTGATAGGTCGGATGGGGACGGGGCTGCGGGCGCCAGAGATTGGTGGCATCCAAGCGCAGCACCAGCGCCGGCCGCCCGCTCCCGACCAGTTCTCCACCCGCCGCCAGCGTCGCGCCCGGGGTCAACTGGATGGCGTCGGGCTGGCCGGCGGCCACCAGCCGGACCGTCTCCGGCACCGATTCCAACTTGGGCAGGGGGCCGATGAACAGTCCGTGGTCCAGGGCCACGACCACACCGCGGCCGGTCTCGCGCCGCAGGATCCGGGCCAGCCGTCGTCGACGGCCGAGGTCCCACTGCGGATCGTCAGACACCACGCCACACTCCCTCCACCCGACCGCTCACCAGGAGGTCGGCGTCCAGCGGATACTCACCAGACCCTTGGGTGGAACCGCGACCTCCACGGCACCGTCCGTCCCCAGGGCCAGGTCCTCGATCGGCTCCTCATCCAGGCGCACCCGACTCGCGCCGGAGACCGGCAGCCCGAGCGCCACCCTCCCCGCGCACACGACATCCCCCGGGTTGAACAGGCGCAGCACCACACCCGAGCCGTCCTCCGCTTCCTTCAGGCTCGACACGTCGACACCTTCCGGTATCCCCACCCACGTCCCGCGGGCTGGACGGGTCCCGCCATGGCGGCTCTGCGGGTAGGCGCGGCAGGGGGCCTTCCAGGCCTGCGAGAGCGGCCAAAGATCGGCACCCGGCCCGTGGGGAACGAGGCCAAAGCGCACATCGACCGTCTCGCCCACCATCTGGGCGTCCGGGGTGCGGGCCTGGGGACCGGCACCGTTGGCGATCGTCAGGGGCTGATGGGCCCCCAGGTAGCCCACCGCCCGCAGGACAGTGAGGCAGATCTCGCCCCGGGTCGTCAGCTCGAACTCGCGCAACCCGAAGCTGAACACGGCGAAGCCCGCGCCGCCCGCCCCCTCGCTGGCGTCCACGAAGCCGTGCGTGGGATGGCAGGTGGAGGCGTCCTCGATCCAGACAGCCTCGTCGGGATGCCGGACCACGGTCGGGCGGCGGATGATGTCCCACTGACTCTCGGCCACCGACCACGCCGTCTCCAGGTGCGTCGGCGCGACCAGGCGCAGCCGGTGGTCCCGTGCCCAGTTGGTGAAGCGCAGGCGCCCCTCCACCACCGCGGCGCCGGCCGCAAGCGTGAGGTCGATCTGGACCGGGCAGCCGACGCGCTCCGCGGCGCGTCGCTGCCGGTCGGCCTCAAGCGCCCGGGGCAGCCGGAAGTCGCCCTCCAGGCGGAAGGTGGTCGCCACCGGCCCGTCCTCCACGACCGCCATGGACTCCGGGCGCCAGGTCAGGACGGCGTCCTCCGGCGGCGGCGAGTACGTGTACCCGTCGCCCGCGTCGCCGCCGTCCCGCAGCCGCAGGCAACCGCGCCAGGCCCGGCCGGTATTCAGGTGGGTGAGGAAGAGATCGCCCGAACTGGACAGTTCCATCGAAAGCACGCCGTTCGCGGCCGATAGGGATCCTGTTCGCAACGATCCTACATTCACTCGCCCACGCGTGACCGGGCGCACGCGGTAGGTGGCGTACCCAAGACCCGGGAGGTCGGCCGCCAAGCGCATGCGGCAGGTCCGCACCTGCTCGAAGGCGGTGAACCAGCCGGAATCGGAGCCCGGGGCCGCCTGCGGGTGGGTGACAACGACCGGGAAGAGGTCGGGGTCAGGCATCCCGGTTGTGCGCATCACCGCCTGTTCGCTGGAGACCACCTGGGCCGGGACGCGCGCGCCGTTGGCATCCGTTACCTCCAGGTCACGCCAGAACCACTGGGGCAGGTCCACGGACACGTCCACCACCCCGCGCCGCGGGACGGCGGTCGGATTGATCACCAGGATCAGGCGGCCCTCCTCGGGCAGGCCCGAGGTGTCCATCGCGGCGGCCAGCCGGGCAGCCGACTCGTCGCCCACCTGGCGGGCCACCTGCAGGGCGCTCTCAAAGCGGGCGGGCATCTGGCGGTGGACCTCGTCGCGGCTGCACCCCCCGATGCTGTCGTGGGGATGGTTTTGCAGCAGCGTCTCCCAGGCATGGTGGAGAAAGGCTTGCTCGGAGGCCGCCCCAGCGCACCGCGCCAGCGCGGCCAGCGGCTCCGCCCACACGGTGAGTTCGCGCTCCACCTCCGCATTCTGCAACTTCAGCGCCGCCCGGCTGGACAGCACGTTGGGCAGCAGGAAGTTGAAGCGGCCCTGGGGGGAGCGGTTGGTGTCCCGCAACTCCCCCTCGCGCACCGGCAGGCCGTGGCGTGCAGCCCCCTGTCCGTCCTGCCAGACGCCCTCGGCCCGCAGGTGCTCCCGCAGGCGGTCGAAGAACCCCCCGAGGCCTCCGTGGCGGACCTCCGCGGGCGCGTCGGGCAGCGCCGCGATGGCCGCCAGGAGTTCAGGCAACCCCCGCTGCGGCTCGACGTGGTCCGAGCCGACCAGCATCAGGCGATGGGGGGTGCGGGCACCGGGGCCGTTGTCTGAGGCGGCCAGCTGTTTGAGCGCCGCCGCAGGGTCCCGCGCCAAGCGGTGCGCCATCGAGTACCCGGTGGCGTCGGGCAGGTGGATGGTCAGGACCTCCGAGCCGTCGGGGGACCGCCAGATGAACTCGGGCGCGGCATCCGTCCCGGAGATCCCCCGCCAGCAGATGGCGCAGTCAATGCCAAAGCCCCGCAGGAGTTGCGGGATCTGAGAGATGTGGCCGAACATGTCCGGCAGGTAGCCGACCCGCAGGCCGCCGCCCGGGGCGCCCAGCCGCAGGGCGATGCGGCGACCGGTCAGGAAGTTGCGGACGAGTGACTCGCCCGAGAC
The DNA here is from genome assembly GCA_021797775.1 of Bacillota bacterium. Lineage (GTDB taxonomy): Bacteria > Bacillota > Sulfobacillia > RBS10-35 > JAJYVN01 > JAJZZC01. The sequence goes on from JAJZZC010000004.1 coordinate 69,114, forward strand.
GAGGAACTGGTCGGGCTGGACGTACCAGGGTCCGACCTCGATGCGGCCCGCCGCGATCTGGGCGGCCAGCCGGTCTCGCCGCTCCGGGCGGATGGCCAGGTAGTCGTCCAGAACCACGGTCTGGGCGTCCAGCAGGAAGGAGACGTAATCGGGGTCCTCCTCCAGGTGGTCCAGCAGGCGGTCGACGAGCCGGACCAGGCGCATGCGGAACAGTTCGAACGGGCTGTACCACTCCCGGTCCCAGTGGGTGTGGGTCACGACATGGATGCGTCGCGTGTCCGCCATGGGCCGTCCTCCTCTTGGGGTCAGGGCTCTTGGGGAACCAGCCGGAACGTGCCGATGCGCTTGGGGGCCAGTTCCACCGTCACCCCGGCGCCGCTGCCGAGATCGTCCTCGGCGACCTCCGCCAGGGTGACGGTGGCCGCCCGCGCCAGCGCCCGATCCAGCCGCACCGTGCCCGCCACCGCCTGGCCGCCGGGGTTGAAAAGGCGCAGGATGACCCCTTCCCCATCCTCGGCCGGCTTGAGGGCCGAGAACGCCGCCCCCGGTACGTCCACGGTCAGGAAGCTGTGGGCCGGCGCCAGGTGGGGCTCCGGGTCGGGTGGCACGAACGGGTTCGGCCCCGGCCCGGCTGTCGCCCGGAAGCGGCGCACCTGGGGCTCCAGACCCAATTGCACGGATTGCGGCGGCAACTGAAACGCATCCGCGGCCTGGTGCAGCCCGGCCGTTCGCCAGTCCCCGCGGTGGGGCAGGACGGCCAGGCGCACGGTCACGGGCCCGGGGCACTGGCCGTCGGGGGCACGATCAAACCCGGGGTTGTCGCCGACGACGTCCGTGCAGCGCAGGAGCGTGACCGCCAGCGCCTGGCCCGCCGGTCCACCGACGCTGCCGACGGCATGGTATTCGGGCGTCCCATCGAGCAGCAAGGCCAAGCCCCGGCCGCCGCGGGGATCGTGTGCGTCGACAAAGGCCTGGGCGGGGTGGTTGCCCTGCGCCTCCCAGGCGGCCGGGAGGGCCACGGGCCGGGAGACGACGTCGAACGGGATGGCGGCCTCCGTGGTCGTGAAGGGAAACCCGGTGGGGAAGACCAGTCTCAGGCGGTGGTCGGCGGCCGTGTTGTCCAGCCGCGCCTCGATCTCCAGCCAGGGCCGGTCGCGCACCAGGGTGAGCCGCAGTTCCGCCGGCAGCGCGACGCGTTCGGGCTGGCGCGCCTGACGGTCCGCCGTGAGGCCGGGCGGCACCCGCAGTTCGCCGCGGATCGACCAGGTGAGCCAGTCCGGGCCGTGCGCGGCCAGTTCGACTTGCGGCCGGCCAGCGAACCCCGTGACCGTCGTGTCCCGGGCCGGCGGCTCGTGCAGGTACTCGTCCCCGGCCTCGCCGTCGTCGACCAGGAGCCCCAGTCCGGCGAAGGTCTGGGACTCCCCTTCACCATCCGAGCGGAGCGTGAAGGTGCCCTCTTGCTGGATCGTGAGCGCCAGGTGGGCGTTGCGGCCACCCAAGCGCTCGCCCACCCAGGCGGTCAGGCCGGTGTCGTCGGGCGGGCGCTCGTTGCCGTAGACGTACGGGAAGCCGCCGCCGCGTTCGGCGATGAACGTGCGGTACCCCAGCGCGGGGAGATCCCGCGCCAAGAAGCGCACCTCCATGCGCTCGGTCACCACCGGCCGGGGCAGGGAGACCGGGCCGGTCAGGAGGCGCTGGGCGGGTCGCTGCCAGAGCACGCGGCATGGCACCTCCGCCCCGGTGGCGGCATCCCGCAGGCGGAGGCGCCCGCCGGTCGCTTCCGGCGGGAAGTCCAGGATGGCGGTGCAGAGCCCGTCCACCGGATGGGCTGTGGCGTTGAAGACCGCCAAGGCCACTCGGCCCCGGCCGTCGGGCCTCGTGCCATCGGGCAGCGCCGCGTCGATGTGCTGGCCGATCCAGACGTGGGCGCGACGGGTCAGTTCGGCGGCCATCTCGGCCGCGTGCGCAAAGCGCGACACCATGTCCCGGTGGACCGCATCGACGCTGCAGCCGCAGATGCTGTCGTGGGGGTGGTTCTGGAGCAGGTAGCGCCAGGCGGCCCAGAGTTGGCCCTGGTGGCGCTCCTCCCCCAGGATGCCCGCGATCGCCGACCAGGGTTCGGTCCAGCGCTCCAGCTGCAGCTGGCACGCGTGGTTGGTCAGCTTGAGGTACATGCGCGAGGAAAGCGTGCCGTTGAGCACGTTGTGCCGGTGATGCTGTTGGCGCATCTCCCCGCGCCAGACGGGCGCGTCGGGACGGTCCTCCCCCCCGAGTTCTCCCCGCACGGCCGCAAAGTACTCGGAGAGCGTGGAGTGGCGCAGCACGTCGGGGGCCAGTAGGGGCGCCGCGGCGGCCAGGATGGGGCTCAGGTTCTCCTGGGCCTCCAGATGGTCGACCCCGTTCATCAGCAGGACCTGGTGGCTGCGCCCGTAACGGAGCACGTGCTGCGCGGCGGCGCGCAACTGGGCCGCCGCCCGCTCGGGGTCCGGGTCCAGCCGCTGGGCATTGTTGTACCAGCCGACCAGGAAGCTGCAAAGCACCCTGGAACCGTCCGGAGCCTCCCAGACGAACTCGACCGGTACGTCGGCCGCGCTGATCCCTCGACCGACGACCGAATCGGCAAGCCCAAAGCCCCGAAAGATCTGCGGCAGCTGGCTGATGTTGCCGAACTGGTCGGGCAGGTGGCCGATGCGCCCGACCCGGCCGAACCGCCGGGCCTGCCGGGTGCCCAGCAGCAGGTTGCGCACCGTCGCCTCGCCAGAGGTGAGATAGGTGTCGTTGAGGACATACCACGGCCCGACCTCGATGCGGCCAGCCTCGACGTGCCGGCGGAGGTCCGCCTCGCGCTCGGGCCGCACCTCCAGATAGTCCTCAAGGACGATGGTCTGGCTGTCCAGGTGAAAGTGGAGGAAGGCCGGATCCTGATCAAGGATGACGAGCAGGTGATCCAGGAGATCCACCAAGCGGAGCCGGAACCGCTCGCGTGTTTGGTGCCATTCGCGATCCCAGTGCGTGTGGGAGACGACGTGCAGGACATGGGGACGCGCGTCGTCGGTTGGCAAACTGAACCCCTCCCGACCGCCGCCACGCCCGCGCAGCGCCATGCCAAGCGGCCGGGAACACTTCTCGGACAGGGGACGGTGTCCTCTCGGTTGCGGGTGGCCGCTTTGCACGCAGGTGCGCACCTCGCTCCGGCGGAAGGACGTGAACAGGGCGCGCAGGTCTGCGTAGCGCATGGTGGCCCGCGGCGTCGATCCTGAATCTCGCGGTGTCAGGTTGGCGCCGCTGCGCAGAAGGACCCCGCGACGCGAGCGGGTGAGATCGCGGCGAGGACCGAGAGGGGCGCTGGCACGAGCCCCGCCCCGCCGGGCGAGGAATCCGCCCACCACAGGCGTAAGGGACCACCCGGGCCCGCCCACGCCGGGAGGGCCCTTCGTGCCACCGAGCCGATGCTCCGGCGCCTGCCGGCGGCCAGCCACGGGCGCCGGAGGGCCCGCCCGCCCACGCCCGGCAGAAAGGGGACCGCACATGCCCGCCGCCAGCCCGCGCGCGTCGGCCCCGCACCCGGTTGAGCCCGCCACCCTGGTCCTATTCGGCGCCACGGGCGATCTGGCGCGCCGGAAGCTCTACCCCGCGCTCTACGATCTGGAGCGCCAGGGGGCGCTTCGAGGCCTGCACCTGGTGGGCTTCGCGTACGACGACCTCACCGCAGAAGCCTTTCAGGGCCTCGTCGCCGAGGCCCTCGCCGAGCACGGGCCGGCGCGGGCCGACCCCGGCGCGCGGGCCGCCTTTGCGGCGCAATGCGCGTACGTCCGCGGGGACTTCCGGGACGCCGCGCGTTACGCGGCGCTGCGCGACCTGTTGGCCGGTCCGGCACTGCCGCCGCACCGCCTCCTCTACCTCGCCACCGCGCCCGCCTTCTACCCCCCCATCGTCGACCAACTCGGCGCCAGCGGCCTCGCCACGCCGGCCGCGGGCGCCTTCACCCGCATCGTGATCGAAAAGCCCTTCGGTACGGACCGCGCTTCCGCCGAGGCGCTCAACCGCCGCATTCACCAGCACTTCGCCGAGGAGCAGATCTACCGGATCGATCACTACCTCGGCAAGGAGACGGTGCAGAACATCCTCGTCTTCCGCTTCGCCAACGGCCTGTTCGAGCCGGTCTGGAACCGCAACCATGTGGACGGCGTGCAGATCACCGTGGCCGAAACCCTGGGGGTCGAGGGCCGCGGCGCCTACTACGAGTCGGCGGGGGCGCTGCGCGACATGATGCAGAACCACCTGCTCCAACTGCTCTGCCTGGTGGCGATGGAACCGCCGGTCGCCTTCCGCGCCGACGACGTGCGCGACAAGAAGGTCGAGGTGCTGCGCTCCATCCACCCGCTGACCCCGGCGGAGGTGGCGCGCAGCGTGGTGCGCGGGCAGTACGGGGAGGGGCACGCCGGCGGCGCGGCCGTGCCTGCGTACCGGGCCGAAACGGGCGTCGACGCCCACTCCGGCACCGAGACCTACGCCGCGGTGCGGCTGCACATCGACAACTGGCGCTGGGGCGGGGTGCCCTTCTGCCTGCGGACGGGCAAGCGCCTGCCGCGGCGCGTGGCGGAGATCGCGGTGACATTCAAGCGGCCACCGCAGACCCTCTTTACCGACACCCCGGCGCGCCTGCTGCAGGCCAACGAACTCGTGCTCCGCATCCAGCCGCAGGAGGGGATCTTCCTGCGCTTCGCGGCGAAGAAGCCCGGCCAGAGCATCGACGTCGTGCCGGTGGAGATGGACTTCGCCTACAGCGAGCACTTCGGCGAGGGGGAACTCGACGCGTATGGCCGGCTGCTGCTCGACACCCTGCGCGGGGATGCCACCCTCTTCACGCGCGCCGACGAGACCGAGGCGGCGTGGCGCCTGATCGACTCCATTCGCGGGGGGTGGGATGCCGCCGAAGGAGGCTCGCTGCTGGAGCCCTATGCGGCTGGTTCCTGGGGGCCCGTGGCGGCCAACCGGCTGATGGCCCGCGGTGGGACGGGTTGGCGGAACCCGTAGGCCCATGGCGCCCAGTCGTGCTCGCTACCGGTCACCGGGACGCGGCAGCGCCACCGGCCGCGGGACTCCAACACCGGTGCCATTCGGCGGGGCTCCCCCGCCGGACGGGGGCCTCGCCAACGCGCCCTGCGGCATCTCTTCCGCCCACCCACGCCCATCCCACACCCACGTGTCGGACAGGGTCGTGCCGCCGGGGGTGGTTCCGGCAAAAAGAATGATCCCCGAGGCAGCACCAATGATCCTGAATCTCGCAGTGTCAGGCGGGCGCCGCTGCGCAGAAGAACCACGCGACGCGAGCGGGTGAGGGCGTGGCGAGGGGCCGGCCCCTGGGCACCAAGGCGACCGGCCGCCCCTTTGCGAAAGTC
>JAJZZC010000347.1 GCA_021797775.1 Bacillota bacterium
GTTGCCCTTGCCCTTGACGCGCTGGTTCTGCTGCTCATCGCCGGGAGCCTGCCCGCGATCGCCCATGCCTTTCACGTGCCCCTGGATGCCGCGGGCCTGATCTTCACCGCCAACGGCACGGGCTTCACCGTCGCGGTGCCCCTCTCCGGGGCGCTGGCGGATCGGTTTGGCAAGCGAGCCATAGCCGCCGGTAATGCGCTGGCCTTCGGGACCGGTCTCCTTTTCCTCGCTGCCAGCCGCGACCTGGCCGCAGCCCTCGCCGCCGCCACCCTGGCCGGCGCTGGCGGCGGATCCATCGAGTCCAGCGTGACTGCCCTCCTGCCCGAGATGTACCCCGGACGGGAGGGCTTTGCCAATAATTTCGCGCAGGCATTTTTCGGCCTTGGGGCGACCCTGGGGCCCCTCCTCCTACTCGCCCCGACCCTCGGCTGGCGTATGCGGCTCGCCCTGTGCGGCGCGGCGTTGCTCGCCGTGGCGGCCGGTTTCTGGCGCGAACGTGCCCAGGATGAGCGGCCGCAGCACGCCGCAGCGCCCTCCCCCTGGTCGCCGGGGCTACGGATGCTCCGCAACCCCGGCATCGGGGCGTCGGTCGCCGCCATGATCCTGTACACAGGCGTCGAGGTCGCCGTTTGGGGATGGCTGTTCACCGTGGTCACGCGGCCCGGCGGGGCCGGACCGGTGTGGGCGGTGGCCGAACTGTCGGGATTCTGGTGCGCCATGGGTGCGGGCAGGCTCCTCGCCGGCATGCTGGCCGAGCGCGTCGACCTCACCCTGCTGATTGCGGTGGAGACGCTCGCGGGCGTGCCCGCACTGCTGTTGACCCTCCTGGCGCACAGCCGCGCCGGCGCTCTGGCCGCAGTCATCCTCTGCGGCCTGGCCTTCTCCGGGATCTGGCCTTCGATTGTCGGTCATGCCCAGAAACACCACGGCGAGTCCGCCCTCCTGGCATCTGTGCTTGTGGCGGCGGGCGGGGCGGGAGCACTCGCCGTGCCGGCCGCGTTCGGCTTCGCCATCGCCCGTCTGGGGCTGCGTGCCGCCGCCGTCGGGCTGGCGTTCCTCTTGGCCCCGGTCGCGTTCCTGCCGTTTCTGGCGTCCGCGCGCGGGCGGCGGCCCGGCCGCACGCTGCCAGCGGCCAGGTGACACCCTCGCGGCGTGCCGCCCCGCAGCCTGTCGGCCTTTCGTGCGCGCATGGCGGCTGCAACCCGGGGTGAGCACCGCATGGCATCCCTCCCCGCGGTTACAGCACCGGCCAGCGCACCTCGCGGCGCTCCCGCTCGCAAACGGCGGCTCTGGCCGCCGGCACGATCATCGGCGCGACAGCGACTCCTTCCACTCACCGGTAGGAAGCCCGCGAGATTGCGGGAATCCTTGCGCGATGGAAGGCCCACCGCTGCTGGCGTGCCCTTCCCACGACGGAGAGAGGTGCTGCGCGTGCCAACGCCCGTGCTCATGCCCCAGCTCGGCGAGGCCGTCGCCGAAGGGACGGTCGATCGCTGGCTGAAGAGGCCGGGTGAGGCCGTCAAGCGCTTTGAGCCCTTGCTCGAGGTCATGACCGATAAGGTCAACACCGAGATCCCCTCTCCCTTCACCGGCGTCCTGAAGGAGATCGTCGCCGCTGAAGGCGACACCGTGAAGGTCGGCTCTCCGATCGCAATCATCGAAGAGCACATGGAAGCGGAGGGACCGGGCAATGGGATTCCCGCCGCCACCCCTGCGCCGGCCTCCGCGGAGCCAGCGGACATTGTCCACACTGCGCCCGCCCCTGTGGCGGCACAGTCCGGGTCACCCCTGGAACAGGCGGGGCTTTTCCCCTCCTCCCCGGCGGTTCTGCCGCCTGCCGCCAGGCATGTCTCGGAGAATGCCGGTCCTGTGCCGGGCCCGGCATTCTCCCCCGCCGTCCGCCGCCTCGCCGCCGAGTATGGTATCGACCCCCGTCAGATCCCGGGCACCGGCACCGGGGGACGCGTGACGCGCGACGATGTGGTGGCTTACGCCAATCGGCTGCGGGCGACGGCCGTGGCCGCCCCGAACGCCGTGACGGGCGTCGCGGCGTTCGCCCCCCACGTGCCCCAGATTCCGGACAACGAGCAGCCGGTGCCGCCGACCGCGCTCCGCCGCGCCATCGCCGCGCGTATGGTCGAGAGCACACGCAGTATCCCTCACGCCTGGATGATGGTCGAGGCGGACGTCACGGGGCTGGTGCGCCTGCGGCAGGGGGCCAAGGCGGAGTTCGCGCGGCGCGAGGGCTTCGACCTCACCTACTTCCCCTTTTTCGTCAAGGCCGTTGTCGAGGGGCTGCGCGAACAGCCCACCATCAACGCATCCTGGAGAGACGAGGGCATCCTCTACCACCGCCGCATCAACCTCGGCGTGGCCGTCGCGGCGGAGGAGGGCCTGGTCGTCCCGGTGCTGCATGCGGTCGACGGCATGAGCGTCGCCGGCATCGCGCGCGCGGTCCGCTCACTCTCCACGCGGGCTCGGGCGGGCGATCTCGGACCGGCGGACATGCGGGACGGGACCTTCACCGTCAACAACACCGGCGCGCTGGGCTCCATCGTCTCCATGCCCATCATCAACCCGCCGCAGTCGGGCATCATCACGCTGGAGACGATCCTGCCGCGGCCTGCCGTGGTGGGCGAAGGCATCGCCATCCGCCAGATGGTCAACCTTTCCTTCTCCTTTGACCACCGCGTGGCCGACGGGCTCACCGCCGGGCGGTTCATGCAGACGGTCAAGCGCGTGATGGAGGGCTACGCGCCCGGCGCCCCCGTATACTGAAGGTCTGCCTGAACCGGCGGGGATATGGGCACCGGGCGCGCACCCACGGGCGATACACCCGACGCTGGCAGGGCCGGGTGTATCGAGGAAAGGGGCACGAGGATGGCCGCGGGAGAGAACGGCTCCACATGCGGGGCGGTCACGAGCGTCGCCCTCTCCGAGATCGGCGAGATGTCCACTGCACCCCATACGGCACGGGAGCGTGCCTTGGGGGCGCCATCCCTGCCGGGACGCCGCCCCCCCTGGCTCCGGGCGCCGCTGCCCGGCGGGCCGCAGTACGCGCGCGTCAAGGGCTTGATGCGCGGCCTCGAACTCCACACGGTGTGCGAGGAGGCCCACTGCCCCAACATCGGCGAGTGCTGGGCAAACGGCACCGCGACCTTCATGATCCTGGGCCGCGTCTGTACGCGGGCCTGCGGCTTCTGCGCGGTCGCGACGGGGCGTCCAGTCGGCGTCGACCTGGAGGAGCCGTCGCGCGTCGCCGACGCCGTCTCCTACCTCGGGCTGCGCCATGTGGTTGTCACCTCTGTGGCGCGCGACGACCTGCCCGACGGCGGCTCAGCGATTTTTGCCGCAACGATCAGCGCCATCCGCTTCCGTTGCCCCGAGACAACCGTGGAGGTGCTCATCCCGGATCTGCAGGGGCAGGCGGAGCACCTGCAACGGATCCTCAAGGCGGGCCCCGACATCTGCAACCACAACATCGAGACCTGCCGCCGCCTCACGCCGAGGGTGCGGGCGCGGGCGCGCTACGACCGGACCTTGGAATTGCTGCGGCGCGCGCGCAGCTGGGGTACGGCGGGTATGCGCACCAAATCCGGTTTCATGGTCGGACTCGGCGAGTCCTGGGTGGAGTGCCTGCAGATGATGGACGACCTGCGCGGCGCTGGCGTGGACATCCTCACTGTGGGACAGTACCTGCGCCCGAGCCCGCAGCACCTACCCGTTCTCCGGTACTACGCCCCAGAGGAGTTCGCTGCGCTGAGGGCTGAGGCGCTGGTCCGCGGGTTCCGGCACTGCGAGGCCGGGCCGCTGGTGCGCAGTTCCTACCACGCCCACGAGCAGGCGGGACGGGCAGGGATCGGGTAGGCAGGCACTTGAGGCACGGTGACCTCATGAGGCCCATGCGACTTGAGTGCGGGCGAGAGGCCGCCGGGGTGACGGAACGGCGCTGCAAGCAGCGCTCGGGGCGGCTGGCGACTCCTGGGCGCGGCGGGTGCGGATGAAGCGGAGGGACGGGGCGCACGCCTAAGGCGTGCGCCCCGTCCCTCCGCTAGAA
>JAJZZC010000348.1 GCA_021797775.1 Bacillota bacterium
TCACCCATCTGGAGTTATCCTCCGCTCCTTGCCGACCTCCCCTTCCCGACCTCTGCCCCCTGCCGCTGGGTCCATGAGACATCGCTTAGGACAGTACTAAGGAGCCGCCATGAAACAACTTTTTCTCGGGCGGGGCGCGCGGGAGTCGTGACGCCAGGCGTCGCGACTGTGCGACCGACCGTCACAGGGTTGTGCCTGTTGGTCTCGCGGCATGTGACCTCGGATCGCGGCGATACAACCCCAGCAAATCATGCGGAGCGGGTACCTACTTGTCAAGCAGGCCTACCTTGTTCGACGGCGGCTCCTAAAGGCGCAAGAGCGCCTGGCGGAGATGATGGCTGCGGTCGCCCAGGGTGCCGACCCGCCGAACAAGCATGAGCGTGGCCCGTACAACGACCCGGCCCGCGCCTACCGCTAGGCTGCTCGACGGATCTTCTTGGGCGAGAGGCCACGGGCCATCGCTCAATGCGACTACAACATCGGCCGCGGTGACTTCTCCACCGGGATCGTCCGCGACGCCATTAACGCGGTGTTCGACGGCACGGGCATGCCGCGCCCTTCGCGCCGCTGACCCCTCCCCTGCCCGCAAGTGAAACACCGTTTTTCACTCGTCGCGAATTCTGCACCCGCTGCCCGGCGCGCGGCGCGATGATGCGCGCGGGGGTGATGTGCGATGCGACCCGTGACGGTCCGGGCGTTCGCCCGCGACGCCGGGCTCAGTGAAGACGTGGGCTATGGCTACTGCCGGCGGGGCGTGCTGCCGCCTGGTGTCGTCGTGCGGTTGGGGCGGCGTGTGCGCGTGGACATGGACGCCTTTGGGGCGCGGTGTGCGGCCGGAGGCGCGCTCGGGGCCGGCACAGATCCGACGCCTCCCGACATGGCACCTACGCCGGCCGCACGGCGCGGCCCAGGCCGCCCGCGTCGGCGTCCGCCTGACGCACCCAGTTGCGCAGCGTTTGATGGGCGATGCCGAGGTCCTTCGCCACCCCTTCGATCGTCTTGCCGCTCGTCCGCGCCAGACCCACCGCCCGCGTTCGGAACTCGCTCGGGTACCGGGGCATCGTCCCTGGCATGCGGACCATCCTCCCACCGCTGGAGTCTTCCAGCCTCGGACTGTCCGCATAACCGGGATAGCCTCACCCCACCATGCCACTCACCGTCGTCCCACCGATACCCGCGATCCCGTGGTGCGCGGCGACGATGCCCGTGGATGCGGTCACCAGCACTCCCGCCACGAGGAAGGGCAGTAATTTCCGATACACTCCCGCAGTCACTCCTTGCTGCGATGAATCTTGTCTGCTTCGCGACATCATCCGGCTCCCACTTGACGTCAGTAACCATCGCGCGCCGCCGACGGTTTTTCGGGGGTTGTGCTCAGCGGGAGGAACTGCCGGGGGGCTTGGACCGTCGGGACGGGGCCACCAGACGGCCGTCGGGACGGCGGCTCATGACCATCGTCCGGATCTCAAGCAGGTCCGGCCCTCGGTCCTTTGCAACCACGGGGACTTTCCGTTTTGGGGCGAGGTGGCACTGAAGGGCGTGCCAGATTCAGGTGTGGGACAACCGGGGGCCGGGCGTGATGGGGAGGTGGCTGAGGGAGGCGTGGGTTGCCGAGGGGGCGAGCCCGGCGGTGTCCCACAGGCGGGCACCGCCCGTCGGCGAGGATGACGGTTGTCATGGCCGGTTCGCACGCACTGCCACTTCCGCCCGCGGCCCGCCCGGCGTTACCCTGGGGGCGCAGGAGGTGCGGCCCTTGGCCAACGCAGTGGAGTTCCGTGGCGTACACAAGGATTTCGGGACGACGCGCGCAATCGACGGCATGGATTTGACGCTCGTCAGCGGCGAACTGGTGGCACTGCTTGGTCCCAACGGCGCCGGCAAGTCCACTGCGGTATCGCTGATGCTCGGGCTGAGACAGCCAACTGCGGGCACGGTGCATGTGTTGGGCGGCAGCGCCGCAGCAGCCGTGGCGGCGGGCCGCGTCGGGGCCATGCTGCAGTCGGGCGGCCTTCCACCCAACTCCCGCGTGGCGGAACTGGTCGGCTTCGTGCGCAACCTGTACCCAGACCCGTTGCCGCTGGGCGAGGTGCTGGAGACCGCCGGTTGCACCGAGTTCGCCGAGCGCCACGTGGAACGGCTTTCCGGCGGTCAGGCGCAGCGGGTGCGGTTTGCGCTGGCCATCGCCGGAGACCCGGAACTGCTGTTTCTGGACGAGCCCACCACCGGCTTCGACGTCGACACACGCCGACGCTTCTGGCATTCGATCCGGGGGCTCGCGGCGCGCGGGCGGACAATCGTCTTCGCCACGCACTACCTGGAAGAGGCCGACGCCGTCGCCGACCGCATCGTGGTGCTGCAGCGGGGCCGCGTTGTGGCCGACGGGACGGCCGCGGCGATCAAGGCGCGCACCGGCGGCCGCGATGTCCGCTTCCGCCTGGTCGGGGCCCAGCATGCGCAACTCACGGGGCTACCCGGGGTCACGGGGGTGGATATCGACGGAGAGCATGTACGCTTGCGAACCGTCGATTCGGACGCCACGGTGCGGGCGGCGATCCGTGCCGATCTCCCGCTGCGGGATCTGGAGATCGGCGGCGCGGGCATCGAGGAGGCCTTCCTGGCCCTGGTCAACGAAAACGTCCCCTCGCGGGAGGCCGGAACGGCATGACGGGCTTTGGGTCCTACCTTTGGCTGGAGATCCGCCGGACGTTGCGTAACGGGCGTTACCTGATCTTCACCGTCGGCTTTCCGGCCGGTTTCTACCTGATCTTCACCTCGATCTACGGCAACGCGAGCCTGGGTGTCGGCGCCGTGAACTTCGGCGTGGAGTACATGGTGGCCATGGCCGCTTACGGGGCCATGGGCGCCGCGCTCAACAGCAACAGCGCCGCCCTCGCCGCGGAGCGGGCGGCGGGCTGGGCGCGCCAATTGCGGGTCACGCCCCTGAGCCCGATGGCATACGTGTTCGGCAAGGCGGCGATGGCTGTACTGGTCACGCTGCCGGCTGTGCTGCTGGTGGCTCTTCTCGGAATCACGCTCCACCACGTGCAACTGAGCGCCGAAGCCTGGACGGGGTTTGTTCTGGGCACGTGGCTCGGCAGCATCCCCTTCGCCGCCCTGGGCATCTTCATGGGATACCTGCTCGACACTCAGTCCGCACAGGGTGGGACGATGATCGTCTACCTGGGCCTTGCCCTGCTGGGTGGCATGTGGTTCCCGTATCAGGTGATGCCGCACGCCATGCAGACCATCGCCCGGGTCCTGCCCTCCTACCACTTCGCCGATCTCGGCTGGAACGCGGTGGCGGGCCGCTGGGTGGGCTGGGGCAACATACAGGTGCTGGCGGCATACACCATTGTCTTCGGCGGGCTGGCAATGCGTCGCTATAGGCGCGATGAGGCGCGCGAGTATGCGTGAGGAGGGGCCGGAGGCGAGAGGACGCTCTCGGATCCGGGCTCCGTCCCCCAGTCGGGGCGCTGCGCGCCAGGACGGCCTGCACCCCGTGGTAGACGATATCCCCCACTGGCACGTCCCGGGTAATGCCTCGATCGTGGAGGCGCGCGCTCGCCTGGGACCCGAGCCGTTGCAGGAGTTGTTCCGGGTGATCGCTCAGCCGCTCGGGCATGCGGGGGATCGCAACGTCTGGTACCATGGCCGCTGGCGCGTGATGGCCATCGATGGTCTCCGTCTGGACGTGGCCGACACAGAAGCCAACGACACGGCCTTCGAGCGCCCCGGACACTCGCGCGGTGTGGGCAGCGCCTATCCGCAGGTGCAAGTGGTGGGTCTGGCGGAGACCGGCTCCCACGCCCACGTCGGCTTGGCCCTCGGCGGCTGTCGCCAAGGCGAGACAACCCTGGCGCGGGAGTTGCTGCCGTGCCTGCAGCCGGACATGCTCTGCTTGGCGGACCGCAACTTCTTCAGTTACGACCTGTGGCGGGCAGTCGGCGAGCGGGGCGCCGAGCGTCTGTGGCGTGTGAAGAAGAACTTACGCTTGGACCCCGTGCGCCGCCTCGCCGATGGCTCGTATCTGGCGTACGTCTA
>JAJZZC010000349.1 GCA_021797775.1 Bacillota bacterium
CGTATTACACCTGCCCAGAGGGGCACGGCGGCTGCCGCCCGGGCGACGATGCTTGGGGCTTGGGCGCGGGGACCCTGGACCCCGATCTCCTGGAGGTCGTCGCTCGCGATGGCGTGAAGCGCCCGAGCCAATCCCCGGGCAAGCGGCGCAGGGCCAAGGCCAAAGCGTGGCTGGCCAGATGCGGCACCTGGACGCCGACGCGGATCAGAAAGCGGCTGTTGGCCACCAAGCGGTAGCGGAAGCGCTTGCGCTGCAGGGGACCCCAGCCCAGCCACACATCGCGACAGGCCACATGGCGCGCGGAGGCCGCGAACAGCAACCCGCCCAGGATCACCGGCTGCCCTTGGAAGAGGCCATGGATCCAGTACCGCTGATGGGCTCCGAAGGCACGCCGGAAGCCCTGGGCATGCTCCGCCGCCATGGTGGCATCCCAACGCGGCTGCTCGTCCGCCGGCACCGGCTCCACGGTCACCGGCCGTACATCCGTCAGGCTGGCCACAATCGCGATCGGGGGCAGGGCGTCCGCCCGGGCTGCTCGCGCTCGGCGGGGTCCCTGCGGTCTCTTGGGCGCGAGCACCACGCGCCCCGCCGCCGCCAACTGCTCCAGCAGTACCAGGCAGGAATGGACCCGTGGCCGGCCGTTGGGCGCTTCCCACGGCAGGTTCTCACAGATCGTGAGCGCGAGCTCCCAGCGGCTCAGCTGCGGAAACCGACTGGCCGTCTCGCACACCAGATCCAGGTCCGCTGCGGTGAACTCTCGGTCTCCAAGCAAGAACGGCGGTTCCCAACGCGCTGCCAGCGCCTAGCACCCCGACGCTAGCATCTCGCAGCCCACGTCGCTTGTCAAGCAAGGACCTTTGATGATGCGCGGCTCCTTAGGGCTGGCGGCAGGCTTGGCCGGGGCGGGTGCGTCGAACACGAACGCCACGCGCCCGGTCTCCCGGTCCAGCCGCAGGCGGGCGTCGAACGTCTTGCCCGCCTTGGACGTGAACCCCTTGACCGGCTTGGCCGTTTCGCCCTTGCCGAGCAGTTCCCGTGCCTGTGCCGCCGTGATGGTCTTGCCGGCGACCTCCTTCCACAACACCCACTTGCACCCGCCATCGGCGTCGCGCCACCGGGAACAGCCGTAGCCCTTCTTTACCCGCGACCACGGGGGCGCCGCACCGGGGGCACGGGCCCAGTGACTCCGCCTCGGGCACCGTCGGCGCGGCGCGCTCCTGCCCGGCCACGTCGGCGACGATGCGGCGCGTCAGGTCGGCGAGGCCGCCGAGAAACGCGCTGGCGTCCTCCTGGCCCGCCTCGATCCGGTGCAGGCGGGCCTCCCACTCCCCGGTGGTCACTGGCTCACGCAGTTCGGCGGGCGCCAGGGCCACCAGGTGCTCGCCGCGCTCCGTCGGCACCAGGGATTTGTCGTCGCGCCGGACGTACTCGCGCTTGACAAGCGTTTCGATGATCACGGCCCGCGTGGCCGGCGTCCCCAGGCCGCGTTCCCGCATGGCTTCGGCGGCGGCCTCGTCGTCCACCAGGCGCCCGGCGTGCTCCAGGGCCGCCAGCAGGGAGGCCTCCGTGTACCGCTTGGGGGGGGCGGGTCTGGCGCGCCTCGGCGCGCGCGTCGGTGCACCGGACGGGGGCGCCGTCGCGCAGGGTGGCCAGGTCGCCCCCGGAATCGCCCGTGGCGGCCTCGTCGGCGGCAATCTTGGCCACCCGACCCGCCCTTCGCCCCGCTGCGGGCCTCCTGCGCGGGCGCCTCGACCTCGCGTCACCCAGGGACCGCCAAGGCGCGGGCGCGGCTGCGGAACGTCTCCACGGCCACCTCCGTGATGGCCTCGATCTCGTCGTGCTCCGCCGCAGGCAGTAGGGCCGCCACAAAACGGCGCGCCATCAGGTCGTAGACCAGTGCCTGGTCCTGCGGCAGCCCAGCCACGTCCACCGCCCTGGCCGTCGGCAACAGGGCGTGGTGGTCTGTCACCTTTGACCCGTCGATCACCCGCTTGCCGGGGTCGGGGCAGGCGCCGGCCAGCCGCTGGGCGATGGGACCGAGAGCGGCGCCGCCCACGGCCCGAAGTCGGTCGGGGAACGTGCCCGCGACCTCGGGGGTCACGTGGCGCGAGTCGGTGCGCGGGTAGGTCAGGTACCCAGCCTCGTACAGCGCCTGCGCCGCCGCGAGGGCCTGCGCGGCTGTCAGGCCGTACCGGGCGTTGGCGGCCCGCTGCAGGGCGGTCAGGTTGAGGAGCCGCGGCGGGGCCTCCTGGGTGCGGCGCCGCTCGACGGACGCCACGCGGCCGCTCTGCCCGCGCACCCGACTGGCGACGGCCTCGGCCTCGGCGGCGCTGGGCAGCCGGTCGGTGTCGCCGCGGAACCAGCGGCCCGTGTACGTGGCGCCCTCGGCCCGCAGGCCGGCGTCCACAGTCCAGTAGTCCTCGGGCCGGAAGCCGCGAATCTCCACCTCACGGGCCACCAGCAGCGCCAGCGTCGGCGTCTGGACGCGGCCCGCCGACCACAGGCCACCGTGGCGCGCGGACAGCGCCATCGTCGCGTTCATGCCGACCACCCAGTCCGCCTGGCCCCGGGCGCGGGCCGCCGCCGCCAGGTGGACCATCGGGGGGCGCAGGGCCGCGAAGGCCGCCCGCACGGCCGCCGGGGTGCTCTCGCTGAGCCACAGGCGCTGGGCGGGACCGGCGTACCCGCAGACCTCTGCAATGTACTCCCAGATAGCCTCGCCCTCGCGCCCGGCGTCGGTCGCCACCACAACCTCCGCCGCCTGGCCGAGGAGCCGGCGCAGCACGGCGAGTTGCGCGGCCTGGGCCTCTCCGGGCCGGGGTCGCAGCGCCCAGGCACCGGGAATCACGGGCAGTAGGTCCAGCCGCCAGCGGCCCGCCAGGTCGGGCGCGTAGTGCTCTGGGGGCGCCAGTTCCGCGAGGTGCCCCAGGGCCCAGGTCCAGGTGTAGGCGCGGCCCTCCAGGTACCCCTCGGCGCGCCGGGCAGCGGGGTCCATCACCACCGCCAGGTCGCGGGCCACGGACGGCTTTTCGGCCAGGACTAACTTCATGTGAACCCATACTCACTTTCTCGTCATGAACCGGGTCGGGGGCAGCGGGACGGGGCTGGGGGCATCACGGTGTGTGTGTCACCACCGCCAGGATGGCGCCCGCCCCGAACCCCACCGCCAGCGCGCCGATCACCTGCCGCCGCCGCGCGGCGCACTGCTCAGGGGACAGGGGACAGGTCCGCACCCTGAACGGCCTCCCGCTGGGCCCACCGGGCCGCGATCCCCACGGCCAGGGCCACGCCGGCCAAGGGCAAGGCGCGAGCCAGCCATGCCAGCCATGTGCCCATCACGCCAACGCCGCCCCGTGCGGCTGCAGGTGCGGCTGCACTCGGCGGCACCCCGCGCACCACATGTGTTTCACGTGGCCGGTGGGGCGCATCGGGCTGGCGATACGCCGGGCGGACGCCGCCCGCAGCAAAACCCGCGTGCGCCAGCAGGCCATGCAGCGCATGATGCACGGGATGATTCTCCGGCCATGCTACCCCGGAGACTGCCACCCGTGGGTGTGACGTGGCATTGTCTGCGCCTCCTATCTCTGCACTATACCGACACTGTGCCGCGCGCCCAGAACCCCAGCGCCGCACAGGGGGGGACGAGGCTTCACCCGGGACTTGGTGATTGTATTGCGCGCGGAAGGTGGCTATAATATATGACAGATAGACCGAAACTCGCTGAGGAGGAGATACAGGTGAGTGCAGCGACGGCGATTCCGCTAGGGGGGGCTCGTGGG
This sequence comes from Bacillota bacterium, assembly GCA_021797775.1. Lineage (GTDB taxonomy): Bacteria > Bacillota > Sulfobacillia > RBS10-35 > JAJYVN01 > JAJZZC01. The sequence goes on from JAJZZC010000349.1 coordinate 3,780, forward strand.
CGCGGTTTCGGAGGCGACCGCGGGGGCAGCGCTGATCCGCGACGCGACCCATAATGCGGAGTGGATGCGGCTCGCCATGGAGGCGCTGCGTGCGGAGCAAAAACTGCTGGGGCGGCTGCCAGACACGCCCGCCACACGCGGCCTCCACGCGCTGCGCGGGGACCCGGTGGTGGCGGAGACGATCGCCAGCGAGCACCTGATCGCGGCCCTTGAGGCGGCGGCGGAGCAGA
>JAJZZC010000350.1 GCA_021797775.1 Bacillota bacterium
GCCAGAGGACTACCTGGCGCGACCCGCTACGTTCGGTTGCCAAGCTGCTGGCACGAACGTGCCACCGAACGAGCGATTGGGCAAGGGCGCCGCGCGGCTCACCCCGCGGCTAAAGCCGGGGGCTTGCACCGCGAGTTCAGTCAGCCGCGGGAACGGCGGGCGCCTCGTCGACAAACGGTGGCGCGGCGATGGTCAGCCCGCCGTCGACCACGATGGTGGCGCCGGTCACGTACTCGGCCTCCGCGGAGAGCAGGAAGGCGGCCACGTCGGCCACCTCCTGCGGAGTGGCCTTGCGGCCCTTGGGGATGCGCGCCACCACCGACTCCACCGGCGGCATGCCGGACTGGCCGTAGAAGTAGTCTGCGGACTCGGTGTCGACGACGCCGGCGTTGAGCGCGTTGACGTTGATCCCCCTGGTCGCCAGATCCAGGGCCATGTAGCGCACCCAGGCCTCCACCGCCGCCTTGGCCGAGCCAAGGTTGCCGTATGTCGGGAAGGCTCGCATGCTGCCGTAGCTGGTGATCGCCAGGATCCTGCCGCCGCGGGACATCAGCGCGGCCGCGCGCTGCGCTCCGAGCACAAACGACTTGACGTTTAGGCTGAACGTACGGTCCAGGTGGTAGGCCTTGTACTCGCCGAACGGCTTGAAGGCCGCCGCCGCGGCGTTAGCCACAAACAGGTCGAGTCGCCCATGCCGCGCCTGCACGCGGTCAAACATTTGATCGAGCGCCACGCCGTCCTCCAGGTCCGCCGCCTGCGGCCAAGCCTGTCCGCCGACGGCCTCGACCTCGCGCACCACCGCGTCGGCGGCCTCGCGGTTCCGCTTGTAGTGGACGATCACCGTGGCCCCGCCGCGCCCCAGCGTCAGGGCCAGCGCCCTGCCGATGCCCCGCGACGATCCCGTCACCAGCGCCACCTTGCCGTCGAACCGCACCCGCCCGCACCCCCAGCCCGGCTCGCCATCAACGACGCCCCTGCTAGATGGTTCCGCGTCCAGATTGCAGGCCCTGCCGCGGGCGCTTTGGGGAGCTTTGGGGACAGGGTGGCGTCGCCCCGGGCAGGGGCCTTGGGGTGCGAACGACTGTGCACACAGCCGTGTGGTGGTGGGCCGGGGCATCCCCGGTGCCCGCCACCGCAACGGCCGCACGATTCGGCGGAGAGGCGCCGACGGTGGCGGTGCACGGAGGGGCTCCCCGGAGCCCCTGTACGCCCCCTGGTTGTCGCCCTACGCTGCCAGGCGTGGCCCCAAGGTCACCATCACCCCCCGCCTTCGGCTGGCGTGGCCTCCCTCTGCGGCATAAGAATGCTGGGCTATGCGCGCACACGCTCATGAGGCCAGACGCCGGGAGGCGATAAACGGTGGCCCCGGCCCGCGCCCGAGACCCTGGCGGCCTCGCCCCGCGCGGCAGGACGAGGCCGCCCGCTTGGCAAAGCCGTGGCGGCGTCCTGGGAAAGGGGGCTCGTTTCTTGCAGTATCGCAGGCTCGGTCGCGCAGGTATCAAGGTGAGCGCGGTGTCGCTGGGGAGCTGGCTGACGTACGGGGGTAGCGTGGGGACCGAGGGCGCCAAGGCGTGCGTGCGCGCGGCGCTGGACGCGGGGATCAACCACTTTGACACCGCCGACGCCTACCAAGGCGGTCAGGCCGAGGTGGTCCTCCGCCAGGCGCTGGAGGGTGTGGATCGCGGTTCCCTGGTCATCGCGACCAAGGTATACTGGCCGACCGGCCCTGGGCCCAACGATCGCGGCACCTCGCGCAAGCACCTACTGGAGAGCGTCGACCGCTGCCTGAAGCGCCTTGGCACCGACTACGTCGACATCCTGTACTGCCACCGTTTCGATGAAGAGACGGACATCGAGGAAACGGTCTTCGCATTGAACGACCTGGTGCAGCAGGGCAAAGTCCTCTACGCCGGGGTCAGCGAGTGGCCCGCCTACCGTATCAAGGAGGCGCGGGAGATAGAGCGCCGCCTGCACCTGCGCGCCCTCGCCGCCTCGCAGCCCGTTTACAACATGCTGTCCCGCGGCATCGAGCGCGAGGTGCTGCCGGTCTGCCGCGAGGAGGGCATCGGTCTCATCGTTTTTTCGCCCTTGGCCCAGGGCGTGCTGACCGGCAAGTACCGGACGGGGGAGCCGGCCCCAGCGGGCAGCCGCGGCGCGGGCAACGAGCGTCTGATGCGCGAGGAGAACCTGCGGCGGGTGGAGCGGCTCCGCCCCATCGCCGAGCAGGCGGGTATCCCCTTGACCCAGCTGGCGTTGGCCTGGGTGCTCCGCCTGCCGGAGATCAGTTCAGCCCTCATCGGGGCCTCGCGGCCCGAACAGGTCGCCGAGAACGTGCAGGCATCGGACGTCCGGCTGACGCCCGACGTGGTGGCCGCGGTGGAGGAGGCCCTGAAGTAACGCGGCCCTCGGCTCTTTGTAAGGATGTGGACAAGCCCGGACGTTCCGGCGGGGTGAAGACGACGCCCGCGCACGCCCCCTGGTGCGCGCCTCACGGAGAAGGGGGCGTGCGGGCGGGCACTCGGCGGACGGGGTATCATGGCGCGCGAGGTCCGAAGCCCGTCCCCGGCCTCCGCCGCGGGACGGCAGAGGGGGTGCCGCAGCCCGTGCCGGAAGCCGATGCCGCGCCCGGCTGGAGCCGGTTGGTCACACGCCACGGGGTGCTGGACCTGCCGGCCTACCTGCCGGATGCCACGCGCGGCGTCGTCCGCACGGTGGATACCGCGGACCTCGCCGCCTGCGGCGTCCGCGCCGTGGTCATCAGTACCTATCACCTGATGCTGACGCCCGGCGTCCGGGTGCTGCGGGCCGTGGGCGGCGTCCACCGCTTCATGGGGTGGGACGGTCCGGTGGTCACCGACTCCGGCGGGTTCCAGGTGCTCTCGCTGATCCGTGAGAACCCTGGTCTGGGGGGCTTGAGCCGGGACGGGGCGGTCTTTCGCACCGAAGCGGGAGGTCGGCGCCGCATCCTCACCCCAGAGAAATCGATCCAGCTCCAGTTCCAACTCGGTGGCGATGTGATGATGTGCTTGGACGACTGCACGCGGCCGGAGGAACCGGCGGCCGAGCAGCGCGCGTCCGTCGAGCGCACGATCGCATGGGCGCGGCGTTGCCGCGCCGTCTTCGACCGCCTGGCGTCCGAACGCGACTGGGGGCCGGGTGGGCGGCCCCTGCTCTTCGCCGTCATCCAGGGCGGCGACGATGCCGCGCTGCGCCGCGCCTGCGCCGGCGCGCTCGCGGAGATCGGCTTTGACGGGTATGGCCTCGGCGGGTGGCCGGTGGACGAGCGCGGGCGGTTGCTGGCGGAGACCCTCCAACTCACCGCCGACCTGATGCCGGCCGGTCACCCTCGCTTTGCGCTCGGCGTGGGCAAGCCGGAAAACGTGGTGGCCTGCGCGCGTATGGGGTATGACCTCTTTGACTGCACGCTGCCTACGCGCGATGCGCGGCACCGCCGGATTTACAACTTCCGGTCGGCCGAGCCAGCCTCCGTCCTTGAGGACGGCTTCTACGAGTACCTCCACATCTTGGATGACGTCTACCTGAGCGACGGGCGGCCGCTGTCCGCGCACTGTGGCTGTCCCTGCTGCCGGCGCTACAGCCGTGCCTATCTGCACCATCTGTTTGCGGTGGGGGACCCGCTGGCGTTGCGCTTAGCCACGCTCCACAACCTCACATTCTACACAGACCTGCTGGCCAGGCTGCGCGCCGTCCTGCCGCCCAGGGCTTCCGCGTAGCCGCATGCCGGGCGTAGCCAAGGGCCGGTGTGCCGGGGGCCCCATCCCCCTGGCTCGTTCAGGCGGTAGGAGGGGGCGGTGCGTGATGGCTGGAGGCAATACCGACGGCACCCGGGGCGTAGACGGGGAGCCCGAGCCAAGCGGCCGCCGGCCCCTGCCGGCCGGCGCCGCCGCCGTGGCCGAGGTGGTCGCCGCGGTGCGGGGGCGGGCGCGCTACGCGGTGGTCGCGCCCGACATGGTCGCG
>JAJZZC010000067.1 GCA_021797775.1 Bacillota bacterium
CCGCTGTCGCAGAAGGACCCTGCCATACGAGCGGGTGAGGTCGTGGCGAGGGGCCGGCGCCTGGGCGCCAAGGCGTCGGGCAGCCCCTTTGCGAAAATCAGGATTATAGCCGGTGTGCCCTGCCGATCGCGCCTACGGTGGGCGGCCTGTCGGCTCGTGACGCGGCTGGCCGGCGAGTTCGCGCGGCCGGACCACGGCCGCGATTACGCGTGCCCGGTCATCGCAGCCGGCTCGACCGGCGCCCCGATCTTCGTTCGGGCGCACCGTCGCGGCGTCAGTGCCAGAGCCAGAGGGCGAGGGACGCCTGGCTGACGCGACCGCGCTGGGAGATCCCGGCGGCCCACCGGAGCAGCGCGGACACTCTCGCGCTGAGCCGTCCCACCGTTCGCACGAGATGCGAAGCACCCTGAGTCCTTCCTGCACATGGGCCACCTGCCGCGTCAGGTCGCCGCGCGCTTTCTGCTCGTGGGACGACGCTCGGCCATAGACGACCCAGACCGGCGGGCGATGGACCCTGGGCCAGACGCGCGGTGGCGCACGCCTTCGCCGCCCACTGCCCCGACGGCCTCATCTATCGGGGGCATCGTCAACTGGTGCTCCGGTTGCGGCACCGCCGTCTCCGACATCGAGGGTCGTGGGCCATGCGGGGCACGGGCCCTCGAGGGCCCGGCAGGTGGGCGGGACGGGGCCTCGGTGGGCGCCGTCGGCCCGCCACGGGTCGTCCCGCCGCCACCGGTCCCGACATGCCCGTCGGCCCCACCACGGGGTCCATCATGGTGCCGCAGTCGTACGGGGTGGTTTGGTGGCGTCCGGCCGTGCCGCCGTGGCCAGCACGGCGCGCGTGCCGCCCCACCCCACCGCCGTCGTCAAGGCCATGGCCCCGAAGGCCGCGCGCAGGCCCAGCGCCGGAGCCGCCAGGGCCCCGGCGGCCACGCCGCCCAGGTGGCCCGCCGCGTCGACCTGACCCTCCGCGGCCAAGGCCGCGCCCAGTCGGGACTCCGGTACGCGCACCTGGATCCATGATGTCAGCAGCAGGTTCAGTAGCCAGGCGCACGCGCCCTCGAGGGCGGAGAGGGCGAGGACGGGCGGCGCCCCGTGGACGAAGGGATAGGCGCACCAGCAGGCCGCCTCCAGTGCGACGAGGGCCGCGGGCGTGGCGGTCCGTGGCCGTGTGCTCAGTCGGGGCAGCAGCAGCCCGGCGGCGATCGACCCGCCCTCGTATAGCGCCATGCCGGCGCCCATCAGCGGGGGGCCGCCGAAGCGGGCCGCTTGGATCCACACCAGCCACAGGCTGTTCACACCCCACTGGCCAACCAGGGACCAGGCGCGCAGGGCGAGGGTGAAGCGGAGCAGGGGGTCCGCGAGCAGGGGGCCGTACCCCGCCCGCGGGGGGAGGTCCCGCGGGGCGGCGTGAGGCGCGGGCGCGGGCACTGCCGGCTGCGGGGGCCGCCGGCGTGGGCGGACGGCCGCGATGGCGGCCGCAGACAGGGCGAACCCGAGCGCGTCGACCGCGAAGGCCACGGCCACGCCGCAACGGGCCAGGACGAGGCCGGCGAGCAGCGGGCCGGCCAGGCGCGCCACCCCGACGGCAACGGTCCGGGACGCATTGTAGCGGACGATGCGGCCCCGGCCGAAGACGTCCACGAGGAAGGCGCCCGAGGCAGGGGCGGAGAGGGCGGCGCCTGCCGCGGACGCGGCGCTGAGGCCCACCAGCAGCCTCGGGCTGCGGGTCAGGGCGAGCAGCACGGCGACAACGGCCTGGCAGAGCCGCCCGGCGAGCCAGAGCCGCCGCCGGTCAGCAGCCCGGTCGGCGAGCCGGCCGCCGAGCGGCGCCAGGAGGATGCCCGCGGCGGCGCCGGCGCCGAGTTGGAGGCTCATCAGCGCCACGGAGTGCGCGATGTGGAAGCTCAGCTCGGCCATCGCCACCAGGGCGAAGTAGGTGCCGAGCGACGCGGCGGCGTCGCCGGTGACGAGCAAGGCGGTTTCCGGATCCAGCGGGATCCCCTCCCCGGCGGGCGCCGGGGAGGCCGGAGGGGCCCGGGCTACCGCCGACGCCTGGAAATGGGCAGACCATCCCCTTCCCCGGCGACGGCGGCGCAAAGACGGGGTCCCACCTCGGGTCGCATGAACGGAGCATAAGGGCCGGAGGGAACGCGCCGCAAGCCTGATGAGGAAGACCGCTAGCGGCGGAGGGGGGAGCAGCCCACCGGCGCCCCCACCGGCACGGAGGCGGCCCGACCTGCACGCCCTCGACGAGGCAGTCGTCCATCCCCACCAGCAGATCCAGTCGGTCGCCGACCAGCGCCCGGAGTGCGCTGATGCGCCGCCGATCGTCACTCGACTCCTTCACGGCGGCGACGTTGCTGTGTTCGCGCGCAAGTGCTGTGATCGCGGGCGGCACGAAGTCCGAGCGGTGGGCGGCCGGGTTGCTGTACAGCGTGGCCTGTGTGGGGGTGTGAGCGGCCGCATCTCTCGCCCGTCACGGGGACGGGGGGTGTGTCGAGCGCGTGCAATGGACGGACCCCGGAACGGGCGCGGTTCGCTGCATCTGCCTCAAACACGGACCAGCACCGCGCCTGAACCTTGGGACACGGTGCCGGCTGCATCCCTACGAGACATGGCGATCGACTGCTTTGTCACCGGTTGGAACCGCACCGCCGCCCACCCCTTGGACGCCGGATCTTTCCGGCGAAGCCTGCGGGCGGCCTGGGTGACGTACAAGGTGTTCGAGCTTGAGGAGTGGGTGCGGCGCTGGTCAGACGGCGACCAGCCCGATGAGCTCCGGCGTCTTATCCCCTCGGCTGCTCAGGACGTGCTGGCGCTGTTGCAGGATGACGATTGGGCCTGACCCCCAGGCCCTGCGGTCCCACCGTGGAAGTAACCGACGCCGTCAGGGATGTGAACGCGTCACCCGTGCCGCGAGAGCACCCCGCGCCCTCGCGGCGCTCGACCGACCTTTGAGGAGGGGATCCCCGTGCTGGACCTCACGGCGGCGGTGCTCGTCGTGCCCGCCGGCTGGACCGGGCCCCGCGCGCAGGCTGTGGACGTCCTGCTGGCAGAGGTCGCTGCCCGCACCGGGGTGCGCTGGTCCGTGGCCCACGCCCGGCCCGCGGCCGGGGTGGCGGCGGTGGTGCTGTCGGACGGGGCCGGTGGAACGGGCGGGGGTGACGCGACGGGCGGGGCCGGCGGGGACGTCCCTCGGTCGGGACAGGCCCTGGCCTCGGGCCTCGCCCCGGCCCCTGGCGCCGCGTGGCCAGGGGCTCTCCCTCCGCCGCCCCTCCCCGAGGGCTACCGCATCCGTACCCAGCACGGCGAGGGGAGCGCGCCGGCGGTCCACCTGGAGGCCCTGGACGCGCGCGGCGTCCTCTTCGCGGTGGGGTGCCTCCTGCGCCACCTGCACATGGGGCCGGGACGGGTCCACCTGTCGGCGCCGCTCCAGGTCGACACCGCGCCCCGCTACCCCCTGCGCGGGCACCAGCTCGGATACCGGCCGAAGAACAACACCTACGACGCCTGGTCGCCGGAGCAGTTCGACCGCTACATCCGCGACCTGGCGCTATTCGGGGCCAACACCATCGAACTGCTGCCCCCGCGAACGGACGACGCCGACACCAACCCACTGATGCGCTTCTCCAAAGAGGAGATACTGTCCCGGGTCACCGCGATCCTCGACCGGTACGGCCTGGCCGCGGGCCTCTGGTACCCGCTCATGGCCGCGGACTACCGCGACCCCGCCACGGTGGCCGCCGAACTCCGCGCCGCTGACGAAGCGTTCGCGCTCTGCGCCCGGCTCGACCACGTCTTCGTGCCCGGCGGCGACCCCGGCCACACGCCGCCGGCGCCGCTCTGCGCGTTCCTGGAGCGTCTGGCGGCCGTCCTGCGGGCGCGGCATCCCGGCGCCGAGTTGTGGCTGTCGGGCCAAGGCTTTCCGCCGCCGCAGTTGAACGAGCTGTTCCGCATCCTGCGCGAGCGCCCGCCTGCCTGGCTCACGGGGCTGGTCTACGGGCCCTGGACCGCGTGCACCCTCCCGGAGATGCGGCAGGCCCTGCCCGCGGGCTGCGCCCTGCGCCTGTATCCGGACATCGCCCACACCATCCACTGCCAGTTCCCGGTGCCGGCTTGGGACCCGGCGTTCATGGCCACCCTCGGCCGCGAGCCCATCAACCCCCAGCCCGCGACCCAGGCCCGCATCCTGCGCGCCCAGGCCCCCGGGAGCCAGGGCTTCGTCACCTACTCCGAGGGCGTCAACGACGACGTCAACAAGTTCGTCTGGACGGCCCTGGGCTGGGATCCCGACGCCGACCTCGGCGAGGTGCTGCGCCAGTACGCGCGCCTGCTGGCGGCGCCGCGCCACGCCGACGCCCTGGCCCAGGCGCTCCTGGCGCTGGAGCGCCACTGGGAGGGCCCGCTGCTGACCAATCCCCAGGTGCCGCTCACCCTGCGGCAACTGCAGGCGGTGGAATCCGCGTCCACGGCGGAGGAGCGGGGCAACTGGCGCCTGCGGGCCGCCCTGTACCGAGGGTACTACGACGCGGTTGTGCGCCGCCGCCTGGTCGCGGCGGTGGCTCGGGAGGAACGCGCGCGGCATTGGCTGGCGCGTGCGCCCGAGCGTGGCGCGGACGTGGCGCTGCAGGGCGCCCGGCAGGCCCTGGTGCCTGAGGGGGAGGATGCGCCCGCGGCGTGGCGCGCCCGCATCCATGAACTCGCGGACGGGCTCTTCGCCGGTATCGGCCTGCAGCTCAGCGTCGCGCGCCACGGGGCCTCGGGCGAAGAGCGGGGCGCCAACCTGGAGGCCCTGGACGCCCCGTTGGGCGAAGGGCCCTGGCTGGCCGCCTCTCTGGATTCCATCGCCGCCCTGCCCACGGAGCCCGAGCGCGCCCGGGCCCTGGCGGACCTCGGCGCCGCGCACGCGCCAGCGCCTGGCGGGTTCCTGGACGACCTGGGCCACGCGGGCGCCCAGCCGCACCTGGTCGGCGGCGCCGTGCCGCCCGAGGACCCCGCGTTCCTGCACGCGGTGCTCCTGGTCCCGACCCCGTCCCTGCAGCGGGGCGCACCGCCGCAGCCGCGGCTGTGGCACACGGCCGCCGAGACCCTGTACGGGGTACCGCTCGTGCTTGCCTACCCGCACCTCGACCCCCTGGCCCGCTACCGCGTCCGTGTCCTCTACCACGGCCGCTACCGCGCCGCGGTGTCGCTGGAAGCCGGCGGCATCCCGATCCACGGGCCGCTGCGCCCCAGCGACCCGCCGACCCCCGTCACCTTCCCGCTGCCGGCGGAGGCGACGGCGGGCGGGCAGCTGGTGCTCACCTGGCGCCTGCATGACGGGCGCGGCATCCAGGTGGCGGCGGTGTGGTTGGAACCGGAGTAGGACGGGGCCACGGGGCGGCCACCGGCGGCGGCCCGTCCGCGCACGTCCACCCCTCACGTCGGTAGGCACTGACCGCGGCCTGGGTCGCACACCGGCGCCGCCTGGGTCGCGGTAAACGACCGTGAGGCCTGGAGTGCCGCGTCCTCATGTGAGCGAGACGGTCTCCAGTAAGTCCGCGTCCGCGCCGACGGGCACCGTTCGCCCGCGCCCGTAGAACGGCGCCCGCCACATCCACGACCGAGGAGGTGCCGCCATGCCTGCGCCGCCCACGGTGGGCATTCTGCTGTTCGATGCGGTCGAGGTGCTGGACTTTGCCGGACCCTACGAGGTGCTCCGTTGCGCCCTGGCGCCTGGACCCCGTGCTCTACGAGGCGGTCCGCGCCGCAGCCCACGCGGCCGGCGTTCCTGTGCAAGCCTTCGCCCACCAAGCCCTGCGCGCCGCCGTGGAGGCGACGGGGTCCAGCGGAACCGGCGCCCGGGAGGGCGGCCGGCTGGAGCCTGGCGGCGCCGGCCCCACCGCCGAGGACCATGCCTGGCTCGATACCGACCTCAGTCGCCTCGGGGAGTTCGAACCCTACGATTGGGGTCCGGACGGCCCGCCGCGCGGCCGGTCCCTCCGCTACATCCCAGGTCAAGGACTGGTGGTCGAGGACCGCCATGGCTGACTGCCTGGCGCCGGGCGCCGTGGTCCTGGCGCGGCTGCCCGAGCACGTGCTGCCTGGCCGTGCGCAGCAGGGTGCTCGCCCGGTGGTGCTGGTCGGCCTGCCGGAGACCCTGGGCACATCGCGGTTCCCGACGGTCCTCGTGACGCCGCTCACCAAGGACCGCGGCCAGGCGTGGGCTGCCGCCAGCCCGCACCTCTACCCCCGCATCCCGGCGGGTGCCGGAGGCCCCGCCGCCTACCCGAACACCCGCAGGCTCCGCAGCCGCCCGGGCCCGCCCCGGGAGCGGGTCGCAAACAGCCGGAACCGCTGCGCCCGGATGGGCGCGAAATCCCCGAGGCGCTTGTGCCCGAGCGCGCGACCGCTGGCCAGGCGGTGCCAGGCGGGCACGCCGCCGCGCAGGCTGTGCACCTGCGCCTCCAGGACCCACTCTTGGACCGTTTCCCCCGCGCGGAGATCCTCCATGGCTTCGAAGCGGGACACCAGGGCGGGCGCGCCGAGGTCGAGCTCGATGGCCCCCCACCCTGGCCCCGCCTCGCCGAGCGGCGCTCCGAACCGGCGGTGGATCTCGTCCCCCAACTCCGCCAGCCGGGCGACCTCCGCCGCCTCCAGGAGCCCGTCGCGGTTGGGGGCGGCGTTCAGCAGGAGGTTGCCGCCGTGACCCACCGAGCGGTAGTAGATGCCGACCAGCTCGTCCAGGCCCTTGATCGACCCCTCCGCCCCGGGGTGCCAGAACCACCCCGCGCGATTGAGCGTGGTGTCCACCTCGGCGGGCATGTACACGCCCGGCGGAGGAAGCGCCTCCGCGCCCTCCCACACCGTCTCCCATCGAGAGGCATCCACCACCGTCCAGAGGTCGGGGTGGCCGTAGCCTGTCTCGTTGCAGCCCCAGCGCACGTCGGGATCCCCCATGTTGAAGACGACCGCTTCGGGCTGCAGTTCGCGCACTACGGCCATGATCCGGGTCCAGTCGTACACGTAGCCCTCCGATCCGGCGCCGTCGAACCAGACCTCGGCGAGGGGTCCGTACCCGCCGAGCAACTCGCGCAGTTGCTCCGCGTAAAAGGCGCTGTACGCCGCCGGGTCCGGGTAGCACGCCGCGTTGCGGTCCCAGGGGGAGCAGTACAGCCCGGGCAGGATCCCCTCCGCCCGGCAGGCGTCGACGAACTCGCGCACCACGTCGCCTCGACCGCCTCGCCAAGGGCTGCTGCGCACGCTGTGCCGGGTGGTCTCGGTCGGCCAGAGGCAGAAGCCGTCGTGGTGCTTGGCCGTCAGGATCGCGTAACGCATCCCCGCCCGCCGCGCGGCCCGCGCCCACTGGCCGCAATCCAGGCGCGCCGGTTGGAAGATGGCGGGGTCCTCGGTCCCCTCGCCCCACTCGCGCCTCGTGAACGTATTGACTCCGAAATGGCAGAACATCCCGAACTCCAGCTCTTGCCATTCCAACTGCCGCTTCGTCGGTAGAAACCCGCCCATGCCCGACCGCCTCCCGATCGCCCTGCGGCTGCCCCGGTTCCGCGAGCACCCGCGCATGATCGGGCTGCGATTCGCCCCCCGCCCGCCCACGCCTTTGCAGCGCGGGACCGCCCCGCGGGGTTGGAGCATGCCGGTGGGGGCCCTTGGTGCAGAGTGCCGCACTCGGCGCGGCGCCCCGTGGCCCAACGCGCAGCCACCGCTTGCGCCCCAAAGGTTCCCCCTGCGGGCCGAGCGCTGCTGCTGTCCAGTCCGCTGCCCTCAGGCGCACGTACGCCGCACATGCGCCGTGATTTCGCCCGACGCCCGTCCTGCCGGGTCGCTCAGGCTGTTCACCGAGCACGCCGCGGCCCTCGACCGCCAGCGGCCTGGCGCATCTCCGGTTTTCCCGCGGTGCCTTGACTGCCGCCCACGCGCTGTGGGCCTATGGCATACCGGCGCAGGGCGGGCGCTGTGCGCCCGGTCTAGGCCCGGCGCACTCGCGACCGCGCCCGCCCACGACGCGCTGCCCTTGCGGCCCCCCGACGCCGCTCAGGACTCCAAGCGGCCAGATCCGTCCGTGGTGACCGTGGCCACCACCTAACCGGCCGTGTCGGCTGCGCTCACCCGTGCCCCGGGCACGCGGGGCCAGCCACCCTCCGAGCCCGCCTGCCCGCACAGCCGTCCGGCCCGCACCACGCAGAGAGGCGCGGGGCCAGTGCCCAAGGCCCGCTCCCTGCTGAGGGGATGCTACGGCGGTAGGTCCCAGGGGATCCTCGGCGGTGCCCGCGTGCGTGGTCGCCCGCGCCAGAGACGAGGTGGTGGCGGCCACAGCGGTGGGGGCGACGGCGGGTCCCGCGAGCGGAGGAGGGCCGATCCGTCGGCGGGCGTGGCGCCATGGCGGTTGGCCGGGACCGAGGGGGCCGCGGGCTGCGCGCGGGCCTCGCGCCCGGGGAGCCCGCCCCTGTCGCTCTGGACCGGGTAGGCGCCCCCTTGGCTGTGCGCACCCGCGCTCCGGGCTGCCAGGGGCGTACTCGGGCACGGCGCGTCCGCCGGACCGTCCGGCCCTTGACTCCCGCCCCCCGCCTAGCGATACTTCGTCTCATCTTGCGGGAAGCGCCCACCGGGCGGGGGTGGCGTCGTGCTGGACCTCTGGTTGCCCCGCGCCGACCTGCCGCTGGTCGGGGCCGCCGCGACCGCGCTGGCCCTGGGCGTGCTGCACGGCCTGACGCCGGACGAGCACACGTGGCCGATCACCTTCAGCTACGCCATCGGCAGCTACTCCACCCGGCGCGGGCTGGCGGTGGGGCTGCTGTTCTCCGCCGCCTTCACGCTCCAGCGGGCGCTGGGCAGCGAACTCGCCTACCTCGCGCTCGCGCGTTGGATGCGCGACCCGGGCGTGGACTACGTGGTGTATCTGGTCGTGGGCGCGGCGATGGCGGTGGCCGGCTGGTATGTGCTGGGCGGGCGCGCGCCGTGGCGGCTCGATCCCCGGCCGCCGGGCGCCGAGGGCCCGCAGGGCGGGATCACGCCGGGCATGGCCCTGGTCCATGGCTTCATCGCCGGTTGGGGCGTCGGCGCCTACGCGGTGATCCTCTACACGGTCCTGGCGCCGGCGATGCCGTCGCCGTGGCTCGGCTGGCTGCCCGGCCTCTGCTTCGGCGTGGGCACAACGCTGGTGCGGCGTTCGGCTGGTGGAGCCGCCGGCTGCGCCTGCCCGAGGCGTTGGCCCGTCGGGTGGCGGCGCGCGTGGCGGGGCGGACCCTCGCGTACGGCGGGGCCGCGTTTGTGGGCGCCGGGGTGTTCGGGCTTGCGGCGCCGCGGCTCGCGGCCACGGCCATCACGACCCCCATCCCGGTCCACAACCTGCACACCCTGGGCCTCGGCTTCGTGTTGGTGATCGTGGTCGTGCTGGGGATCGGCATGTCCTCCCTGGTGATTGAGGCGCGCAGCGGCGCGCGTGCGGCCCTTGGCGGGGCCGAGCCCACTGCGCTGCGGGTGCGCCCGTAGGCGGACGCGCTGGGGGGAAAGGCCGATGGATGTGCTGGAACGGCTCCGGGCGCAGGGGGTGCGCCTGACGGGCTCGCGGTGCCGGTTGATCGCGGGGATCCCGCGCGACACGCCCTTCCGCGCGGAGGACCTGTGGAAGGCGCTGCGCGCCAGGGATCCGCGGCTTGGGCGCGCCACGGTCTTCCGGACGCTGGCGGTGTTGCAACAGGTGGGTGTGCTGGAGCGCGTGCAGCGCCCGGACGGGTCTTGGTGCTACCGGCTGTGCATGGGTGCAGCCCATCACCACCACTTGACGTGCGCCGCCTGCGGGCGCGACGAGGTGGTGGACGGCACGCCGCTCGCCGATTTGGAGGCCGCCCTGGGCCGCGTGGCGGCCGCGTACGGCTATGAACCCGCACGGCACGACATCCGCTTGCTCGGCCGGTGCCCCACGTGCGCCCGCGCGGCAGCGGCGTGCGGCGTGCAGCCGCCGGAGCCGGGGGAGCCGCCGCTTTTCCCCGGCCGTCCGTGACCCGGCAACGTGCCGGCGGGTGCGGGGCGGGTGCTCCCCCGTGCCGGGTGGCGGCCGCTTACCGCTGCGTGCCGGCGCGGGCACGAGATCCGCCTGCTAAGCCGGTGCCCCGCGCGGCAGCGGCGGGTGGCGCGCGGGCCCAGGGGCGGTCCGCCCGCGCGGGGAGGACTGGCGGGGGCAGGAATCGTTGGCCCAGATGGCGGGGGAGGCACGCCTCCGAGATGTGCCGGTCGGCCCATGGTGCGGGGTCCGCGGCGAGACGCACAACGGTGGCGTGGGTCCGCTCGCGCGGCGGCCCGTCGCGCGGGGCGCACGGGCGTTAGGGCTGGATGCCATCATGCCTATTCAACACATGGATGGTTTGAGCGTGCGGGCACGCGCCCCTTCGGGGGGCGATGGCATGCGGCGCCATCCACGCTTTAGCGTGGGACGCGCCGGGGGGCGGGGCGAGTCGGTCAGCGGCGGACGCTCTCTCATCCCAGGCGAGCGCCCCGTGTGGGAGGGAGTCCGGTCGGCGGCGCCTGTTGGTGCACCGGTGCGGAGACCGGAAGGGGGCAGTGGTCACCCGTTGCCTGCGGCCGGGGCCTCCGCGCGACGGGGTGCCGCGTCCCCTCGCACCGTGGTCTCGCGCCTCCCGCCGGATCGCGTCCATGCCCGTCGCCGTGAGTATGAAGAAGTCCCGTCGCCCCTTCGGCCGCCGCTGGTGGAGGGGCCGGGCCATGGGGGGAGGCGCGCCGTGGAGGGGCGATCGCTGAGGCGCGCGGAGCGGTGGCGCCATGCGCGGGCCGGCGTGGTGGGCCGGATGCGCGCCCCCGCTTCGCACGACGGGTGGGCCGCGGGTGGGCCGCTCGTTGCGCGGGGCCCCGAGGCCGCCGAGACGGTGGACGGCGTACGGGCGGCGGCAACGGGAGCCGATGGCGGATCAGGGCCGGGCGCCTCGCCCGGCCGCCTGCCGGAGCGGCGCACCCCGCTGCGGGATGCCGCCAGCGCGAGACCGCAGGGCCCCCCGGTCTGGCTGCGCTGGTGCCTCGGCGGGTTGTGGCTGTTGGACGGCCTCCTGCAGTTACAGCCCCCGATGTTCGGCTCCGCCGTGGTGCGGGGGGTTCTGCAGCCGGCCCTGGCAGGCAACCCGCGCTGGGCCGACGCGCCGCTGGCGCTCACGATCCGCGTCTTTGCCGCGTATCCCGTTCTGGTCAACGCGCAAATCGCCGCCGCCCAACTGGCCATCGGCCTCTCCCTGCTGCTATGGGGGCGGCGGCGGGCGTGGCCGTTCTGGCTATCGCTGGGGTGGGGCGTGTTGCTCTGGCCGTTCGGGCAGGCCTTCGGCGGTGTATTGGCCACCGGGGCCTCGCTCTGGACGGGCGCGCCCGGCTCGGCCGCCGGCTACGCCCTGCTGACGTGGGCCGCCTGGCCCCTGCCGGCCCTTAGCCGCGGACCGCGCGCGGAGCGCGAGGGCGCGAGCGGCCCGCCGATCCGTGCCGCCTCCCGTGCCCTCGCCCGGCGGCGCAGCCTGATCCGCCAGGCCCTGGGCTTGGTCTGGGCCGTCGGGGCCGCGCTGCAGGCGCAGGCGGCCTTCTTTACGAGCCCCGGGCTGTCGCATCTGGTCACCGCCGGGGCCGCGGGCGAGCCGGCCTGGCTTGCGGCGCTGCTCCTCTGGATGGGCCACGCCGTCGCCGGGCGGGCAGCGCTCTGCAACGCTGCGTCGGTGGCGCTGTTTGCCGCCTGCGCCATCGGCCTCTGGACCCGGTGCTGGCGCCGGCCCGCCCTTTGGCTCTCCATCGGCCTCGCCGGACTGGCCTGGGTGTTCGGGCAGGCCTTGGGCGCCCTGCTGAGCGGCATGGCCACCGATCCCAACACGGCGCCGCTGCTGGTGCTCGTGGCGCTGTCCGTGTGGCCGCGCCGGCCCTTCCGCCCGGATGCGCTCACGACCGAAGGGCCGCCCGCTGCGGCGGAGCGCCCGCGGTCCGGGCGGGAGCCGGCAGCGAGAGGGGCGCTCCGGGCCTCGCGCCCGGGAGCCGCCCCCCGCCGGCGCGCCGGGCCGGCCGCACGGGCCTACCCACCCTCCACTTGACCGTTCCCGACTGTGCCCGCGGACGGTGGGGGCGGCGGGCCCGGCCGTCCCCGTTGACGCCCAGGGATCGGTTTCTCCCAACCCCGCGCGCGTCCCACGCTTATCCTCATGGGCGGTTGCACACGCTCCGCGACGTGTCGCTCGTCTCGTCGGACAGGCATAGCCCTATGCCCACTGATGAGGGCTCATCGTCCCGCGGAGCAGGCTAATAGGGAGGCTGGGCAGAAGCGCGGGCCGGCGCCGGAAGGGGCGGGGTGGGGTATGGGGCCGGGCGGCGTGGCCGCGCTGCGGGTGTGGCGGCGGCGGCTATGGGCGGCCGTGGCTGGCGCGGGCGTGGTCTGCCTGGCCCTGCTCGCGTACGCGCACGGAAGCGCGGCGCTCCGCGCCCGGGGGAGCGCGGCCGGCGCCAACGCTGGCACGGCGCTCGGGGGAGTCCCCGCCCCAGGGTTCACCCTGACGGACCAGTTCGGCCGGCGGGTGGGGCTCGCCCAGTTCCGAGGCCGGGCCGTCGTCCTCGCGTTCGTCGACAGCCGCTGCACCACCATCTGTCCCCTGACAGCCGCCACCCTGCGCGAGTCGCAGTTGTTGCTCGGCCGGTCCGCAGCCCGCGTCCAGCTACTGGCGGTGAACGTCAATGCTGGCGCGAACAGCGTCGCGGACATGCGCCAGTGGTCCGCCCGGCGCGGGATGCTCCACCACTGGCTGTTCCTCACGGGGACGGGCAATGCACTGCGGGCCGTGTGGAAGGCTTACGGCGTCTACGTCCAGGTGCTGAACGGCGCCCTGATGCATGACGCGGCGGTGTACGTGATCGGGCCGCGCGGCGGGGAGCGGGAGCTGTGCACGACCCAGCCGAGCCCCCTGCAGGCCGACATCCTGGCCCAGGGGCGCGATCTGGCCACGGCCGCCGCCCGGACGCTCGGTCTGCGGCTGGCGCCGCGCCAGACGGGACCCGTGCCGGTCCCGGCCTTCGTGCCCTATGGGGTGGCCACGGGCACCGGGTCCTTCGCCGTGCGCGCTTTGGTGCCGTTGGTCGCGGGCCGGCCGCAGCCGGTGCGGGTGGGCGAGGGCGCGCCCGCGCTCGTGGATTTCTTTTCCCCGACGTGTGAGGCTTGCCGGCGCGAACTCCCGGTACTCGCCGCCTATGCGCGGGCATCCCGCTCCGCGGCGCTGCCGCGCCCGGTGATGGTGGACCTCGACTTCGGCGGCTTCGCCGGGCTGGCCACCATGCCGCGCAGCCTGCGCGCGGCCCCGCCCTTCCCCATCGTGCTCGATGCCACGGGATCGCTGACCGACACCTGCGGCGTGACCGCCCTGCCCTACCTGGCGCTGACCTCCGCCCACGGGCGCATCCTCTGGCGGCATGCCGGCACCATGGCCCTGCCCGCCCTGCTGCAGCAGGTCCGCCGCGTCCTCGGCTGAGAGGGGGGGGGCTAGCGGCCGAAGGGCCTTGAGGCTGGCCGGTATCAGCCCGCCGCACGGCCTCCCGGGCCACCCCCCGGTGGCTGCAGGAGGCGACCGGCTGGGCGAGGGCGGTGCTGTGGCACCTAGCCTACCCGCCGGCCCACAGTAAGAATGGCCGGCTGAGTTGCTGCCACCCCGGTGTCCCCGCGGCTACCGCCGGCTCCCCGCCCTGCAACGCGACCGCCGGCAGCAGCTTGCGCAAGCCCCAGTCGAAGGCCAGGACCCGGCCCGGCACGCCCCGCCGCTCCCCCGTGGGCAACGCCTCGACCTTCACGTCCAACACCCACTGCCCGGCCCGCGTCTGCCGCAGATCCGGTGGCTGCAGCCGGCCCCCCCCGCGCCAGTTCCGCCCGCACAATCTCAGGCAGTGCGAGGCGGAAGGAGCACCAAGACCAGTCCGCGCGCCCGGGGTCCGGCCGCGCGGACAGCAGCAGAGCGCACGCTATAGCCTGGCCCGTCCGCGGTCGGCGCGTAGCGCGCGGCCTGCCCCGCCCGCGCGCCATCGTCCGCCGCGTACGTCAGCAGCAGCCGGCCGATCGTGGGCACACCCTGCGGATCGGTGTACGCCTCAGCCCACGGCCCGGGCGCGGGCTCCTCACAGAGCGTGGCCCACTCGGCCCAGGTACCCGTTCTCCCAGTGTGCGGATCACGGTCGGCTGGGCGGCCGCGGTGGTCTGCGGCGTGGCGTTGATGATCGCCTCTAGCGGCCCGTCCTGGAACACGGGCGTGAATGCAATGAACCTGATTTTCGCAATGGGGTGCCTCGTCGCCTTGGCGCCCAGGGGCCGGCCCCTCGGCACGACCTCACCCGCTCGCGTCGCGGGGTCCTTCTGCGCCCGCAGCGTCCGCCTGACACCGCGAGATTCAGGATGAACGCTGCCTGCTGCTCCATGGTCAGGCGGTGGGCGTCGGTTTCCAGCAGGTAGCGGCGGAAGTCGACCAGGGCCCTGCACGACGGGGTCGGCCCGTATGGCGGCAAGCCAGCGAGGAAGCGCAGCTGCGTGCCGAGCAGTTCCGCCTAGGGCGTGTCAGGGCGAAGGTGGGTCGGTCGCCCTCTGTTGACAGCGCCACGAGCGACCGCTACGATCTGCGAGGCGATATCGTCTTACGATACGGAAGGCCCGCCTGTGGTACGGGGAGGAGGGGCAGCCGACGCCCGGCGGCGATGACCAGGACGTCATCCTCCGTGAGTTCTTCCTGGGCTTCGTGCGGCTGCACATCCTCTACCACGCCGGGCACGCGCCGGTCTGCGGCGTCGACCTGATGGCGGAGATGGCACGACACGGGTACCGGTTGACCCCGGGGACCCTCTATCCCCTGTTGCACCGCCTGGAGCGCGCGGGGTTCCTCACCCACGAGGACCGCACCGTGCAAGGCCGGCGACGCAGGTACTACCGGCGCACCGACCGGGGCGCGGCTGTGCTGGCGGAAGCTGCCCGCCGCCTGCCCGATCTGGTCGGGGAGGTGGCCGGCGGCGCGCATCCGGAGATCGCGGGGGAGATCCCGGACCCTCCGGGGCACGGGCCTCCAGCCGGCGGCCGGTGAGAGGTCGCCGGCAAGGCGGGTGCCGTGCGGCGGGCTGCTCGTATGCGCTGCCTGCAGGGACGCGCCCGACGGAGGGTGGCAGGCGCGCCCGCTGGCCGAAGTCGCGCCCAGGCCTACGGGGCCTCCCCAGGTGCCCCTTTGCCAAAGGACGCGGTCCGTGCGCCAAGACTCAGGCCGGTCCGGGCTGGGTCTCCCGCGCCGCTGGGGCAGAGGGGGGCAAGCGGGTCCGCCGTCGCCGGGGTGCATGCCGGTGTACCACGCTATGCGGCCGGCGTTGTGGGATGCCCGCTGCCGTCGCCGTGGCGTCTCTGTGTCGTCCACGCGCACTCGCACGACCGCCCGATCGCGGGGGCTTTGGGGCCGTGGCACCAGCGGCGGCCGGCACTGGCGGAGGGGCTGTACCAGGGCCTGGGGGCATCGCCTCAGCGGGCTCGGCCGCGGCACGACGGCCGCCTCGCTCCGCGGGGCTGCCCCCAGCACGGGGGGCCGACAGGCGCCGCGCTGCGGCGCCGCAGCAGACCGCGAGTGCGGCAGCCACGCGTTGTGGGGCAGGTGGGGCAGCGGTCTGCGGCCGCATCGGGAGGACGCGGTCCAGCTGGCCGTATGGTGGATCCGGGCTCCCATCCGGCGGCGCCATGCCGTTATCGGCGTGCGGGAGGGGAAGTCCGCGCAGCCCCCGGCGGAGACCGGCGGCGTCGCTGGCCCCGCGGCGGTTTACGCGGCCCGGTGTCCGACGCTGCAGCGCGCGCGTTGCCGTTGTCGTGCCCCGGCATGCGGCCCTCTATGGGGAAGTACGGACGGTTCTCCTGTACGCATTGTTCCACAAGACCTTCCGCAGCGGAGGGATTCCAGTGGGTAGCGCCGCGGCCATCCGACCCGCGCCCTTCCACCGCGACGTATGGTGGATCGCCTTTTCGGCATTCTTCGCCGATTTGGGGTACCAGGCGGTCATCGCCGGTCTGCCCCTGTTTCTGGTTCTGTCCCTACGGGCGCCGGTTTGGGTGTTCGGCCTGACGACGGCGCTCAGCTACGGGCCGGGCGCCCTCATCGGCTATCTGGGCGGCCGTCTCGGGGATCGCATCGGACGCCGGCGGGTGTCCATCATCGGCAACAGCCTCATCCCGCTGCTCTCACTGACCGGCTTGCCCGCCGCCGCCGGGGGGGCGGTGGCGCTCTTTGCCGGCGGCTGGTGGGCCCGGAACTTCCGCACCCCCGCGCGCCGCGCCATGCTGACTGAGGTCGTGTCCCCCCAGGATCGGAGCCGTGCCTTCGGCTTGCTGCACGCCCTGGATGTCGGCGGCGGGTTGCTGGCCGCCCTGGGCGTGTTGGCGCTGCTGGCCGCTCACGTGGCTTTCCGCTACATCTTCCTGCTGACCATCATCCCTCTGGCGCTTTCGACCGCCTGCCTGGTGGCGACGCGCGCCGGGGCGGCGCCGGTTCGTCCCGAGACCCGTTCCGACCCACGGGATGCGGCGCGCGGCGCAGGCAAGCGCGCGAACACCGCGCTCTACCGCGGCGTGATCATCGCCGCCGCGCTGTACGGGTTCAGTTCTTACAGCCTCGGTTTCCCCATCCTCACCGTGGCCCAGGGTGCGCGCAGCGGGGTGGTGGGCGTGGGCGCCTACGCGGTGTTCCTTGGGGTTTCGGCCCTGACGGGGCTGGCGATGGGCCGGCGCCGCAACGCTGGCGGCGTCGCCCTGGCGTTGCTGGGCTACGTGACTGCTGCTGTCGGTTCGCTGGGCCTGGCCCTGGCCTACGGGCTCCATGGCGGCTGGGTCGGCTTCTACGCGGCCGTGGCGGTGCTCGGGGTGGCCCTGGGCGTGGTGGAGACGCTGGAGCCGACCCTCATCTCCAAGGTGACCCCCGAGGCTCGCACCAGCGGGGGCATGGGCTCCCTGACCGCCGCGCGCAGCCTCGGGCTGCTGGTCGGCAACCTGGCGATGGGCTTCCTCTACGTCGCCAGCCCTGTGTACTCGTACAGCTACGCCTGTGGGGTCGCCGTCCTGGCCGCCATCGTCCTGCTGGTGGTCCTTGCCTCGTCCCGTTCACGGGGTGAGCCGAGCGGCGCCTCGTCGGTGCCGGCGTGACCGCAGCAAGGGCTCTACATCCGGGTACAGAGCCCGCCTGGATCGGCTTTGGCGCTAGACGCCCTGGAAGATCGGCGCTCCGGCATCCAACTACGGTCCGTACAGGACCTGGCGCCCAGCAAAGATGGAAAGTCCGCGCAAACCGCCGTTGTTTATGTGCCGGATGGCGCGCTCACGATCTTCGCCAGGAAACTTGAGGAGTACGGGACCAAACAGACGCGAAAAGGCGAGCCGCGAAACAAGGAGCTCATCGAGCGCATCGCTGAGATCCGCCGTGCGACACTGCGTGCGCTTTGGATGGACGATGTCGCCGTATACCCCGCCGAGGGAGAGGTCATTCGGTGGGAGATGTGGTTGCGCTGTGAGAACCAGAGAGAATTGGAGCGTTTCCCTGAGTACGCCCACGTCGTCGGCATGTTGCTTGGCGGCCAGCGACTAGCCTTCGACGACCGCCTAGTCATCCTGGCCAAAGGGACCGCGCCGCAGTTGTCTCGATCCCTAGACCTGTTGGACAACATCGCGGAACTGCGGCGGGAGAAGGAAACTGCTGCGTTCTTCGTGAACACGACTGCTGGTGATCAGGCCGCATGGGGGGCGGATTTGGCGGGGCGCGTCGTCGCGCCCTCGCATCGAGGTGTTCGACGCCCAAGATGTTGGCATCTGGACTCCCATTGCCGCAGAAATCGGCGTACCGATCGAGACCGTGCCCGTAGACGACCAGTGGCACGCGCGCGGAGCCAGCAGCCTATTGCTGGAAGGCGCCGTGAAGCGCTGAGGTCAACCGGCGCGACCGCGGGATGGTACACTCGGGCGGTCTGCGCGCGGGGGCCCTTTGGGCACCGCCCTGCGGGGCCGTGGGCTGCGCCAGCCCCCGGTACGGCGTCGCCCCGGCAGGAAGGGAGAGGCGGTCGGCGATGCGGATCGGGTTCCTCGCCAGCCACGGGGGGTCGGGGATGCGGGCCGTGGTGCAGGCCATCCGGGCGGGGTCGCTGGCGGCGGAAGCCGCGGCGGCGATCTCCAACAACAGCGCCGCGCCCGCGCTTGCATTCGCGCGGGAGGCGGGCATCCCCCGCTACCACCTCAGCGCGGCGACCCACCCTGTCCCGGAGGAGCTCGACGCCGCGATCCGCGACGCCCTGGTGCGCCATGGCGCCGATGTCGTGCTGCTCAGCGGCTACATGAAGAACGCCGGCCCTCTCGTCCGCGCGGCCTTCCGCGGGCGCATGCTCAACATCCACCCGGCCCTGCTGCCCCGCTTCGGTGGCGAGGGGATGTACGGCGATCGCGTGCACCGCGCGGTGTTGGCGGCGCGCGCCCCGGTCACCGGGGCCACGGTCCACGTCATCGACGAAGTCTACGACCACGGGCCGATCCTCCGCCAGCGCGAGGTGCCGGTCCTGGCGGGCGACACGGTGGAGACCCTGCGCGACCGCGTGATGGCGGCGGAGGCCGCACTGATCGTCGATGTGCTCCGTGACGTCGTGGCGGGGCGGCTGCAGCTGTAGCGAGGACGGAGCGCGGGCGCCGGCTGCACGGGGGTGAGCGGTTGGTACGCGGGGGGGCGGGCGGCGATCTCGGCCGGGGGGTGGCCGTCCAGGGGGTTGCTCCGGTTCCACTCCATCAGGGCCGGCCAGGCGACCGTCCGTTCCATGCGTACCGTGGCCAGGAGCGGCTCCGCCGTCTGCAGCGTGCGCCAGAGTGGGCTGCAGATGAGTCCGTCGAAGGCCTCGTCAGGCCAGCAGGCCCCGAGCCAGTCGGCCTGCGCGCGGCCCAGCGGCGTCAGGGGTGGGTCGGGAACCGGGGCGAGGCCGGCGTTGTTGACAGACTCTCCATGGCGGACGACGTGGAGGCGCATGGGGACAAAGCCCCCTCATACTACCGTTCCCCTTCTCATAGTCATTTGTTTCCAACCGCCGCAGCGGCCGGTTTCCGACTCGAAGGTTCCTGCTTCACAGCGACCGGTTTCACCAGGCCGTTCTCCTGGCCAGAGCCTTCCGCTCCACAGGCGTTTACCGTCTCCGGGGAACTCCCGGCGACAAAGATCCGCAAGGATCTGGCGTCTACGCTCTTACGTGCCGGACGCTTCTTCCCGACACAGCCGCCAAAGCGTAGGTATTTCAAGCAGCGGTGGCCGGCTTGGTTTTCGCGGACTACTGGAGATACTATAGCACAAGAGCGGACAGAAGGCAACCTTTACGGTAGCAGTTGGGAACCCTCCGCACTGCCTGATCCTAGGATGCGCCGCTGCCGTCCTGGCGCCGTTGACATCCGTTCCCCGTGCCAAACCGACTGTTGCCGTTGTCGTGGCCAGTTGTTCACAGCCCTTTCCGTCACCAGTCGCTTACAGTGCGGAGGACAGTACTAATAGGCCCTCATCGCCGTCGGGCCGGGAACGGCCGGGCGAACGGAGCCCGAGACAGTCGCGGCCGCGACCAGCCGGTTCGGGCCGGTTCAGGCGGGTGACTTCCGTGGAGGGGGGCTCTCGCCCTGCCGAAGGGCGGGTTAAGGGCGAGTGGGCGTCTCGGGACGATGGCGGTCCGCGTAGCAGTGGCGCCGAGGCAAGGCAGATACGCGCGCGGCGCACGGCCCGTGCCCCCCGGGCGTAGCGCAAGACTGTGGGCTCAAGCGGCCTAAACTAAGCCTCTGTCCTCCAGAGAGGGGCGACCGGAGGGCGGCGGCGGAGGGATTTGGACTTCCACGGGTCGGCTCGTTGACCATGCTGGGAAAGCCTTGTGACGCGCAGCGTGCGGATGGCGCGTACACCCGCGGGGACCTCCTTAGCCTCGGGCGCCGGCCGCGGCGGCCTGCTGGAAGAGGCGGCAGCCGTGGAGCGTCGCCACGAGGTCGTCGGCGTCGAAGAAGGGTCGCCGCCCCGCGGCGGCACAGGCGGTCAGCCAGTCCCCCAGCTCGGCGGCCTCCAGGTCGGTCGCGCCGGCCTCGAAGGGCTGCACGCCGGAGGCAGTCGCGATCCGGCCGGTGCGGCTGTGGTGCGAGGTGGCGATCCCGCCCCGGTCTCCCAGCACCTCGACATCGAAGGACGGCCAAGGATAGCGCACGCCGAAGTGCACGTCCAGGGACAGCAGCGCACCGCTGGCCGTCCACCCCACCCCCTTGTAGAAGTCGGGGAAGGGGGAGTCCCGATCCACCAGGTGTCCACAGCATACCTGCAGATCCACCACGGGGGACCCAGTGAGCCATTGGGCTAGGTCGACGACGTACCAGCCCAGAAACAAAGCTGGCCCACCCTCGCGGGGATCAAAGTACCAGCAGCCGGCCGGCCAGCCGCTCAGGTACCCGTGCTGGTGCGCGATGCGCACCGCTACGGGCCGCCCGATCTCCCCGGCGTGGACGCGGCGGGCGGCCTCGGCGAGCAGTGGATCCAGCCGGGCAGTCAGACCCGCCGCCACACAGACGCCTCCGCGGGCCGCCGCTTGGCGTACCGCATCCGCCGCCTCGGGCGTCGTCACCCCCGGCTTGGCCAGGAACACATGCACGCCGCGTTCGGCAAGCGCGGCGGCAAGCGCACCGGCCCGCGACGGCCGCGTGGTCACGACCGCGGCCCGCGGGTGCTCGGTGGCCAGCAACTCCTCCAGGTCCCGGTACATCGTCAGGCCGTAGCGCCGGCCGAAGGCCTCCGGAACCTCCCCGCAGTTGGCCGCCACCTCGGCGTCGTCCAGGCCGAGGGTGCAGCAGCCTGCGGCCGTCACCCCCGGCAAGGCCCCCAGCCGGGCGGCAAACGCGTGCGCAAAGTAGAAGCCGTCCAGACCCACCAAGGCCACTGGCCATTGCCCACCGGCCGGTGCGGGGGACGACAGATCGCCTCCCGCTAACCCGCTGGCTCCTTCTGTTCCCGCTGATCCCGCGCGGGACCGCTCGCCTTGACCCATGGCCACCGCCCAGACCTCCTGCGCGCTGCCACCCCGCGGCTTCGAGCGCCGCGGTTCAGGAGCCCGTCCGCAAACGCCGGAACCGCACTGCGCGCCGTAAACAGGCGCCATCCCTCCACCAAGACGCTGGGCCCTCAACACCGCTCCGGCCGCAAAGGCAGGACACGCCACATCGGACCGCCACCCCCAGCCGGCCCCCGGTCGACACAAGACGCCCACCCCCCTGCCGACCCCGGAGGCCGATGCAGCCTGGCGGACGGCCGTCAGCCGGTCAGCAGGTCGGCGCAGGCGCTACGCATCCAGGCCACGCTGCGCTGGGTGGCCTCCCAGACATCGACCCCGGGCGGCGGCTCCACCTCCACCGTCAGGGTGAGGCGCCCGGGGTCCGGGGCTCGCGCCGCCAGCAGGGAGAGGATGGCGCGCAGATCAACGTCGCCCTCCCCCAGGCCGCAGCCCACCA
>JAJZZC010000068.1 GCA_021797775.1 Bacillota bacterium
GTGCGCTGTGCCTTTGCGCGCTGTCTGTCCGCAATCGGTGACGGACGCTGCGGACACTACCGGGAGGAGTGGTTCCGGTGGAGGCACCAGCGCCAGGAACGCGCCCGGCCCAACGGATAGCGCCCTGCCCTGGCTGCGGCAGCCGCGCTGGCTGGGTGGACGCACGCGGCCACGCCCACTGCACGCGCTGCGTGCCTCCCGCCGAGGAACCCACCCCGGCGGCGACCGAGGCACCCGAGGCGGCGCGCCGGGCCTGAGCACCTCTGGCGGCCCGCACCCCCGCACCCGATCCACGGCAGGCAGGGTGCTACTCCCCCCCTCCGTCTCCCCCCCCGTCACGCCCCCAGCAGCGGAGCGCGGGTGGGCTGGGCCCTGGGCCTGGGCGGAACCAGGGGGCGGGCGCTGGGTACCAGCAGCGGGCCGGGGCATGGCGGCGGGAGGCACCACGGGGTGGTGGTGGGCGGGATGGCGGCTGGGCGGTGGCCTTGACGAGACTCACCCAGTACCTCCGCAGATCCCCACCGCCCCCTATGCTAGCCTAGGGTCCAATCCTACCGTGGTCCGATCCCCGCGCCCGCCCCCCATCGCTGCCCACAGCCAAGTGACCCGCCCCCAGGCCAGCGCCCCGTCCGGGGCGCAGCCCGGCACTGCGGGCGGGGGCTCTGGCGCCCCCGCGCCCCCCGCTGACCAGGGAGCGCTGGGGCCGACGACAGCCCCACCGCTCCCTGGTGCTGTTCTGGACGGGATGATTGCAAGCCGGCCGTCCACCCTGCCTCGGGAGACCACCGCTGATGCGAACATACACCGCGAACCGAGCATGAGCATGGTTTCATTTCGGCACCGCGGCAGGCCCGGAATGGCGCTGGCCAGATGAAACCCCGTTTCCTCCTCACAGCCGTCCCGTACCTATTCGGTGAACTGCGTTGGGACAGCTACGTCTGGTGGGTCGGCCGCACTTCCGCGGCGAGCGTGTACCATATCTAGTGGCTTGGCGCGCACTTCACCGTATGCGTACGCCGTCCCTCAGCCGCAATGGTCACCCACGGGTATGTGAGGAGCCCCTTTTCTTCGGGCCTCAGACCAACCCCTACGCATCCGTGCTGGCGGGTGAGGGGCCGGACGTACCGCAACTGCAGGGGGGCGGTGGTGCCATCGTCGAGTGAATGCAACAGGGACTGCTCGTCGACCTGAGCCCGCGGATCCAGCAGGCGAACATCAATATGGCGGACTTCGACTTCGATCAGGTTGCGGACGCCACGGGGTCGGCGGGCGCGGTTTACGGCATTCCAAACTACACGGGAAGCTCGGGCTACGTCGTGAACCTCTCCGCGCTGGATCAGCTCGGTCTCAAATATCCGTCGCCCAACTGGACCTAGTTCACCTCGGCTGGCGGGTGGAACGCCACAGGGCCTAGTTCCGCGACGGCCGGGAGCGGTCTCTGGTCGGGAACGCCGTGCTGACCGTGCCCAACAGCAAGAAGGTCGGCAACTACCTGTTGAAGCCGGTCCGGTTGCGGTTGAGCCGCAAGCGGCTCCTGTGGCGCACGTACACTACTCTAGATGGGACCAACTGGGCCCAGGCCGGACCTGACGCCGCGTTGGAAGCCGCTGGGTGTGGGTGGACTCTTCGCCACCGCCCACAACAGCTCGTTCGGGGGAAAGGGGCAGATCCGGGCCGCGTTCGACCATGTGAGTTTTCCGGCGACCGACGTGCTTCAGGTGGGTACCCCGTGATGGCTGAGATCTCGCTCGGCGGAACCGCCCTGCTCTCGGCCAGTGGCCGTGGTGCCAGGGTGCTCTGGGCGGATGCGCAACACGGCGGCGGATGTATGCTGGCCGGCGGTGTGACGGGCGGTGGCCGCTCCCGTCCCACCGCGGAGATCGCTGCGGCGCGGCGCCGGTACCAGACCGTCCCCACGCCGCAGCGGGACGGCGGTGAGGCGGGGTGCCCGAGGGTCGGCTGGAAGTCTGGGGGTACCACGCTTCTCAGGTATCTGGGCCGTCGCTCGCCGGCCCACGGCCTGTAGCTTCCGCGGTCTCCGGCTGGCGGGACGGCCACGACCGGGCGGCCGTTCCCGGGCACATGTCCACCTGGTTGCGGCTAGTTGTCAGGGCAGGGATAGTGTCAGGCGAGAAACGCCCGCCCGAGCGGCCGGGTGGACCCAGGGGGACGGTCAAGATGCCCACGCCGCGGCGGAACTCCAAGCCCGTCCAGTTCTATGCCCGGCCCGACCTGTACGAGAAGGTCCACGCCGCCGGGCTGTCCGTCTCCGAGTTCATGGAGAACCTGGTGGCTGAAGCGCTCGCTGGCGAGGACTTCGGTGACGACCCCCGCAAGGTCACCGAGCGCGTGTCGGTCGTCGAGCAACGCGCGGCGGACCTAGCTAGAGCGGCGCGTTGCGTCTGTGGAACAGACCACCGCCCGCATTGTGCGCATGCTTGCGGGCATCGGGGGGGGGCGCTGTCCGGCGAGGATGCCGCGGTGCCGGCCCCCGCCGAGGCCGCCACGGAAGACGTACCGACCCGGACTCCCGCGCCGGGGGACGAATCGCCCAAGCCCAAGCGGGCCCGCCGGCGCACCGGCTGATCTGCCCCTGGGTTCGGTGGCCGATGCCCTGGCCGCTAGGCGCCCGCGCAGCCGCTGGGGGCCTGCCCTGGC
This sequence comes from Bacillota bacterium, assembly GCA_021797775.1. GTDB lineage: Bacteria > Bacillota > Sulfobacillia > RBS10-35 > JAJYVN01 > JAJZZC01. The sequence goes on from JAJZZC010000068.1 coordinate 2,659, forward strand.
GCCAGGCGGCATCCCGTCTAACCACGTGCGGCAGGGAAACCGGTCAGAGTCGCTGTGTCCGCGCGCGACCAGAACCGCGGGGAGCAGCACCACCTGTCTCAACGGCAAGGTGCCGGCCGAATGATGGGCAGCGAGCGGGTCACCGGCGCATCCGGGGTGCCGGCCAGCCGACCCGGACGTAGGCGCGTACGGCTGCCCGCAGCGCGGACCGTGCCAGGGCGCTGCGGCGTCCCCGATCGGGCCTCCGCGCGTGCCGGCCCTGGGCCGGCCGGCGCGCGCGGGCGTCCCTCTACCCGAGGGCGAGAACGGCCTGCCCCTTGCCATTCAGCAGCAGCGTAACGGGCTGCCCCGTGGCGATCCCGCCGGTGGGCAAGCCATCCGCGGTCCTGTAGCCAACGAGGCGTTTGCCCACGATCAGCCACACACGGCCGTTGCGCCGCCCGGCGAAAACACCGCTCGGCGCGGTCCTGGAGGGCACCGATGTGAGCGTCACGGCCGATGCCCGGCCATTTTGCCCGGCTCGCACGCTGATGCCCTCACCGGCGACGAGGTCTGAGAGCCGGATCTCCCCGGCGCCGCCTGCCGTGCTAGTCCCCGTGAGGTCCACAGCGACCCGCGTGTCCCCAGGGGCTCTGAACACGAGCCGGCCGGCCCCCGTCGTGGTCACCCCGAGCCAGCCCCCGCGCGCTAGGTCGACGGTGCCGGACACCGAGCCGGGCGCCTGCGTGACGTCGATGGAGATGATGTGGCGGTTCGTCGCGACGGAGATCGCCACCTGGTCCCCGGGTGCGATGGCCGCTAGGGAGGAGGCGCTCCCGGACAAGGCCGTTTGCCCCGTGAGGGCGTAGACGGTGCTGGTGACGCTCACGCCGCTGCTGATGGCCAGCAGCAGGTGGTGGCCGCGGACCTGCTGCACCGTGCCGACCACCTGGGCGCCCCCGGCAGGGGGGCGCCGGCGTTCCCTGACGACAGGATATCGACCAAGACGCCGTGCCCGCCCGACAGCACCACCGCGACCTTCTGGCCGACCGCGGCCTGCGCCGTCTGCCCGTGCTGCCAGATCCCACTGCCGGAGGCGAGCACGATGGTCCGCGTGCCCACGCGCAGGGAGGCCCCCGAGACCGCTGTGACGACCCCGACCACCACGTGGGCGCGCAATAACGCGCCCGCCCCTCCGCCGTCTGTTCCGCCGGCCCTGCCTTGCTCGGGACCCGGGCCGCGGTCGCGGACACCGGGGCTGTGGTGGCTCGCCGGGCTTTCCCGCGACGGGGAAGGCCGGCGCCCCGCCGCGGACGCCCCACCCCCGGCGGCGAGCAACAGCACGGTGATGCCGGTTCCAGCGCAGAGCGACCTCCATCTCATCGGTTGCTGTCCCTCCCTGGACCTGGGTGCCTGGGATCGGCTTCCGGCCGACACCCCGGAACGGTTATCGGCGTGACCGGGCGGTTCGTCGAGCCTCTGTCCGCGGACCGGTCGCCCCAGGGGACCGATCCCGCTGCGAACCGGCCGCTTCTGCGGTCCGGTCCCCCCGCGCCCTATGCCCCGACCGGGCACCCGTCCCTGTCCAAACGGCCCTGGCGCGACGCGTCCTTCGGACGCCGGGAACGGGGGCCAGGCGCCCCGGCTCCCGCACCCCATCCGGCTGATGTCCGGGCGTCCGCGCTTGCCTAGACTGGCCTTCGGAGGCGAGGCCAAGGTGACGGCGCAGATCTGGGGCAACTGGCTGATGGGTGGGCTGGTGGTGGTGGCCTTTGTCCTGGCCGTAGCCGGCCGCTATCCCGGCCATCGGGGGTTGCCGCGGCCATGAACCTGACGCGACGGGCCCAGGACAGCCTAAAGCAGCGGCTGCCCTACGACGCGCTCCTTCCGGACCGGATGCCCTTTTACGTCTCGTCCCTGGTCTACAGCTTCGGCGCGCTGACACTGGGCGCCTTTGCCATGTTGATCCTGTCGGGTGTGACCATGGTGGCCAACGGACCGCTCTGGTGGCAGACCTCCGCGCTGGGTCACTACGTGCACGCCGTCCACTACTGGTCGGCTCAGGCCTTCTTCTTCTTCCTGGTGTTGCACCTGACCAGCCAGTTTTTCATGGGCTCGTGGCGGCAGGGGCGCGCGCTCACCTGGATGGTTGGAGCCTTCACATTCGGCCTAGCCGTCCTGGAGGCGTTTCTCGGCTACCTGAGCCGTGGCGACTTCTTCGCCCAGTGGAACCAGACGCAGGGCAAGGCCGCCTTTAACGCCCTTGGCGTCGGGGCATGGCTCAATCTGTTGAACAACGGCCAGGTATACGGTCTGCACATCTCCGTCCTGCCGGCGGTGCTCGTCCTGCTGGTGGGCACGCACCTCTTCCTCGTGCGTTCCCGCGGCCTGGCTCCCCCGTACCCGCCGGACGAGGCCGAAGTACCAGCGGCGGGCCCGGCCGGCGGTGGCGACGCCTAACCGCCGGTTGAGGCATCGCCGACCGGCCGGAGAGCCGTTGCTCGGAGCCCCGACATCTCTCCCGTTGGGGGCGGATCGGTTCCGTGAGCGCATCTGTCAGGGCAGCCGTCCGCGTGGATGAACTGCCCACCGTCGAGTTCGATATGGTGAAAGAGGCCCTGGTTGCCTTCGGCGTCGTGCTTGCCCTGGTGCTCGCCTGTGCCGCCATCTTCGGCGGCCCGTACAGCCCAGCCGTGACCATCCGCCAAGTCGCCCGCGCCCACCCGCGGGAGCTGGTGGCGACGGCGACGCGCACCCTCCTCGGCCAGAGCGAGTTGGACCAGCGCGGCGGGCCGTATCAGAAGTCGGGCACGGTCCAGCACCTCGGTTGGTTTGCCCCAGAGAAGTGGTTCGGGGCGACGCACCCGGTGAATCCCCCGGTGCAGTTTGTGCTCCAGCCGTTGCAGCGCGCGGCCCTGCTCGATCCGGCCCTTGGGCCGGCCCTCCGGCAGTGGACCTCCGCCGCCACGACGCGGCGCCAGGCATGGGGCGCTGCCTTCGAGGCGGCCCTTCCGGGCGCGCGTGTCCGGGGCGAGAGCACCCTCGTCCTGCCCGCTGCGGCGCAGGCGGCCTCAGGTCCCTTGCCGACGATGATGGACGGCGAACTGGCCTTGGCGCGCGCGGGGTTGTTGGGAGCGGCCGTCAATGGGCCGGGTGACGTCTACCATTACAGCGTCCAAAACAGTCTGCTCTTCCTCCAGGGCCACGTGCTGCAGGGCATCGCCGCCAAGCGTAACCTCCTCGGGAGCCAGTGGGGCATCCTGCATGAGGAAGGGCCCTATCCCGGGCCCTGGTGGGTGGCCCCGTATTCATTCCTGTATCAAATCCCGCCATACAGCACTTCGCCCAACGGTGACCTGATGGCCGCGGGCACCATGGGTGTGCTGTTCCTGCTTCTGCTCTGCATCCCCCTCTTGCCCGTGATCCGCGATCTCCCCCACCGTCTGCGCGTGTACCGCCTGATCTGGCGCGACTACTACCGCTGGGTGCGCGATCGTCGCCTCGTCGCCGGCGTCGGGGGCGCCGCGTCGCCGCGTGTCGCTACCGGCTTGGGCCAGGAGGGAGCGGGCCATGGCGGTTGACGTGGGTGCTGACCCGCGGCCAGGGAGGGTGCGGCCCCGTAGCCCCGCGGGGGACGGGGCGTGGCTGGCGCTCTGGCCCCTGAGCATGGCCGTCGGGGTATGGGGGACCGGGATGCTGTACCGGGCGCTGATGAATGGCGCGCCGACGCTGTGGCCCGGTCTCGCCCTGTTCGCGGGGGGTATGTGGCTCTCCGGCCGATGGGTGGCGCAGGCGCGCGGCCTCCACCGGGCGATGCGCAGGCGCTCGGTGGCAGCCGCCGCTGCGGGCCCGGTGCGTCGCACCGGCAGGTGAACGCCCCGAGGGGGCAGCTTGCCCGAGGCGTGTATGCGAGCGGTGCAACGGGCCATCGCATGGCAAGGCCGGCGCTTCGCGAGCGGCTGCGGCGGGTGGTGGGCGCAGGCGATGCCCGCGCGTCCGAGACATGACCGTCACCCGGGAGGGTGGCGCGCGGGGCAGCCTTTACCCAGTCCGGAAGCGTGCAGGGCGGGACGCGGATGCGCCCAGGGCGGCGTGAGGAGCATCGGCGTCTCCTGCGGGGGCACCGATGCCGGCCAGCCACTCCATCGCAGGCGGGGCGGTCGGATGCGCGGGCCCTCGACGGGGCGGGGCGCGTGGCACCCCCACCCCAAGGGGGCCCGCGTGGATGAAGCGGCACCGTCGCCCGGTCTGCGGAGCGCGCCGCAACGCGGCCGGGTGGCATCCGGGACGGAGGGCCGGAACGCGCCCCTCGGCGCGGGGCCCTTGCGCTTGGCCGGACGGGAGCCGACTCGCTACTGGGGCGCGGGCCGGTGAGAGCGGCGGCGTGCGTGGCCAACCCGCCGCTATGCCCCGGCCAGCGTGATCACCCGTTTGACGTCGTCGGCGCCCCCGGGGTCGAAGGCTTGGTCGGCGTGGTCGAAGTCGCAGCGCAGGGACACCACCTCGGCGATCGCGTCTGGGAACAGCCCGAGACACAGGTCCAAGTCGGTGAGCGCCATCTCGAAATGCCGCGGGTTGCTGGCAACCGAGCCGACGAGGGCCAGGTTGCTCGACAGCGCCCGGCCGAAGAGTTCGTCCGGGGGGACAAGGGACTCCCCACGGTGGCCACCGCCGAGCACGCCTAGCGCGCCGTTGCGCTCCAGTGCGCGCCACAGGGCGAGGCAGACATCCCCGCTGCCGGCGGCCTCCAGTGCGCAGTCGACCGGGCCCGCCGCCGCCGCCCGCTCCGCCAGCTCGTCTCCGGTTGCGCCTTCGCTGCAGTAGTAGCGCACGCCGATACGCTGCAACAGGTGCGCCTTAACGCTGTCGGCGGGTGCCCGGTCCAGGACAGAGACCTCTGCGCCGTGGCAGCGTAGGGCGAACGCCGCCAGGGTGCCGATCGGTCCGGCCCCGCCAACGAGGAAGCGCAGGCCCGCGGCCCAATCGGCGCCGCCGGCCTGCTCGGACCAGGGCGTGCGGGGCAGGCGCCGCTGGACCTGACGCAGCTGGGCGATGATCTTTTCGCACACGGCCAACGGCTCGGTGAGCACGGCGACGCCGGCTAGATGCGGCGGGACCCGCACGCAGAAGGCGCCGTCGTCCAGCAGCCGCGGGCGGAGGAAGCCATCCATCCCGCCGACCCCCCGTCCGCTACCGGCGGCGGACAGGCAGAGGTCGACCTCCCCTGCGGCGCAAGGGGCGCAGCTTCCGCAACTGCGCTGGTTGGTGGCGGTGACGAAGTCCCCCTCGGCGAGGTGGCGTACGGCGGCGCCCACGGCGAGCACGCGCCCCAGCGGCTCGTGCCCCAGCACCAGGGCTCCCTCACTGGGGGCGGGGCGCGCCCGTCCCCCGGCGATAATGTGCCGGTCGGTCCCGCACACCCCGCATTCGACCATGTCCATCAGCACCTCATGTGCGCCGGGCAGGCCGGGCTCCGGTCGGTGGACCACGTCCACGCGATGTGTTCCTGGGACCACGCCGAGACAGCGCATGCTCTGTTGCTCCCTCCGCAGCCGAGGACACGGCTTTAGCCTGATTTTTGCAAAGGGACGGTCCGTCGGCTTGGTGCCCAGGACCCGCACCCTCGCCGGGCCTCACCCGCTCGCGTCGCTGGTTCTTCAGCGCCGACGGCGGCCGCTTGACACTGCGGGATTCAGGTTTACAGACCGCCCACCCCCCTTCAGAGCAGGCGGGCCGGCCGCTGCGGCGGCGCGCCCGGGCCTTGCTGGCGCGCTGCGAGAAGGCGGCTGCAGCGAGTGTATCGCGCCGTGGAGCCCCGTGCAGCGGGGAGGCAACCGCTCTGAGCCGCCCCCGCGGTCGGTCTGGGCCACCGGCATCCGGTCAGCCGCCAGCGGGGCGCGCCGCGTGCGGGGGCGTGTTCGCCCGTGTGGGCGGGCCGTCCCACGGGCTTGGGACCGCCGCGTGTGCGGATCCACCCTTCGCCTCCCGTGCGCCGGGCCGTCCGCGTAGGTGGGCCCCCGCCAGCGGGTTGCGCCGCCCCCGGGGGTTGAGCTACCCGCGTGGCATGCCTCCCCAAAAAACGCCCCGCTTCAGCCCTCCTACCTCTCGCCCGGTGCGGCACCCCGGTTCCCGGCATCGGGCGCGCTCGGGCCAGAACCCGGTGTCCGCGAGCGGCGCACACGTGACGGCGTCCGCGCGCGTCGCGCCGGCCAGAGCGGGGCGAGGGCCAGCACCCAGGGCTCAACCGTGGGGTGGCGGCGCGTGCGGCCGCCTTCCGGCGCTCCTCAACTGCCGCGAATCCGGCGCCCTGGGGGCAGCGAGTCCGCATCCGCAGGCGCGGGCGACGGGTGCAGGCGATGGTATCCGCGCCGCCCGCGCCCTTCGCCCGCAAGGGCCGCCGGCACGGTGGTTCCGCTGATCTGCGGTCTGTTCGGTTCGCGGACGGAGGTGGCAACAGGGCCACTGCCGACACATACCATGCCGATCGCGGGAGCGCCGCAGTTGGCCTGAGAGGGGAAACAAATGGAATCCGGACGCCGCATTGACGTGGGGGCCCTGCGGCAGGCCCTGTCCGCCACCACCCTGGCGCTGCGCGTCCGCCCCGCAGTGCGCGCCTGGGAGGCCCTGGAGCGCGAACTGCAGGCTCTGGGCGTCACGGCGGCGGTGCGCGACGAACTGGCCTGTGCGGCCCTGGAGGCCATCGCCGTCGCCGCCTTCCGCCGGCGTGTCCACGGACGAGACGCGCCACCGCCGCCATGAGGGCGTCCGTTCCGCGGTTCGCGCCTCGGAGGCCGTGGAGCGCGAACCGCGGGTATGGGGCGTCCGCGGCCGCCGGTGCGCGACGAACTGACCTGCGCGGCCAATCCGCCGGACCGTCCACCCCCAGATGTGCGCGCCCCTTGGCCCGCAGGCGTTTCCGCGAGTCGGCGCCCGCCGTGGCGCCGCGGGCCCTCGCCCTGGGGCGCGCGCATGCACCCCGGATCTGCCGGCTACCAGCGAAGCCGTGTCGATGGGGAGGTTTGCCGAGAACGATGTGGCCCAGTCCTTGACCCGCTCGGCTTTGGGCTGCTGGTCGCAGTGGCGAGCGACCCCGACCGCGTGTTGAAGGTTGGTGTACCGCTCAACCCATTGCTGGAGTGCCGGACGCCGCTGGGCCCGCGTCCGACACCCCGGCACATGCCCACACGTCGGCCTTGGTGACGACGCCCCCGTGGCGTGCACCTGTTTGGCGTAGGCAGACCAGCACGCGCTGCAGGGCCGGATCGCAGGAGGCCTGGAATCCGGGAGCGCAGCCGACGAGCCAGGAACGCCCGTTGCCGAGGGTGTAGCAGAGGCCGGGAACGGGCTGGCTGCCCGATGGGGGCACAGCCAGCATGTGGTGCATTGCGGCGCAGTTGGGCTGGCCCAGCGCCGCGGCAGGCGTTGGCCGCTGCCCTCGCGCCGCGGCGGTGGTGGAGGACGGCGCTGCCCCCGCCGTTTGCGAGGAGCGTGCGCTCGTTGCCCCACGGGCGCCGGCTGCCGGCGGGGCGGTGCCGCGCGCCGCGTTCAGGGCCACGAAGCCCACGGCGGCCAGGGCCAGGGCCAGGAGACCGAGGGTCACGGCCGAAGCGGTCCAGAAGCCCCCCCTTGCTCGGTGGGCCCGGTGCCTGGGCCGGGCTCGTGCCCGTCTCGCCCCGTAGGAGCTGGCGGGCGGAGACGCAACCGGAGGGCGGGCTACCGGCCGGGCGGGGGCAGCAGATGCCGCGTGGACCTCGTCGAAGGGTGGGGCATCACGGGCAGCCGGGCCGCCCAAGATACCCCGGTTTTCCGCGTCATCCCCGTCGTCCAGGCCATCCGGGGACTCGTCCTCGAACCCCGGGAAGCCCTGTGGCAGATCTGCCTTGAGCCAGCGCAGGAACCGTCGGGGGAGGGAGCGCATGGTGGCCCCGGCCGCGTGGGCCTGGTGGCGCGCGGCTTCGGGCTCGCGGTCCGCGTCAGAGGGCCGATGGGTCACGGGCGCCACCCCCTGCCCGATGCGCTACTGCCCCTGGGGGCAGTGCTCTACGCCACCATCATTCGCTCGTCGGGCGCATCTCGCGACCAGGGGGCAGGGGGCCCGCCTCTGCCGCGGCGTTGGCCCAGGTCCTTTCACGCTCGCGTACACCGCCGCTGGGCTTGATCCACCCTGTGCGCCTTGGGGCCCAGCTTTAGGTCTCGCCGATCCTTGGGTGCGGCTGCGGCCCCCGTCGTCTCCCGGGCCTCCGTCCCCGCCGCACCCTGGACGGAGGATTCTCCTCCTGCCACTTTACCTCGGAGGGACGGCGACGGCGACCACCTGTCTGGCGGGGGAAGACCCCGCTGGCCGGACCTCCAGCGCCCCAGTGTACCTGCGGATGCCACGGCCCCACCGACGCCTGGCAAGGGCCCGCTGGCCGGACAACCCGCTGCCCTGGATGCCCGGCTCGCCGCATGGCTGAGGGATGGCGACAGGGGGGGGTGCCCACCCGGTGGCACACGCTGATGCGAGAGCGCCTGTCGCGCTGCCGCGTGCAGGTCCGTTCCCCACCGTCTCCTCCCCGGGGCCGAGGCCAACGCAGGGAGGCCCTCGGGGCTGGCGTGGCGTGAGATCCGTCACACGTGCCGCGCCGCGCCAGAGCGCGGGGTTCGCGGCCCGAGGGGGTAACCTTGGAGATCGGGCGTCGCTCCGGTTCGGTGTCCGAGCGCGTGTGCGCCTCGCAGCGTGCCGGGACCGCCCCCGCGCCGCCTTCCAGGGAGATACGCCAGACGCGCAGCGGCTCCATCGCCCCGAGGTACCACTGCACTCGTGGCGGCACCGGCGCAGGTCGGCCCGCTCGCAGGATACTGGATTCCTCGCACGGCGATTCTGGGTCGCGGCGCAACGCTGGCGCGCGCCGCCGGCCCGTACGGTTGCGATCGACATGTGGGAGTTGGCTTTTAGGGGACAGCACGCGTGAGTCGCGACCATCTTGCCACCATCATCATGGCGGGCCCGCAACGAGTTGCTCAGCAGGGCCACTGGATCACTAAGCGGCGCCTGACCGCGGGTGCTCCCCGGGTGGGCATCATGCCGCGGCCGCCCACCGCGTTCCCCCTGCGGGGCGCCGGCCTCGGCCCACGGTTTTGCCCGTCGCGCCGCGGTGCCGAGATCGCCTCCGTGCGGCCGGCTTGCGCGCCCGGCGCCGCCCGGGTGCTCCCGCCGTGCCCGGCCTGCGCCCGCCACCCGTTGGCCGGCCCGGCTCACGGGGTCGTGGCGGGCTCGGCCCCCGCGGCGGCGAGCGGCCCGTCCCCGTCCGGGCGCAGGATTTCCAGGACGGTGCGCTTCTGCTCTGTGAAACGCGGGTCGAGTACCATGCTGTAGTGCCGCGGCCGGGGCAACTCGATCGGCAGGTCACGAGCCAGGCGCGCCGGGCGCGCGGTCATCACCAGGCAACGGTCGCCGAGAAGTAGTGCCTCCTCGATGTCGTGGGTCACAAACAGCACCGTCGGGCGCACCTGGCGCCAGAGCGCGAGGAGGAAGGTCTGCATGTCCGTGCGGGTTTGGGCGTCCAGCGCGCCGAACGGCTCGTCCATCAGCAAGATCCTGGGGGAGACCACCAGGGCGCGCGCGATGGCCACGCGCTGTTGCATGCCTCCAGACAGTTCGTAGGGGGTGTGACGTTCGAAGCCCTGCAGCCCCATGGTTTCCACGATGCCCCGCACGGCGCTGCGGTCCACGCCGCGCCGCCCGTGCTTGAGCGCGAGGCCGAAGGCGATGTTGTCCCAGACGCTCAACCAGGGATAGAGCGCCGGCTGCTGGAACACCACGGCGCGGTCGGCGCCGGGACCCGTCACTGTCACGCCGTCAACCCGTATCGTGCCGCCGCTGGGCGATTCGAAGCCGGCCACCAGGTGCAGGAGCGTCGTCTTGCCGCACCCGCTCGGGCCGACGACGGTGACAAACTGGCCGTCCTCAATTTGGAGGTCCAGGTGTTCAATCGCCACCGTGGACGGCCGCGAGCGCTCACCGGGAAACACCTTGGAGACCCCTTCCACCTCGATCACGGTTAGAACCTGGTCAGAAGATGCGTACAAACCGATCCCTCGGTCTGCCACACGTCCGCCCGACCAGGCTTTCGCCCCTTTCGGCCTTGGATTTGCCCCTTACGGGGCGGCAGGCAACAGGCGGACTCCGGTGGGAGCGGCAGGCGCGGCGCGCCGACTTGGGCGTGACGCCAACCGGTGGGCGTCGCCGCGGACGCTGCCACATGGCACCGTACCTGGCGTCCCAGCGGACCGCGGGCCCAGCGCTGCGCCGTGCAGGCGCCGCGCGTCGGTACGAACGACGTTGCGGCCGCCATGGACCGAATCGGGACACCGTCCCGGTTCTCCCAGCAGCGGCGTGGCCAGAGCGGCAGGGTGGGCACCCGTTCGGTGAACGCTGTGGACACGGGGATGGCCCCCGGCGCGCCTAGACCACATCGGGTGGTGGGGCACCTCGTTCAGCGAAGGCTTACCAGGGGCGCGTCCACAGCCAGCTTCGCCCCGCCGCCGTCCATGCAGGTCCGCCGCTGCCCGCCCCCCTGCCGCCACGCTGGGACGTACCGCGGCGACGTTGCCCCGGTGCCTGCCCCACCCCACCTTGGTGTCCGGCCCGCCTCTCTGAGAGAACCCCGAATGCCCGCGCCGGCGACCGGCACGTGTGCGGGACCGGGTGGGAGTCCCCGGCCCCGCACACGTGCGCCGTGGAGCGGCGTAGTCAGGCGGGCGCCTTGGCGTGCAGCACATCCTCGACGTAGGCGGGATTGACGAAGGCGGCCATATTGCTCGGGATGGTGCTCACGCGGCCGGAGGCCTTGAGCCAGGCGGCGGCCTCCTGCAGGGACTGGCCGACGAGGGCGGAGGCGGTGTGCCCGGGCTGCCCGAGGCCGCCAGGACCGAGTTGGCCGGCCAGGGTGACGAAGCGCAGGCCCTTGGCCTGGGAACGGGCTTGGGCGACGGTGAGCCCGCCAACGTGCGCGATCTCGGCGTAGGCCTGGTTCGGATGCTGCTGGAAGAAGGCGACGCCGGCGGCCTCGGCGCGCACGAAGCCCACGACGGCGGCGGCGTGGGTCCTGGCGAAGCCGGTGTTGACGACGGCCAGGTTGAAGACCGGGGCCTTGGCCCCCTGGGTCTGGTCGTAGAGCAAGGCCTGGCCGCCATCCTGCAGCATCTGGCTGAAGAAGGGGACCCACACATAGGCGGCGTTGAGCGCGCCGCGCTTCCAGGCGGCGACCATGGCCGGGGGGCTCATGTTCTCGATGCGGACGCTGCTGGCGGACACGCCCTTTTGCTGCTCCGCCGTGGCGAGTTCAAAGGAGGAGGTCGACCCGACGGCGACGGCGACGCGATGTCCCGCGAGCTGGGAGAGCTTGGTGATGTGACGGCTGCGCCGCACCACCAGGCCCTCGGCGGTGGTGTACTGTTCCTGGGCCCAGACCACCTGCAGGGGGACCTTGTGGGCGATGGCGATGGCCAGCGGCGGGTTGCCGAGGACGGTCATGAACTGCAGGGACCCGGAGGCCAGCGAGGCCAGGGCGGCGGGGCCGGAAGAATAGTACTTCATCGTGACCTGTGCGTGCATGTAGCGACTGAAGTAGTTGCGCGCGATGGCCACCATCTCCGGGTCGGGGGCGTTCTCGTAACCGATGGTCACGTGCAGGGCCGGCGCCGTGGCGGCACGGTTGGCCCGAGGCGCCGCGGCCGCGGCGGCGAGCCCGCTTCCCGCCACCAGGCTGAGCGCGGTGGCGACGGAGCAGCAGATGGCCGCCGAGCGGGGGCGGCCCCGCGGTCCGGCCGCGCGCCGGCCGGTCTGCCCGTTTCGTCCGTCTCGGGGGCCGCTCGCCCGGTGCGCATCCGCCTGATGCGGCGATCGCCGGCTCGCGGCTCCTGGCCACGGGACCAGAGGCAAAGACATAGAGGCACCTCCGTATGCTGGAAATGGGCGCAAACGAACCAGGGGCCCCGGCGTCGTGCCCGCGCGCCACGCACAGAGCCATACGGTTCTCGCGCGCGCGGGGGAGAGTGCCTGGTCGCCCAGCGCAGGATTTCAGGCCCTCCCCTTCCAGGGGACGGCCCAGCGCTCGCACGTCCGTATCAGTAGGTCCATGGCATAACCGATGACGCCGATGCTGATGATCGAGACGAACACCAGCCCCGACTGCAGGTTGTTGCCAGCCTGCATAACCATCCAACCCAACCCGCGGGACGCCGCGACCATCTCAGCGGCGACCAGGCAGGTCCAGGCGATACCGATTGCCACGCGCATGCCCGTGAAGACATCCGGCAGGACCGAGGGCAGCACGACATGGCGGAAGAGTTGCCAGCGTGTGGCGCCGAAGCATTGGGCGACGCGCAGCCGCAGCGACTGAACCGCCGCGACGCCCGCCGCCGTGTTGATGATCACGACCGGCAGGGTGCAGAAGAAGATCAACAGGATCTTGGAGAGTTCGCCGATGCCGAACCAGATGACGAGCAGGGGGATGAACGCGAGGGGCGGTACGGGCCGCAGGAACTGCAGGAGTGGATCGATGGCGGCGTGCACGAAACGGCTGCCACCCATGGCAAGGCCGACGGGCACCCCCAGTAGCACCGCCCCCACGAAGCCGGCGCTGATGCGGAAGAGGCTGATCTCGGCCTGACCGAGCAGGGTCGTGCTCCCATAGCCCACGGTCAGCGTGCGCACGAAGTCGTGGAGCACGTGCAGCGGCCCCGGCAGGGCGACCGTGGACACCAGGTGCGAGGCGGCCAAGGCCTCCCAGGAGGCGAGCAAGATCGCGGCCACGAGGCAAGAAACCAGAAGCGGGCTCCCGGCGACGGAGCCGGGCGGGCGTGGCGCTTCGGATACCCGTGCGCCCGGCTCATCAGGTCTGGCCGCCGGGGGCTGCCCGGCCACCCGGACGGGGCGTTCCACTTCAGAACCTGCGCTCATCGAGCATCCCTCCTCGCGACGGCCCGCGCAATCAATCCCTCATAACGCTGCGCGCACCCACCGCCGCTCCCGCCACGCCGTTGCTGCGAGCGTGTCAGGGCCATGTCCGGGGAAGGCCAGCTCCCACGCCGGACCGTCGCCCGTCAAGCCCCCGCAACGCCCAGCGCCGGCTCACGCAGGGCTGTTGGTCGATGCCCCGCACAACCGCGTGGTGACCGCAACCGAGCGCCTGTACCGCATACCGCCCCCGCTCTCTGCGAGACGGCCGCACGGCGAGAGCGCCGAGCGCGGTGCCTAGCGCGCGCCTACCGGCGGCCTTGCGGGGCCGTGCGCCCAGCCGTAGGCGCAATGGCAAGCATCCGCGCCGTGGAGACCTGCCGGTTCGCGGAGGCGAAACACAGGGACTCCCCACGCGGCGCCCGCGGAGGCAAGCGATCCCCGCGCCGCGTTGGAAGCGGTGGCGATGGGTGATCAGGGATCGGGGATACGATGCGCGTCCGGCCGCCTCGAGCGGCATGCGGCGCGAGCCCGCGCGGGGGATGGGCGCCGGCCCGCGTACCGCCCGGCGCATAACCGCACCGGACACGTCGGGAAACGCCCCCGCGCCGTCCGCGACACCCGTTGGCGCGATCGTTGAAGGACACGGCTGGAGTGGCTTGGATCCGGTGGGACGGGGCCGTGCCAAGTGGACACGATTCGCCGTCACGCTCCTTCCAATGCTCGCGTCTGCTACGCGAGCGGGAAGGGCGGCGGCACGCGCGACTCGGAAGCCGGGCGCACCACAACACCCTCACGTGTCGACGGGGTGAGCTGACGGGCTAAGGCGAGGGTGCCTCTCCCGCTTCACGCCGGTCCACACCGGCGCCCGACGGGATTCGCCCCGGACGGTGGGTCCCCCGCTCCCGAGCGGCAAGCGACGCGCGGGATTTGACACTGGGCTCCCGGACCCGCACTGCGGTCCCACAGCCCGGAGAAAACCATACCGCGATGCGCCGGCCACCGCAACCCCGGTGCGCGCACGGGCCCGAGCCTCCGCGGCAGCCGGCCTGCGCGACAGGCGCTCCCGAGGTCGCCCCGGCCTGTCAGCCCCCGCCAAGCCCCAGCCACCGGGCCGCCGTGCCGCCGAAGATGTCCGCCTGCACGTCGGGAGGCACGTTGCAGAGGGAGAGGATGCGCCGGTGGTCTGCGAGGGTCGCTTCCATGTCGCGCCAGTGCACGTCGGTGCCGAACACGACCTTGCGCCACGCCTGGGGCCAGTAGAACTGCTCGTCGAACCAGGCTGGAGCGCGCCGGTTCCTCCACCCGCCCGGCGAGCCGGTGAGGTCCACGTAGGCGTGGGGATGGAAGCGGGCCAGGCAGGCCGCCTCCTCGTGCCAGGGCATGCCCAGGTGCGCCGCGACGAAGCGCAGGCCCGGGAAGCGCCGCGCCACGAGGTCCAAGCACACGGGTCGCATGGCGTCGGAGGACACGGCGTCCTGCCGATCGCGGTCGGTGGTGAGCACGAAGCCCGTGTGGAAGAGGATGGGCAACCCCAGTTCCTCCGCCCGCCCGTACACCGGCCAGAACGCCGGATCGTCGTAGCGCGCCCCGGGGCGCGTCGTCTTCAGCCCCACGAAGCCCTCGCCGCGCAGGCGGTCCACTACTTCCGGCCCGTCGCGCCCCAGGCGGATCACCCCCAGGCCGAGGATCAGGTCGGGATAGCGCTCCATGGCCTGTAGCACGTCGCCGTTTCCTGGGGAGAGGTCCCCGAGCCAGTTGCGCGACGGGAGGCCGAGCCCGCTGCAGCACACCCGCTCGATGCCCAGCCGCCGGCACTCCTCCGCCAGGTGGTCGGCATAGTCGGGCTCGTTCAACAGGTGATGGTGAAAATCGACGAGCAAGCGGCACACCTCCGGGGATGGCGTCCACCGCGCGATGTTCTTGAACCCCGCATGGCCCGGGACGACCAGCGAGGGATCGCCGACCCCCCCCCGGATTCCACCAGCGCACTGGGCCCGCCTGCCGGACGCGCTGCCGGTACGACCCCGCCGGCCGCCCTTCCCTTACGGGACCTCGGGCAAGGTGCGGGCAGGGGCGCCCCCGCGCTGAGCGGCGTGGGCTACCCACACCCTTACCATGCGGGCCGCGTTGGCGAAGGGGAGGGGCAGCCAGGGTAGGTTGCTAGCTGTAGCGACTGAACCCGAGCAGCCAGCGAATGGTCCTTGGTGCCCTCGCGAAGCCGGGCCGCGGCGCGGTCTGGACACGACAGTGCGCCCGTGGGCCGCGCGTGGGAGAACCGCAAGCACGTTGGGGCGGTACGGCGCCGGCGGTAACGCGGCGGCCTACCGCCGTTGCGGGGACGGGCCGTCACCGGCGGGTCCCGCACGCGCCGCCGACCCGCGGAGCGCAAACCCGCCTGTGGCCAGGCGGCATGGAGCCCACTGGGTACCGTTGGCGGCGCGTGCCGCTCGGCTGACTTGCCCCCTCGCCGGTAAGGGCGGTACGCCACTACCTGGCCACTTTCTCCAGGGTGCATGACACCATCTTGAGTAGTGCGGGCCCGATGCAGGAATGCGCTCATCTCGCCTAGAAGCCTTATTAAGCTCATCTATGAGACATTGACGTGGCTGCCTGCAAAGGGGATGCGCGCGCGTGCCGGTGGGCTCTGGTCTGACCCCGACGCGGGAACTCCGGCTGCTGGAGGTCCTCGCCGCCCCCGGGCCGGCGCGCGGCGGCGGGCTGTCCGTGGCGGCGTGCGTAGAGGCCAGCGGCATCCCGCGCGCCACCTGCCACCGCCTGCTTCAGGTCCTCGCTGCGGCGGGGTACGTGCAGCACGTCGCCCGGGGCCGCTACGCGCTGGGCTGGCGGGCGCAGATGCTCGGCCAAGCGGTCGCGGAGGCGTCCCCTCTCACCGGCGCGGTCCCGATCCTGGAGGCCCTGGTCGCCCGCACGGGCCAGACGGCTCACCTCGGTGTGCTCCACGGGCCAGTCGCCGTCTACTTGGCCTGCGTGGATAGCCGCTCTAGCCTGCGCGTCGCCGCGCGTCCGGGCGCGCGCATTCCGCTCAATGTCTCGGCGATCGGCATGGCCCTTGCCGCGTCCCTGCCGGAGCGTGAGCTGGAGGCCTTGGTGCGCGGGACCCGGTGGCAGGCGCGCACGCCGGTTTCGCTCTCTGAACCAGAGCCACTGCTTGCCGAGTTGCGGGCCGTCCGCCGCCGCGGCTATGCCGTGGACGACCGGGGTTACGCGCTGGATGTCCGCTGCCTGGCCGCCCCTGTGCGCCAACCGGGCGGGCAGGCGCTGGCGGCCGTCGGCATCACCGGGCTGGCGTCGGAGCTTGCCTCCGACGATGCGGCGGCCATCGCGGCCGTGCGCGGGGCGGCTGACCGGCTGACAGAGCGAGCGGCCCGCCAGCAGCCGCTGGATGGAGGCACCAGTCGCTGTGCGCTGGTCCGTCGCTGATCCGAGGGGGGGTGATGCCGCTCCGCTCCCATGCGCTGACGGGGCTTGGGCCCAGCCCGGAAGGGGTGTTCCGCTATAATAACTACAAGCGCCGCGCTGCCCTCGCGGTCTGGACCGCCCCGACCGTCCCGGCCGCGCGGGAGATGATGCCACTGCCGCGTCAGTTGGTAGCAGGAGGTGGAGACGTATCGTGGAGCAGGAAGACTGTGGTATTGAGGAGCAGGCGGGAGTGGGTGGCGCGCTGACACGCCGCGCCATACTCGCCAGCGCGACGGCGGTCGCGGCGGCCGCGACCCTGTCCATGGGCCAGGCGGCCGCGGCCGCGGGGCCCGCTCCTCGGCGTGCCGCCGCCCGGGCGGCCGGGTATAGCGGCGGATCCGCTGGTGGCGGCGCGCCCGCCCTCAACCCCAACGTGGCGGCGACGTTGACACTGACCAACGCGTTCGGGTCGCTGGCCCCGCCCCTCACCATGCCGGCGGACGCCGCTAAGGGGGGAGCGCTCAACGCCCAAGCGCTGTTCAACCCGACCGATGCCGGCACGTGGGTAGGCGCGGCCGCCTTCTCCAACTGGGCGACCCTGTACCCCAACGTCAAGTTCAGCGTCGTGCCGGCTCTGTGGAGCGGGGCTGAGGGCGGCAAGGCCCCCTTGCTCACCCAGTTGGCGGGCGGCACGGCTCCCGACATCTTTCCCACGTACGGCGATTCCGTGGCGCCGTATGTCTCGCAAGGAGTCCTCGCCGACCTGACCCCGTTCGCGGCGAACTCCGCGGTGTTCAAGACCCTGCCGGGATCCATGCAGGCCCTGGTGACCATGAACAATAAGATCTGGGGCTTGCCCGGCGGTGCCTTCGGGGGGTATTGCATCGCGTACCGCAAGGACCTGTTCGACGCCGCCCACGTGCCCTATCCCAACCCCAACTGGACCATGGCCGACTACGTGGCCACCGCCGCCAAACTGACCAATCCCGCCCGCAAGGTCTGGGGCACCAACCTGCTCTGGCAGTATACGAACTGGTTCTTTTCGTTGTTGGCGGAACCCTTGGGCGTGCCGACGCCCGGATCCTTCAACCCGGTGCCGAACGAAGCCGGCACGAACTATGCGTACGCGCCGCCAGAGGAACTGGCCAAGCCGTTGGCCCTCTATCAGCAGCTGGTCAAGGACAAGTCGGCCCTGTGGGGATCGAGCGAGACGTTTGGCCAGATCACCAACGACTTCACGGCGGGCCATGTCGCAATGGTGATCAAGATGACCAAACAGCTGAACGGGTTTCTGGCCAACATCGGCCAGCCAGGGTTCCTCCAGCCGGACCAGATCGGTATCGTACCGATGCCCCAGGGGCCCGAGGGCATGCGCGTAGGGGCCTTCGGCGCCACCCCGTACGCCATCAACGCCACCGTCACGGGAGAGAAGCTCGCCCTCGCCTGGGAGTTGCTCCACACCATGATCGGCGCCCCCGGCACCAGTCTGGCATTCGCCGCTGGTGCCTTGGGCGGGCAAATCCCCGCCCTGCCCTCGCCGTACGCGGGCGTGGCTGTACCCCCAAGTGTCTCAGCGGCCTTCCCCGCGCAATGGATGGCCGCGCTGAACTCCAACATGATCCTGCACCTGCCGGGCAAGCCGAATCCCTCGGCCTACGGCATCCCGCCCTATCCGCCCGGCGCGATGTCCGGGCTGAATCCCTACATCCAGAAAGCAATGGTCAACCCGACCATGTCTCCTCTCTCCATCGCGCAGGAGGCCGTGACGACGCTGACGGCGTCCACGATGCAGGGCACCCTGCCCGGGTTGAGCAAGTCGAACTGGCACGCGTACTACCAGGCGCTGGGAGCGTTCTTGAAGCAATACTACCCGACGTTCTACGCGGGGACCTACACCAAGTACTACAAGCGCTTTGAAACCTGGTGAGACGGGATCGCGTCGCGCGATTGGCGGATCGGCTCAGGCAGCGGTTGCCCCGGCCCTGGGTGCGGGCTCGCTCCAGCAAGCGGCGTCGAGGGGGTTGCCGGCCGGTCTCCAGCGGGGACCCGAGCGGGCAAAGGGGATGCGCGGCTCCACGGGGGCCGCGCATCCCGTCTCTGGGAGCCTGGCCGGGGCAGCGCGAGCTGGGAGCGCCCGCGACCTGCCCTGTCGCGGGCGGGCGTGAGGCGGGCTGGCGCGGGGCGAGGGTGGGGAGACGGGGGGTGAAGCGGCATGAGTACGGTAGTCGCCAAGGGAGTAGAGCCGGCGGTGTCCACGGGGATCCGACCCGGCCCGCGTCGCCGCCGCGGGCGCAAGCGCGTCATGGCCTGGGTCTTCAGCGTGCCGGCGCTCCTGGCATTCACGCTGTTCGGCTGGTATCCGATGGTCATGGCGTTTCTCGTGGCGTT
>JAJZZC010000069.1 GCA_021797775.1 Bacillota bacterium
GCCGTCCCGGCTCCGGGCGTATGAAGATCGCTCTGCGCCTCCGGCCCCTCCCCCCCCGCCTGCCGGCGGCGCCGTGCACGGGAGATGGAAAGCGGGAACGGACGGGGACGGTGCCAGGGACCCGGCGGCCGGGCGCCCGGCTCTCTGACTTCTTCGGCAAAGGCCGGTGGCTTGGGGGTATGCCTGGGAGGAGGTTTGGTCACAGTTCTGTCACAAGCGAGGGGCAGGGGCGATCCACCACCCCTACCCCGCCCGTGGGGGATGACTGTGGGACGGGGGTGGGGAGCGACCGGGGCGGAGACGGCGCGACGGCGGGGGTACCGCCGGGACGGGGCGCGGAGGAGATGAGCGGGCCGTGCCGGGCGGCGTCCTTGCGTCGCGTCTTGCCGATGCGTGCCCCCGCCACGTCGGGCGGCAGGCCGTGGCCCCCCTGCGCGCCATAGGCGCTGACTCCCCTGAAATACGCCTGCCGACCACCAGATATAGTGGCTCCTCAGGCGGTGTCGCACCAGACCACGCGCCGCGCATTTCATGCCGCGTGGCGCCGGGCCCCGCCGGCATGGGGGACTCCTGCGAAAAAGGCCGGGCGCGCCACTACCAGTAGTGGTCATGTGCGCCAAGGACTGCTAGGCGCCGTCGCCCGCCCGCGTTCTTATGCCGCGTGGCGCCGGTCCCGCCGGCTTGTGGGGCTTAAGGGCGAATCCGGCGTTCACGGCCGCTATTCCGCAAGCATTTCCCGCCTCGGAAGGCGGCTCTGCGGTGCCAAAGTCAGCGCGTATGCCCCTGCGCACCCCACGGGTGATGGGAGCTGGGGCCGCGACACCGTCGCGGCCCCCCCTCTCAGCGTAGCGGCGGCAGCGGGTGCGGGCGCACGAGGGCCCCCCCCAGTTCGTGCGACTCCATGGCGGCCCAGGTGTACTCCAGCGCGGCCAGGGCGTCGCGCCCCGAGGCGCGCAGGGCGTCCTTGGGGACGCGGGCTCCCACGTCCTCCAGGAAGGCGTGGATGCGGCGCGGGAACGTCTCGTCGAAGTCGCGGATCCCCGAAGCGGTCACCACCGGTTCGGGTACACGGCCCCGTTCCGTCTGCGCCGGCCAGAAGGTGATCTTTTCGATGCAGTTCTCGATGCACAGCGTGCCGCGCGTGCCCCCGACCTCGATGCTCCACCAGCCGCCGAGACCGACGGGCGTGTCGCCGCGCGTGCTGAGCAGGTAGCCGGTGCAGTCGTTGGCGAAGCGGGCGTGGATACTCGTCTGGGAGAGCAGCACCTCACCGGCGCGCTGGCGGAAGCCCGGGCGGCCGAAGAAGGCCTGGACGTGGGTGACATCGCCGCAGAGGTGGCGCATCACGCTGAGGGGGTGGCTGAGGAAGGCCTTGGCGTGGAAATACGGAAAGCCCTTGGCCCGGGGATCGCCGGGGGGGCCGCCGTAGAGCGGCTCGCCGCCGGAGAAGCCCATCTTCATCAGGCAGTAGCGCGGCTCACCGAGGTCGCCCTCGTCGATGTACCGCTTGGCCCGTTCAGCCGGCGGCGTGAAGTAATGGTTGAGGTTACACCCCAGGTACGCGTCGCGCTCCGTGGCGCGCGCGACCATGCGGCGGGCCTCGTGCACATCGCTCGACAGGGGCTTTTCCACCAGCACGCTCCGCCCGCGGTCGAGGGCCTGCATCACGGGCTCGTAGTGCCAGCTGCCGTTCTCGCGCCCGCCGGTGGTGACGTCGACGACGTCGAGGTCCGGCTCGCCCTCCAGCAGATCGTGCACGCTGTAGTAGGCGCGCACCCCGTGCTGGGCCGCGGCGGCGTCCGCCCGCTCCCGCACGATGTCACATACGGCGACCAGTTCAGCCAGGGGGTCCTTGGTGTGGCACTGCGCGTGGCGGTTGCCGATGCCGGCGATTCCAACCAGCCCGACTTTCAGCCTCAAGTCCAGAGCCTCCTCATAAGCGGGCAGACGGGGCCGCCCGTGGACGGCACGGGACGGGGGGCGCGGCGGGTGCCGATGGGGGCCGTGCCGGGCAGGGCACGAGCCTGGCGAGGAGAGACCGTCCCCGCGCCGTCAGGCCGCCTATTCGGGGTGGTCGCGGGCTTTCCCCCCGGCTGGGCGGGCGTGCCGCCGCCGGGGGCTGGGCGCCGACCGGGCCGTCAGCTGCCGGCCGGGGCTGCCTGAGCAAAGCCGCGCGTGGGGAGAGGCTGCGCACGCCCATCGGCCGGGACGGCCGCCCGCCGGACTCAGCCCGCGAACACGTCGTCCACCCGCATGTCCGTCGAGGGAAAGAGGGGGCAGGTCAGGGTGCCGCCGGCTCCCCATGTCCGTCACCCTGGCGTGTGTACACGCGGACGGCCTGCTCCTCGGTTGATCAACGACCCAGTAGATGCGCACGCCGTGGTGGCCGTGGAGCCGGCGCTTGGCGCCCAGGTTCACGCCTGCGGGTGGGTTCGGAGAGCACCTCGACCACGAGGTCGGGCGCCCCGACCACGACCCCCTCGCGCACGATGTCCAACCGGTCGCGGGCGATGAGCAGCAGGTCCGGCTGCACGGCCGCCATTGGATAGATGATGCCTGTATGGCGGGGGAACGGATGCTCTCGACGGGGCAGGCGGCGAAACGACTGGGCATCTCGGTCCGCACGCTCTACCGCTGGGAGGCGGTCGGGCGGCTGGTGCCCACCGCGCGCCTGCAGAGCGGGCAGCGCCGGTTCTCGTCGCGGGATATTGATGCCCTGCTGCGGTCGGGGCCCGGTGGCAAGGAACGCTGCGGCGTGTACGCGCGGGTTTCCTCCGAGAAGCAGGCAGAGGCGGGCAACCTGCAGCGGCAGAAGGATCGCTTGGTGGCGGCGGCAAGGGATCGTGGGTATGAGGTTACGGCTGTGGTGGCCGAGCGGGCCTCTGGCCTGAATGAGAAGCGCCGAGGGCTTCGCCGCCTGTTTCGGATGGCTGCCGACGGCGAAATCGATGTGGTGCTGGTCGAGTTCAAGGACCGCCTGGCCCGCTTCGGGTTTGGTTATGTCGTGGAGGCGTTCGCGGCCCACGGCGTTCGGGTGGAGGTGCTGGAAGGCTCTGTGGCGGCGGATGCAACCCAGGAGTTGGTGGCCGATATGCTGGCCATCGTGACCTGCTTTGCTGCCCGGCTGTATGGAAGCCGTTCGCAGCAGTTCCGGCGGAAGGTCAAAGAGGCGGCGAAGGAGGTGGAGGGCCTTGCCGGCTGAGCAGCGGTGCGTGCCGGCTGTGCGCACGGTGCGTATCCGGATCTCCCCCTCCACCAATCCTGGCAAGATCGCGTCCCTGGGGGCCACGACTGCGGTGTGGGATCGTGCAGTCGCCTTCTACACACGCATCTTCCTCGACCACCCCGGCGTGTTCGATGCGCATAAACCAGGAGTGGTGCGGAGGGGGCCCGACACAGGCCGGTCTAAGGAGGTCCCCTGGACCAACAAGGATCGGTTGACGTGGGCGGAGTCTGTGACAGTGGCCACGCCCGCGCACCCCAGCATCCCCCCAGATCGGGACTTCGAGGTGGTCTGCCCTGGTTGCCCCACGGACCTGCGCCGGGCGGCCATTCATGCGGCCTCCGGCGCCGTGCAGGCATACCTGAGCAACCGGCGGCGTTGGGAGAAGGCGGATCCCAAGCGCCGGGGGCGGCAGCCCAAGCCGCCCCGCCCACACCCCCACCTGATGGCCTACGGGCAAATGGCCGAGGTCCGCCTTGGCGACTATCGTCGGGGTTTTGTGCGCCTGAAGGTCAAGGATGGGGCCCGATGGGAATGGGCAAACCTCCCCGTGCAGGCCCCCTCCTACCTGGATGCCTTGCTGCAGGAATCTGACCGGGAGCGGGAACGGATCGCCGCCGCACGTGCCGAGCAGAAGCAGAGGATGGCCGCGGCAGGCCGGAAGCAACGCACCGACGAGGAATGGGAGGCCCTGCGCCCGGCGCCGGGAGTCTGGGTGGCCCAATGCCCCACGATCATCCACAAGCGGGATGGCTGGTGGCTCCATCTACCATTCGAGAAGCGCGTCGAGATCAAGGGCAGGGCAGAAGACCGCCGGCTGGCCGAGCCTGACCTGAAGGTTGGCACCATCGATCTCAACGCGGACAGCGCCGCCGCGGCTGCATGGGAGGGGCCGCACTGCCGAGGCATCCGCACCGTCTGGCACGCCCGCGAGAACGCCAAGCGGGAGAAGGTGCTGCAGAAGATCGCCCGGCGGCAGAAGCGGAGCGGCCGACCGATCCAAGGCGAGCGGAGCAACGCTGGCCTCTGGCGCTACATCGCCGCCCTGGATGCGGCGGTGGCGTGGCAGGTCGCCGCGGCCATCGTCGCCTGGGCGGTCGCTGCGGGGCTGCAGGTGCTGGTGTTGGAGCACCTGCGGCCTTACCGGCCCGGGCGCGGCCTCTCCTGGAGTCGGCGGACGAATCGCAAGCGGTCCTACTGGTTGCGCGGCAAGGTGCTGGCGCATGTCCGGCACATCGCCTTGTGTCATGGCATCCTCGTCGTCGAACGGAACCCTGCCTGGACCAGTCAAGCCTGCCCGCACTGCAGCCATCTCGGTGAGAGGTTCTCGCCGGATGGGCGCGGCTATCCAAGCCGTTTCCGCTGCGGGCACTGTGGCTGGACGGGCGATGCGAACATCGTGGCGGCCCTGAACCTCCAGCGGAAGTGGCAGCGGGTTTTCCGTTACCCGACCGCAGAGGAGAGGCGGGCCGCCGAAGCAAGCCGTGGCCGAAAGGCCGGCGCAGCCGCGAGCCGCTTCGTAGCCAAGGATGGCGGAGAACCGACTGCGCGCCGCGTACGAGGCGCGGCGGTAGGCGAGGGCTCACCGGAAACGGTGGGGGCTAACGTCAGGTGGAGCCGCGGATGCCCCCGCGGCCTGATGCCCGTGCGGTCGGCGTCGGAAGGCGCTGGCCAGTGGTGGGGCTGGTTGCTGGCGATGCGTGAGTGGCACGGGGGCTTGCCCCGCTTCGCAGCCACGGATGGCGGAGAACCGGGTGCACGCCGCGCCGGAGGAGCGGCGGTGAGGCGAGGCGCATCGCGACTCCCTGCCGCGTGGCACGCGGACTCGGTGCCAGAAGCGGGCCCCGGCCTACTGGCCGGTCCTGCGGCAGGGGCGGCACGAACAACGGTTGTCGCGGTTTGTCAGGCAAAACCGGCAACTGTTGACACCACGTCGGTCGGTGCGGTCACCGCCAGGCCGTGGCCGGCCTCCTCGGCTTGGATGAGCAGGCGGTTGATCCGCTGCGCCATACGCTGAGGGCCCAAGCGGGCGCTGGGCTCACGACCAACGCCCCTTCCAACAGTTCGTAGCGCCGGCCGGCGTCGGGCATCGCGCGCACGTCTGCGTAGCTCAGGCGGGTGTGGGCGGATGTCATGGGGAGCCCCCCCCCTCTGCGTGGAGTGTACCACGGGCCGCCGTCCGCCCCCGGCGCGCGCCGTCGGCGGGTGCGTGCTTCCGAGGGACGGTCGGCGGGATGCGAGGATGGGGAGAGCGGTGCCTGTTCGGTGTACTGTGTCGGAACCGCTACGCCCGGTGGGTCGACGGCACTCCCGCGGCGCGCGTGTACCACAGCCAGTGGCGCGGCACGCACTTCACCGAATGCTTACGAGAGTCCCCCATGCCGGCGCGACCGCCGGCACCACGCGGCATGAAATGCGCGGCGCGTGGTCTGGTGCGACACCGCCTGAGGAGCCACTATATCTGGTGGTCGGCAGGCGTATTTCAGGGGAGTCCGCCATGCCGGCGCACCGGCACCACGCGGCATGAAAAAGGCGGGACCGACTCGCGCACCGCCGTCGGAGTAGGTCGCTGCGGGCGCCCCTACTACCGGTAGTGGCACCCGCGGCCTTTTTCGCAGGAGCGAGCCCGCGCAAGCGGGTCTTACCGGCTCTTCCACAGGCGTTTAGTGTCTCCGGGGAGCTCCCGGCGACGAGCCCAGCTTCGGACCTGTTCGGGCGTCTGAGTTCATCTCCAGACTTTCGCAAAGGGGCGGCCGGTCGCCTTGGTGCCCAGGGGCCGGCCCCTCGCCACGCCCTCACCCGCTCGCGTCGCGGGGTCCTTCTGCGCAGCGGCGCCCGCCTGACACTGCGAAATTCAGGTTCATACGTGCCGGACGCTCCTTCCCCGGGGGGCCGCCAAGACACAGGTTGTCAAGGTGGCCACATTCGGCCATGAAAGGCGACGTGTCCTGCAGCAGTTGGCAACTCCCCCCGACGCGCCGTGTCCTTCTGCGTCGGGGGCGCCGCGCATAGCTGCCCCGGGGGGGTGGAGCAAGGGGGTGGGTGCGTCGGCCGGTGCCTGGGCGATCTTGGCCCTGCGCGTGCTCCTGGTCGGGGTGGAACGTGTCCTCCTGCGCGCGTTCGGCGCGGGGCGTGCGCCCGAGGAGGCGGCGGCGGCGTTCTTCGGCGTCGGCGCGCTGGTGCTGCTACCCTTCGCCGCGCCCTGGACGCGCGGAGACTGGTCGCTGCTCCGCCTAGCGGCGCCCAGTGGGCTCATCTATGCCGGCGCATACTGGCTCTACGTCTCGGCGTTCAGCCGCGGCGAGGTGAGCGCCGTGGCGCCGCTGGGGGCGCTCTCGGGGGTCTTCGTCGTATGGCTCGCCTCCGTTTTCTACGACGAGCCCCTGTCCTGGCCGGTGCTGCTCGGCGCTGGACTGATCAGCGCCAGCGCCATCGGCTTGCAGCCTACGGGCGGATCGGAGCAGGGCGCTGCAGGCCGGCCGCGCCGCCGCTGGGGGACCGCGGAATGGCAGATGACGGGCTACGCCCTGCTCACCGCGTTGACGCGCATGCTGGACCGAGCCGCGGCCCGTGGCGCGCCCGGATCGGCGACGCTCTACGCCTGGGCGGTCTTCACCATCGTGGCGTTGTGCCAGTGCGCGCTGCTGGCGGCGCGCGGGCGGCTCCGCGGCCTCGGGGAACTGGTGGCAGGCCGGCCCTGGATTGCCCTGGCCGCAGGTACGTGCAACGGCGGGTCGTTCCTCCTGCTCGTGGTCGCCATGGCCTCCCTACCCGTGTCCCTTGCGGAGCCCCTTACGGCCTGCTCGCTCCTGGTGAGCGCCGCGATCGCCTGGCTCGCCTTTCGTGAGCCTGTGCGCGCCCGTTGGCTACCGACCCTGGGGGTGATCGCCGGTACCTGGCTTCTCGTCGCTGGAGGCTCCCCCTTGCCCGGAAGCCCCCAGGGTTGAGGCGCGGCGCTGGGCAAGAGTGGGCGGGGCCCGCGGCCCACACCCTGTCCCGGCGTGGGCTGCCCGAGCGGAACGGGCTGGCCATAGCAGGGCGATGCCTGCGCGCGCCAGTGGCTCCAAGGCGCCTGGGGGCGCAGACCGGGCCGCTGGCGCCGGGCGAGGCGACGTGCCGAGGGCGGTGCCCGGCCCGGTCTGCGCGGACTGCGGTGACCGAACTCACGGCGCAGCCCGCCGGCTTTAGCCGCGGGGTGCGCCGTGTGGCCGAAAAGGTGTATGCGATAGGAGAGGGAGGGCCCGGGCCGTGTCGTGCGGCGGCCCGTGCCCCCGACGGCGAGCATGGAGGCAGGGGCCCCGGTGGCGGCGCCGGACCCAGGCCCCCTATCCCAGCCGACGGTGTCTGTGTCTGGGGTGCTGCACCCGTTACCGTCTCGGCCGCATCGCCCGGGAGCCGCGGTCGGCACGCCCCGCCGGCGCCTTTCTTGCGACGGCGGCCGGGGATCTCCCTCCGGTTCTGGTGCGGCCAGCTACGCGATGCCACCGCGTAGCTGGCCGTCCTCAGGCGCCGGCCAGCGTATGCTCCTCGACCCGCAGTAGGCGGTTGGCCTGGTCGACGAATGCCACGCGCATGCGCAGAGCGGGCAGCTCGTCCGGGGCGTAGCAGGCATGGGAGACGATGATCACCTGGTCCCCCGGGTGGAAGTGCCGGGCGGGCGGGCCGTTGAGGCAGACGGTGCCGCTGCCGGCCGGTGCAGTCATGACGTACGTACGCCAAAGCGTGCCGTTCGCGCTGTTGGTGATCTGCACCATCTCGCAGGGAAGGATCCCGACCGCGTCCAGCAGCGCCCGATCGATGGTGACGCTTCCCTCGTAGTCCAGTTCGGCGCCCGTGACCGTCAGGCGGTGCAGTTTCGCCTTGCACATGACGTGAAGCATGGCGGCTCCTCCCCTGCCGTGCGTGGCGGCGCCTGCGCCTGCGGCGCGCCCCGCTCAGGTCCCGCTCGCCCGCGCGCCGGACGCCGGCATTCTATGCGGCGGGGGGGCGCCGATGAGACGCAGCACGGCAGGGGACCGTGGAGCGCCCGTGCAAGGCCCGAGGCAGTGGCAATAGATGGTGCTCCCCCGGCACGCCGTGGCCACCACCGGCTCTGCCGCCCACCGCGCGGCGCCGAGCCGACTTGGATGCCTCTCTCTGGGGCGCGCCCGCGCAGGGCGTCCGCGCGAAGGAAATAGCCCGCCATACAGTAGAATGGAAGTGCCCCAGCGCCGCACGGGCGCGCGAACGGAGGGGCCGCCGTGGACCCGATCTCCCGTATGATCGTCGGTGCCGTGGAGAAGATGGCGCCGCACGTGGTCAGCGTGACCGCGGTCGATCCCAAGGAATCCCGCCTGGCCGTCGGCACCGGGCTGGCCCTGGACGGCCGTCACGTCCTGGCGCACGCCCCTCTCTGCAACCCGGAGGACCGCCTGTCCGTCGCCTTCCGGGACGGCCAGCGCTTCGAGGCGGAAATCGTCACCGCGGACCCGCTCTACTTCCTGGCGCTGCTGCGCCTACGCGGCGAGGTGGCCCTTTCGCCGCCACCGCTGGCCGCCGCGGACGAACTGCGCGCGGGGTTGCTGGTCGCGGCTCTGGGGGACCCCTTCCATCCGGAGTGTAGTGTCACCCTGGGGGTGATCAGCGCGCCGGACCGGACGATCTACCGCCCCGAACGCTTCCCCGTCGACGGGCTGATCCTGACGGACGCCGCGATGCACGCCGCCAACGTGGGCGGGCCGTTGATCAGCTTGGAGGGCCAGATCGTCGGTGTCTGCGGCCTGCCGGGTGTCGGCGGCCTGAACCTGGCGGTCCAGGCCGCCGTGGTCATGCGCCTGGTTCAGCAGATGCTGGACTACGGGCGCGCCACCCATCCGTGGCTCGGCTTCTCGGGGCAGCCGGAGATCGTCAGCCCGGCCATGGCGAACCTGCTGCAATTGCCGGCGAACCGTGGCGTGGCCGTCAGCGATGTGGCCAAGGGCGGGCCGGGCGAGAAGGCCGGCGTGCGGGCCTTCGACGTGGTGGTGCGCGTCGACGGCCAGGCGGCCGACAGCCTGGGGACGATCCGGCGCACCCTCGCCCTGCACCGGCCGGGGGAATGGGCGCGCATGGTGGTGTTGCGCGGCTCCGACCTCCTCGACCTGGACATCCCCGTCGAAGAAATGCCCCGGCTTGCGGAGACGCCCTGGCAGCAGGGCTGACGGGCCGGGGCTGTCGCGGGGTCGATGACCGGCCGCGGCCGCCCCTCTGCGCCGGTCCCGGGTCCGGAAGATCCCTTGCGTGTCCCGAGGGGTTCCTTTCCGACACGGGGCGACGGGCCCCGCTCACCCGGACGGGCTGGGCGCGACGCGTTTGACCGCACCTTCGACGATGCGACCCCAACGGCCCCTCCCGGCGCAGGGTCAGCACACCCCGCCTTCCCAAAGCGACTCGCCGTCTGATCCGTCCAGGGGCGGCGTCGGCTGGGGCCTTGCCGCGCGCCGCTCCGCCGGTCCGGCGCACAATCGTCAGAGACCCTGCGCTCCCCGGGCACGGCGCCGCCTATTGGCACGATCCGATGCCGCCCGGCCTCTGTGTGTCGACGAGATTCGCCCACACGGCGCCCGGGCTGGCAGGAAAGCGCGGGCGGCTCCCCTAACACCCTGCCCACCAGCACGGACACCCGGATCGGACGCGCTCCGACGACAGGGCCCATGTGGAGGCCGCCAGCGTTGGGGTGGGTCGGGCGAGGGTCATAGGGGGCGCGGGTTGGATACGCCTGAAGCGGGAGCCGCCACAGGCGCGGTGAGCCGCCGGGACGCGGGGCGTACGCCGCCACGGGAGGTTCGCGCGGCTGAAGCGGGCGGGGCGGCTCCCGCCGGGTTTCCGCCTGTGGCGGAACCGCAGGTCGCGCTGGTCGGCTGCACGGTCTTTGCGGATCCGGGCTGGTTCCCCGAGTGGAAGACGGACGGCGGGGGCGACGCCGCCAGGCTGATCGAGTTCGCTGGGCGGCTCTGCTACATGTCGTTCGCCAATCCGCTCGGGCGTACTAACCGCGGCTACGTGGAGAACCTCCTGCGTCAGCGTCACTTCTCCGTGATCGAGCACGCCAGCGTGAGCGTCGCTGTGCGCGGGGTGTCGCGCTCGTTAACGCATGAACTGGTGCGCCACCGTCACTTCTCCTTCAGCCAGCTCAGCCAGCGCTTTGTGAACGAGGAAGAGGCGGCGGTGGTCCTGCCCGGGGAGATCCGGCGGGCCGGGTTGGACGGGGATGCCCTTGCCGCTGCGGCTCAGGCGCAGCAGGCCTACCGCCAACTGGCCGCAAGTCTGGAACGCGGGTTGCGCGCGCGTGTTGCCGATCGGGTCGCCCGCCGCAAGATGGCGCGCCAGGCCGCACGTGCCGTGCTGCCCAACATGACAGAAACGATGATCGTCGTCTCCGGCAACCTGCGGGCATGGGCGGGCTTCCTGAAGAAGCGTGGCGCCCCGGAGGCCGAGCCCGAAATCCGAGGTCTCGCCCTCCTTGTTCACCCTTTGCTCCTGCGGGTCGCACCCGAGGTGTTCGAACACTTCCGGGTGTGCGAGCTGGAGGGTGTGGGATGGGTGCTGCAGACGGACATCGACTTCGAGTGATCCCGGCCGCGCGCGTGCGGCTTGTCCCGGCGGCGACCGGGACGCCGCGCGCGCGTGGCCCGCCAGGACGAAAACGGGTGTGGAAGCCATCGGCTAACGGTCGGTCGGTCCGCTCGCGGTCGGTGTCGCGTTGGCGACGGGGAACGGAGGGTATGGGACATGGCGAGCCCCTATGGCCAGGGCGCGGTGGGACCGTCGACCGTCTCCGCTTGGCCTGCGGGCCTGAGCCGCCGCCCGCGCCCGGCGGAAGCGCGCTCCCGGTTCGACCGTAGCGCGATCGCGCGCCGTTTGGCCATGGCCGATCTGGTTGAGGGGCTGGCGCACGACCTGAAGAACCAACTGACGGTGGTGGCCGCTTCTGTTCAATTGGCGCGCGGGACAGCGGGGGAGACGTCGGCGGCAGACCTGTTGGACCGCGCCTTCCTCGCCGCCATGCGGGCGGCCGGCCTGCTGGACGAAATGCTCAGCTACACGCGTTCTGGCGCCACCCCCCGGCAGGCGGAGGCCGACGTGGGCGAAGCGCTGGAGACCGCGGTGGCGGGGGCCTGGAGTTATTGCGGCGCACGATGTGTGGATGTGGAGATGTGCGCCGCCCTCGGGCTGCCCTTGGTATGCGCGCCACCGGCGGCGCTACGTGTCCTATTCTGGCGGCTTCTCTGTTACATGGCCGACACGGTCCGGCCCGGGGTCCGGCTGCTGGTGGGCGCCGAGCCAGTCGATGGCAGCGTGGCGCTCCGGGTACGCGTGCGCCCGCCGGAACGCTCTACAGCGGGGACGGCGCCGGTGGCGCCCCTCGTCTCCCTGGCACAGGAGGTCCCGGCCCTACCCTGGCCCGCCGGCTCGCGCGAGGGGGGCGCGGAAGAGGCCGGCACGGTCGGGGCGGCCCACGGCGCGACGGCGGAGTCCCGGGCTGCCTACGGTTACTGGGACGGCACCGGCGGCGAGCCGGAGGAGCAGGCGGTGATCCTGGCCTTGGCGAGCCAGGCCGGGGCGGAACTGCGCTGGGAGGCGGATGGTCCCGCGCTGTTCTTGGCGCCCGTGCCCGTGGTGGGGAGGGACTGATGCGCGCGCTGGCCACGGCTGGCTCCGCGGTGCAGGCGACCGGCGCCCCCTTCGGCGACGGGCCCGTGGACGGCAGCCCCTCGCGCGGCGGGCGGGGACGGCCGCAGGCGGGCCGACGGGGGCGGCGCGCCTGGGCTTTGGTGCCCGTGTGTCTGGCATGGGCGCTGGCGCTCTTCCCGGCGCGCGGGGAGGCGGCACTGCCCCAGCCCCCGGTTATCGCCGGCCGGTCGGCGGCGGTCCTCGACGCTGCCACTGGCGCCGTACTGTGGTCCTACCACGGTCATACGCGCATGCCGATGGCGAGCACCACCAAGATGATGACGGCCTTGGTGGCGCTCGGGCTGACCCACGACCGTACGAGCGGGACCATGGTGGTCCCATCCCAGGTGTTGCGTACCTATGGCCAGACCCTCGACCTGCGTCCCGGCGACCGCTACACCTTCCAGCAGTTGCTTGAGGGCATGCTGCTCTTCTCCGCCAACGACGCGGCCATGGCCATCGCGGTCGACACCGCCGGCAGCGAGCGGGCCTTCGTCCACCTCATGAACCGCCGCGCCCGTGCCCTCGGGTTGACTGACACCCACTTCGCCAATCCCGATGGCCTTGACAGCCCGGAGCACTATAGTTCCGCGCTGGACCTGGCGCGGCTCGGGCTGGCCGCCCTGCGCGATCCCGTGATCCGCTCCGTGGTCCAGATGCGCAGCGCCGTGATTCCCTGGCCGCAGCAGCACACCACGCGCGTGGTCGGCAACATCGACACGCTGCTCTCGACGTACCCGGGCGCAACGGGCATCAAGACCGGCTATACCTCGGAGGCCATGAACGTGGTGGTCGGCTCGGCGACCCGCGGCGGCGAGTCCGTGGTGGGCGTCGTGATGGGTGAGCCGGCCGCCGACCTGTGGCCGGCCGCCGCCAGCGTGCTGGACTACGGCTTTGCCCTGGAGGCTGCGGGCCAAGGCCGAGGCCAGGGCGCGAGCGGGCGCGCCGACCCGGTGGTCATCCGCGCCCATACGGTGCCGGTTCCCGGCGTCGCGCCGTTGCCCCAGCGGGTGGTAGCGCCCGCACCGGGTCCTGCCCGCGTGCCTACACACCCCTCACCGTCGCCCGCCCGGGCGGTCTCCCGCAGGGTGTGGCCTGCCGCGGCGGCAGTGCTCGCGGCCACTGCGCTCGGCCTGAGCCGCCGCCGGGTGCGCCGCCGACGCCGTCGGCGGCGAGCCTGGGGGGGGCGTGCCCGCGACGCCCGGTCCCTGTCTCCCGGTCCCCGGGGCGCTTGGCCTTGATGCCGAGGCATATGGGGAGGACCGCACGGCACACCAGGGGCCATCGGGAGAGGAGCGGCAGTGGGCGTGCATCCGCTCGGGCCAGTCACTGGGGGCCAGGTGCCGGAGCCCCCCCCGCACGGGGTCCCGTCGCGCGGCGCGGCCGCTTGGCTCGCACTGGCGCGGCCCCTGCAATGGACCAAGAACGTGTTCGTACTGGCGGGACTGGTGTTCTCTCGCCAGTTCGTGCATCCGGCCAGCCTGCTCCGCGCGGGGCTCGCCGTGGCCGCGTTCTGCCTCCTCTCCAGCGCGGTCTACTGTCTTAACGATGTCGTCGACCGGCGGCGGGACCGCCTCCATCCCAGCAAGCGCCTGCGCCCTGTCGCCAGCGGGGCGGTGGCGGCGCCCGCCGCCCTGGCCCTGGGCGCCTTGCTGGCACTGGCAGGGCTCGCTGTGTCCGCCGTGCTCGGGCGGTCCCTCCTGGCGGTGGCCGCCGCGTACCTCGCACTCAACGGCGCCTATTCGGCGGGTATCAAGCACGTGCCGCTGTGGGACGCCCTCACCGTGGCCGGGGGGTTCGTGCTGCGGGCCCTGGCCGGCACGGTCGCCGTGGCGGTGCCGCCCTCACCCTGGCTGCTGGCCTGCACCTACCTGCTGACGCTGTACATGTCCCTCGGTAAGCGCTGGTCGGACGCCGTGGACCTGGCGCCGGAGCAAGCCGCCTACCGCCGACCGGCATTGGCCTACGCCCCCGCGCAGTGGCACCTCTTCATGGAGGTGACGATGAGCGCCGCCCTGATCGCTTACGCCCTCTATGCGGCCCAGGGGACATACGGGCCGTGGATGCTCGTGACCCTGCCCTTCGTGATCTACGGCCTCTTCCGTTACCAGCACCTGGTGCAGACCCGCGGCCTCGGTGGGTCGCCAGACACGGCCGTGCTGCGGGACCGCGCCTTCCTCTTGAACGGCGCCGCCTTCGGCGCCGTGGCGATGGCCGTGCTGCTCCTTTCCTAGGAGCCCCCCATGTCGGTGCTGCGCGGTATGAAAAAGGAGGGGCGGCGCACGCGTTGACACCTGGGGGCGGTCACATACGCTCCCTGGCCGCCCCGCTGTGCGGATCGGCGTCCGGGCGCGGCTCTGCCGCGGAACCGCCCGGCCGAACCCCCGGCCGCGGCGCGCGCGCCGTGCGGCTAGCGCCGCGCCGCGCGCCGCAGCTCCAGCAGCAGCAGGGCGCCGAGCAGGCCGACACCGATCGACAGGAGCACGGTGGCCTGGAAGGCGAAGCGAACGGCGGCCCAGTAGGCGCTAGCGACACGGGCCCCGGGAACGAGCCAGTAGCTGTTCAGGTATGCGTGCTGGAACACCACGAAGGTGAGGGCGAGCAGGCGACAGGCCACCACTACCAGGGCGCCGGTGACGACGACCGGCAGGACGCCGACCGAGCGGCCGTCCCATGCCGCTCCGTGGCGGTGTCGCGCGAAGAAGACCCGCACCCCGGACGGCATCCGCACGAGGGTCACCCCCGAGCGCACAGCTTTCTGTCCGGTCAGCGCCGAGGAGGAGCGCGGGCGACGGCGACCGGCAGAGCGCTTCGCGCGCGGCAGGGTATGGTGGACCCCAGCGAGCTGACACAGCGGCTCGGCCGCCACCGCCTGCCGCCGAAGGGGCGGCCGAGCCGCGGACACGGGGGGCAGACCGTGTGCCGCGACCGGTCACCGAACCTCGCCGTGGTCCTCGCACCCGCCCGCAGGGGCCTCCGAGTGGGATGGTGCCGCACTCGGGGCGGCGCCCGGTGGCCCGCGCGGGCCGGCCGCGCGGCCTCACGGCTCTCCCCCCCGTTGTCGCTGTCGTGCGCTGTCGCGCTGCTCCAGCCGGTCGAGCACCTCCAGCAGACGGGCGCGGTTGACCAGGGGGTACAGCGACCTGCGCTCCTCGCGGTGCAGCGACTCACGGGACGGGTAGTCCTCGATGCGCGGCTCCTCGGGCCGTCCCCGGTCGCGCACCATGCGCTGGATGTTGGCCAGGGTATAGCCCTCATCGAGCAGGCGGCGGACGAGCTGGAGCAGGTGGACCTCGTCCCGCGAGTAGAGGCGCTGGTTGCCGGTGGTGCGCGCTGGGGCGAGCAGGCTCTTCTTTTCGTAGTAGCGCACCTGACGCGCGGAGAGGCCCGTCATCTCGACCACCCGCCCGATGGTGTAGACAGGGGTGTCATCCCGCACCTCGAAGGGCACACCCACACCCTCCTCGTACTGGCCGTCGCCGCCAATTGTAATGCTTCTGCCCGTGTGGGCGACACGCCATGTTAGTTTATTGCGCGACATCTGGGCTCCGTGTCAAGGGATCTGTCACGAAACCTGACAGATCCCTTGACCCAGGGTGTCGCGACGGCCTACACTGCGTCCCGGGCGTCGACGAGGGGCCGCACGCCCGGGCGGCCGTTCGCGCGGCGGCAAGAGCGCGCCCGGTCGCGCGGGGCGTGGAGGGGGAGATGGCCATTCCGGACGGCATGGGTGTCGAGGACGTGCTCCGTCTGATCCGGGACAAGGGCATCCAGTTTGTGGACCTGAAGTTCGTCGACCTGCCGGGCATGTGGCAGCACATGACCATCCCGGCCGCCGTGTTCGGCGCCGGCGACTTCGAGGAGGGCGTCGGCTTCGACGGCTCCAGTATTCGCGGCTTCCAAAAGATCAACGAGAGCGACATGCTGCTCCGGCCCGACCCCGCGACGGCCTTCGTCGATCCTGCCTGTAAGCTCCCGACGCTGAGCCTGGTCTGTGACGTGCAGGACCCGGTGAGCCGGGAGGCCTACGGCCGTGACCCGCGCGGCCTGGCCCAGCGGGCCGAGGCATTCCTCCAGGCCAGTGGCATCGCCGACCAGGCCTTCTTCGGGCCGGAGATCGAGTTCTTCCTGTTCAACGATGTGCGCTACGATAACTCGGTGCACGGCTGTTTCTACTCCGTCGACTCGCCCGAGGCGGTGTGGAACACCGGCAGCGTCGAGGACGGCGGCAACCCAGGTTACAAGATCCGGCACAAGGAGGGCTACTTCCCCGTCCCGCCCTCGGATTCTCTGGTCGACGTGCGCGGGGAGATCGTCCTGCGGCTGATGGAGGCGGGCATCCCGATCGAGTTGCACCACCACGAGGTCGCTACCGCAGGGCAGTGCGAGATCGACATGCGCTTCAACACGCTGCTGCGGATGGCCGACGCCTGCATGAAGTACAAGTATGTCGTGCGCAACACGGCCCGCTCCCTGGGCCTGACGGCGAACTTCATGCCCAAGCCCCTATACGGTGACAACGGCTCGGGAATGCATGTCCACCAGAGCCTGTGGAAGGGCGGGCAGCCGCTGTTCTACGAGGCCGGTGCCTACGCCGGGCTGTCCACGCTCGCGCGCCACTACATCGGCGGCCTGATTGCGCATGCCCCGGCCATCCTGGCCTTCGCGGCACCCACGACCAACAGCTACAAGCGCTTGGTGCCCGGATTCGAGGCCCCGGTCAACCTGGTGTACAGCCAGCGCAACCGCTCGGCCTGCGTGCGCATCCCGATGTACTCGGACAATCCCAAGGCCAAGCGCCTGGAGTTCCGTTGCCCGGATGCGTCGGCCAACCCGTACCTGGCATTCTCCGCCATGCTCATGGCGGGCATCGACGGCATCCGGCGCGGCCTGGAGCCGCCATCTCCCGTGGACGCGGACCTGTACGAGTTGCCCAAGAGCGAACTCGCCAAGATCCGCACCGTGCCGGGATCGCTGGAGGAGTCGTTGCAGGCGCTGGAGACCGACCACGCCTTCCTCTTGGAGGGCGGTGTGTTCACCGAGGGATTGATCGCGACCTACGTGGACTACAAGCGCACGCGCGAGGTGCAGCCGGTCAGCATGCGCCCGCACCCGTACGAGTTCCACCTGTACGCGGACATCTGACCCCCGCCCCACCAGAGCCGCGAGGCGCACGGAGAGCCCCCGGCCATCACCGGCCAGGGGCTCTCCGTCGGTCTGCGGGGTACACGCGCAAGGCGCGGTGCCTGGCGCGACGGTGGCGCGCCCGTCTGCGGCACCACCAACCTCTGTGAAAAACGCTGCGCATGATCCCCGCACGGCAAGGGCGGAGGTGCTAGTGCCCCGGGGGCGCCGCCCGCGCGCCGCCGACCCACGGCCATAGGGGACGTGCGGGGCCCAGCCGCGCCGGCCCACCCCGATGGCAGGCCCTACCCGTCGCAGCGGGTACGCGGGCCGCCTTCTGTCGGAACCCGCGGGGCGCCCATGGTTGATCTTTCCTGGTAACACCCATATACTGGCGCCGCAAGGAGGTGCTGCCAGTTGATCCATCCAGAGCCGCTCGCGTCCACGGTGTGGCTCTCGGCCGCTTCGGCGACCGGGGCAGGCGCCGCCCCGGGACCCGGGGCCCCGGTCATCGCGGCCTTCCTGCAGAACGTGACCCGTTGGCTGCAGTATCTGGCCTCGCTGGCGGCGGTCGCGACCGTGGCTTACGGCGGCCTGCGCTACATCGTCGCCCACGACTCGCGCGCGCAGGCCGACGCCTGGCGCCTGATCCTCGCCGGGATGGGCGGCCTCGTCATCGCCCTGCTCGCCCCGACAATCGTATCCATCGTCCAGGGCATGGTCCCGTCCTGAGGCTCGGGTCCACGCCGCGGGCGACCCTTCGCCGTGGGGGGGGCAAACGGTTGAGGTCTGGGAACGGCACGCCGGGGCGCAGTCGTTGGATCGCCGAGCGGGCCGGGGCGAACGCCCCAGTCCCCACGGTCCTCGACCGCCGCCCAGAGGCGCCGGTGGGGCGCAGGGTGGCGACGCCGCCCCTTGGATCGCGGTTTCGCAGGGTCTGCGGCGTTGCGGCCGCTCCCGCGGCCGTCCACGCGCCGGCAGCCTCTGTCACGGCCCACGCCGGCCTCGCCCTCGCCGGCATCTTCCTGCAGCACACCGTGGACGGCCTGCAAGGCCCGGTGGTGGCGGTGCTGCGCCGTACGCTGCTGGGTCCGCTGACGCTGCCGCCCGCTGTCGCGGGCGCCTGGGGGCTCACGCGCGACATCGGCTTCGCGCTGCTGACCGCCGCCTTGCTCTATGCCGTGCTGCGGGCGCAGCTCGGCCGGCCCGCCGGACTTGAGCCCGCGGAGCCGTGGGCCGCGGTGCCGCGTCTGGCGTTGGCCGCACTCGGGGTGGCAGGCAGCCTGCCGCTGGTGCGGGGGCTGCTGGCCGGCGCCAACGCGCTCACCGCCGGGATGGTCGCCGCCCTGCCCGCCGGCTCGGGGCTGCTGCAGCCGCTCACGGCGGGGTTGGCCCTTGGCCTCCTGCCGGCCGTGTTAGACATCGGCGCGGACGTCGTCGCCCTGCTGCTTCTGGCGGGGGTGGCCGCGCTCGCATGCTTCTATGTGTTGCGTGCCGCCGAGATCGTCCTGCTGACGCTGCTTCTGCCGATCGCCGCCGCGCTCTGGGTGGTGCCAGCGGCGGCGGGTTTCTGGCGCGCCGTGTTGGGCGAGTTGCTGGTGTCGATTTTCGTCCAGCCTGCCCAAGCAGCCGTGCTGCTGGTCTTCGCCGCGGGGCTCACGCCCAACGCCGGGCAACCGGCTGCCTGGATGTGGGGGGTGGCCGCGCTGCTGCTCCTGTTTCGCGTGCGGGCACTCCTGGCCGCCGCTGTCCATCGTGCCAGCCGGTGGAGCGCTCCCCCCAGCCTCTCGGGTGTGCGCACGGCGGCAGAGGGCTCGGCGGCTGTGGCCGACCGCATCGCGGCGCTGACAGCCCGGCTGCCCCAGCTCCCCGGCATCTGAAGGCCGCTTCCCTCGGCTGGGTGCAAGCGGCTCGATGCGTCGTCTGTGCCGACTGCAGCGCAGCTGGCGACGGGCGGCCCAGGCGGCGTGCCGGCGCGCACGTGACGACCGGCCCATCCTGACTGGACGGAGACGGGCGCCGGGCGGGGCGGTCCAGTGCGGGGGGGGGAACGGGGCTCGTGGGGCGGCGTGCGATGGGCCGGTACCGCCCCCTGGCCGGGTTGCTCGCCGTGCCGGCCGCACGCGCGGCGGAGGCGCCCCCTGCCACAGCGGGCCGACCCGCGGCCCGGGGCGGACGACCCTTAGGGCCGGGGTGATGGCCCCAAAACCCGCCCCGTGACCGGACCGCCCGTCTCAGGACCGCCGCAAACCGGGGACCCGCGCGCCGCGACCGGCGCCGGGTGTGATCCGCCCGCCGCGTGCCGGCCCGGGGGGCGCCGCACGGTAGGTCGTGCGGCCGCCGTCCGGGCCGCCCCGAAGGCGAGGCCCACGTCCGTTCCCACCGTACCCTGCCGCCGCCCGTGCCCCGTGCGGGGGCCGCGCCGGGTAACCGCCTCATCGGAGGGCGTGCCGTGGAGGGGGTGTCGCGCGTGGCCACGATCCGTGGCGAGACCGACAGGGGGCTGCGTGTGTTGCCAGGGGTGGACGTGGGGCAGGCTGCCCTGCTCGCCCTCACCGCCGCGCTGGCGTGGGTCCTGTGGCGATTGCGCCTCCCGGTCCCCGCCCGCGCCGCGCTGATGACCCTGACCGGGGTCCTTGGAGCGACGCTGGCCCTCGCGCGCTGGCCGCCGGGCGCCCGCGGCCAGCGCGTCACGGTGTGGCTCTGGCATGGGGCGCGCTTCGCGGCGCACCCGCGGCTGCTGCGCGGCGCCGCCGTGGCGGGGCGGGCCGGCATCGAGGCCCTCACGCCAGCCGGCCTGCGGCGGGACGACCAGGACTGCCGCGTGTTGTTCTGCGAGGGACGCGATCACGCGGCGCAGGGGATGGGGGCGTTAGAGGCCGCTCAGGCCGCCTACCTGGAGTTTCTGCACGGGGCCGACGGTCTGGTCCAGGTCGTTTCGCTGTCGACTTGGCTGACGGAGGCGGATTGCCCGGTGGCCTGGGAGCCGGCCACGGCCCCCGCGGAACTGCGGGTCGTGGCGGCCAGCTATCGGGCGTACTGGCGGGAGGCGGTGGCCGGGAGGCTGCTGCGCCGCACCTGCGCGGCCGTGCTCGCCCCGCCGCCCGCCCCCTTGGCCTCCGCGGCGGGGGGCCGCGCGGCAGCCGAGACGGAGGCGGCATTTCGCGCTGCCACGGAGCGGATGGGCCTGGCACCCGAGGCCGTATCGCCGGGCGAGTTGGCCCGCCGCCTGCGCGTCCTGCTGGGGGCGGCACCCTCGGCCGGTGCGCCGCCGGAGGCGGGGTTCTGGCGGGTGGAGCGGGAGGGCGCTGCGGCGGAGATCCCCCCCGGGGGTGCCTGAGGGACAGGAGGGAAGGGCCGTGGGCCGGGACGCCCTGCGCCACATGTTCCAGCGCGCCCGCGCGCGCCTCTGGTCACCCGCCATCTCCGAGCCCTGCACGGCCGGGCGGCAGGAGTGGGCCGACGTGCTGTCACCGGACTGGCTGGCCGAGGAGCGGGACCACGTCCGCCTAGCCGACGGGCGCATGGCGCGCACCCTAGCCGTCGTCGCCTACCCGCGCCGCGTCGAGGCCGGCTGGCTGCGGCCGCTCTACGCCTTTCCCGCTGAAATGCGCCTTGCCTGCCACATCGAGCCCGTGGACACGGCGCTGGCGGTGGAGCAACTCACACGCCACGCCCGCACCTTGCGGGCGTCGATCCTGCTCAGCGAGGCGCGCCGCGTGCAGCGCGACGCGTACGACGAGGCGGCTCTGGAGGACGCGGTCAGCCTGCGGGACGCCTTGGCGCGTGGCCGCGTGCGCCTCTTCCGCTACCATCTGACGGCCACGCTGCTTGCCCCCGACCGGGAGACTCTGGACCGGCTCACCGCGGCCCTGATCGCCGAGATGGAGTCGCGCCTGCTGCTCACCCGCGCCTGCGTCTACCAGCAGGCCGATGGGTTCGTCCACACCCTACCCCTGGGACGCATCGCCCTCCCTTGCGCGCGCAACCTTGACTCCGAGGCGCTGGCCACCACCCTGCCCTTCGTGGGCGGCGAGTTCCAGCTGCCTGCCGACGAGGTCTGGGGGCGCGACCTGCGCCACCACTGCTTGGTGGCGGTGCCCCGTTGGCAGGCGGCCAACGCCCACGTGATCTGCGTCGCCGCCAGCGGCGCGGGCAAGTCCTTTTGGCTGAAGTCCCTCCTCGCGCAAAGCCTGCTCAGCGGCCGGACCGCCATCGTCTTCGATCCACAAGGGGAGTATGCGCGCTGGTGCCATGCCCTGGGGGGGCGCCTGGTCGTGCTGGGTCCCGCCGCGGGCGGCCGCGTTCACCCCGTGCCCCCTCGGCCCCG
>JAJZZC010000070.1 GCA_021797775.1 Bacillota bacterium
ATTCCGGCCGACCTCTCCGCTTCCGCCTGGCCATACCCGACGACGCGTTCGTGCACAATCCCGAAACCGCCGCTCAGGCCACATGAGTCGAAGTCTGAGACGGAACGATGGCGCCCCGTCTCGGCCTCCCTTTGTACAATTCCCCC
Organism: Bacillota bacterium; assembly: GCA_021797775.1. Taxonomy (GTDB): domain Bacteria; phylum Bacillota; class Sulfobacillia; order RBS10-35; family JAJYVN01; genus JAJZZC01. The sequence goes on from JAJZZC010000070.1 coordinate 147, forward strand.
GAAACGGCGCGGTGTTCGCTGAAACCGGATCCTTCCGGTGCTCCGGCCACCGCCTATACTACACAGCGCAGACAGTCGCCACGGCTAGCCCGGTTCTGGAGGAGCACCTGCAGACCGGGAGGCCGCCCCTATCGCCGTCGCAAGAGTGGTGTTCGACAGGATGGCCCAACGCCCCTGCTAGTACTACCCAGGTAGGGTGAGTGATTTCTCGTCGTCGCCGGCCTTATGCCGGCGTCAGGTGCCCCCAGCGTGCCCACCACCGCCGGCCCACCCCTGGACGCGATGGACCAACGCGCCCGCGAGGTAGGCGGCGGTCGCAGCCCAGGGCTCCAGGTCCGCCAACGTGACGCCGCCTGCCTCCCCGTGCCGGCACATCGCGCGAAGCCCCTCGCACAGCGCCGCGAGGTCGCGTAGCGCCTCCTCCAGGTCGGCGGGCGCGGCGCATTCACCGGCCATGGTCGCCCGCCTCCCGGTCGCGGAAGAGGATCACCAGACGGCCACCGACCGCCAGTACCTGCACAAGCACCCTATCCTCCGGTGCCGCCGCCAGCCACTGCCGCAGACCTTCGGCGCCGTCCACCTCTGCCGCGTCCATCCTCCACGCGACGCCGGGGCCACTCAGCGCCTGATCCACGCCTTGGCCATACAGCCGCTCCACGATCTTCCCGAGCACCGCGACCACCTCCGCACCCGCGCCGTCGCGCGCGGTGGGTCAGGGTCGCGGACCCACGGGGTTGTGTCAACAGCCGCGCGATGGCCGCCCTGAAGCCGTGCGACCAGCCAGGCAACCCACTGCGGGAGCGTGAGTGAGTCATTTTTCTCTGGGGATAGCGGACCAGATCCTGTGGACGGAAGCCGATGCAGGGCGAGAGAGCCCGACGGATGCCCAAGCGGAGGGACACGGCCCTGGTAGCTTCGGCGCGACGAGCAAGGGTGCATGCAGCACCCCTTCGCCCGCGACGCTGTTGCAGCTTTGCGGGAACTTCTGGACCGGCTAACTGCCCCAACGCCGCCAGCGGTTTGGCCAAGGCCGTGCCTCGGGTTTACCCGCTCCGCGCCGTGGGAGGGTTTACCCGAGGTGCACCGAGGGTTGCCCGGGGTTTACCCGCCCCGCCAGGACGGCTACCCTGCTGTCCGAGGGGGTGCGGAGATGCCCAGGCGCAAGATCAGCGCACGGCGGCAGGAGTACGAGGCGGCGTTCCCCACCGTCACGGGGCGCATCCCGGCCGCCGTGAAAGAGAAGCTTGCCGAGATCCTCCGCGCCGAGGACTTGAACTTCTCCGAGTGGGTGCAGGCGCGGGTGGCCGGTTCCGGCGCCCAGACCAGCGCCGCCTACAGCCGAGGCGAGCGGGCCGGCCGCGAACAGGGCGAGGTGCAGGGTTACCAGCGTGGTCGGACCGAGGGCGCGCAGGCGGCAGGCGCGGCCGGCTTCCGGGCCGGGCTCCTGGCCTCCATCTTCGCCGCGGAGCACCGGCGGCGCTACGACCCGGCGACCATAGCCCGGCGCCTGCTGGAGCGTCCGGACCAGCGCGCCATCGCCGAGCGCCTGGTGCCCGCCACCTACCAGCGGGACTGGGCGCGCCTCATGCAAGCGGCCGAGCAGGGGCGGGCACCTGCCAGCACCGCGTAAGGCATACAGCCTGTGCGCGTCCGCGCCTCTGCCGGGCCGCCCGCGGGGGAGATTCCAGAAGGAATCTTTGATATATCAAACGGTCGCGGGAACCTTGGGGCAGTGTGCGGACCGGGCAGGGTGTGGCAAGACCTCTGGCAGCGGTGGGCGGCAGGGTGCTCGGGAAGCAAACGCCGACACAACACGGCTGGCGGTTGCCGGGGGTGTCGCCCCATGCGACACTACACCTGGCAGCATGACCCAGGCCAACGGCCGTCACAGCCGCAGGCCGGGGTGTGGCGGCCCTCCAAAACGATTGTGGAGAGGGGTGAGGCGGTGAGCACGGGCAACGGTGGGCAGCGGGCGGCCATTTACGCCCGGGTCAGCAGCGAGCGCCAAGAGCGCGAGGAGACCGTCCAAAGCCAGTTGGAGGCGCTCCGAAGCCACGCCACAGCGAAAGGGTACGTCCATCCCGCCGAGTTCGTCGACGAGGCCCGCTCCGGCTATACCCTCGCCCGTCCGGCCCTAGACCGCCTGAGGGATGCCGTCCAGGCCGGCGCCATCGACATAGTGCTCGCCTATGACATCAGCCGGCTCGCCCGCGACCGCGCCGACCAGGCCGTCCTCCTGCGCGAACTGCGGTGCAAGGTCCGCGTCGAGTTCGTCAAGCACCAGACCGACGACAGCGCCGAGGGCGAGTTGTTGGAGAACGTGCTCGGCGACTTCGCGCACTACTACGGGCGGCAGTTCGCCGACCTGACCCGCCGAGGCCGGCAGCACGTCGTCGAGCAGGGCGCTCTGGTGGCGAGCGGCGTCCCCTACGGCTACCGCTTCGTGCCGCGCAGCGCCGAGCACCGGGCGACGATGGAGGTCGATCCCGAGCCAGCGGCCGTGGTTCGGGAAATCTTCGCGGCTCTCACCGAGGAGCACATGGCCTGCCGCGCGGTCTGCCGGCGGCTCACCGAGCGCGGGACCCCCGCGCCGAAGGGCGGCCGCATCTGGCACCCGTCGGTGCTGCAGCGCATCGTCACCAACACGGCCTACGTCGGCCGGTTCGTCTACGGTAAGAATGAGGCCGCGGAGCCCCAGCGCGCCTTCAAGCCGGTAGGTGAGCGCAACCGCAAGAAGTCTTCGCGCAAGGCCCTGCCGCCGGAGCAGTGGGTGACGATCCCATGCACGCCCATCGTGGACGAGGCGACCTTCCAGGCGGCGCAGGCCCAACTGGCCGCCAACGCCCAGTTCTCGCCGCGGCACAACACGCGGAACGAGTACCTGCTGCGCGGCCTGATGCGCTGCGGCCACTGCGGCGGGGCATACGTCGGCAAGGTGGTCGGCCGCCGCAACGGCAAGCGGACGCGCTACTACTACTGCCGGGGCACCGACCCGTACAACACCGGCCCTCAGGGCGCCTGCCGCGGCGCTGGCTATCTCAACGCGGAGGCCGCGGAGCGCACCATCTGGGAAACATGCCTCGACCTGCTGCGGCCAGACGCGCTCGCCGAGGAGTATCGGCGCCGCATGGCCGAGGACGCACAGGGCGGAGACGGCGCGGATATCGCCAAGGTGCAGGCCGATCTGAAGGCCGTCGAGCGCCGGGAGCGCCGCTGGCAGGACGCGTACGCGGCCGAGGCCATTGACCTCGCAACGCTGAAGGCGCGGATCGACGCCTGCCGCCTGCAGCGGCAGGCGCTGGAGGTCCGCCTCCCTACGCTCGGACAGGCCCGCGAGCGCCGGGTGCATGAGGCTGCGGTCATCGCCTCGCTGGAGGCGTTCGCCCGCAGCGTAGGCGAGGGCTTGGAGCAGGCGGACTTCGCCAAGCGCCAGCAGGTGATCCGGCTCATGGTGGAACGCGTCGTGGTCGAGGAGGGCGGGCACCTGCGGATCGACCTGGCCATCCCCCTTGGCGGACATGGCGACGGCGGCTCAGGCGGCATCCGGCCGGTGTCGCCATTGCGTCCTGACCGTCTTGGCCCCGACGAGCGCGACCACCTCCCCCGCGCGGATCTCCACGTCGATGCCGCGCAGGGCATCGGCGCCGGCGTCCGGGTAACGGTAGGAGACGCCCCGGAGGCTGACGCCTTCGCGCAGCGGGTGGGGGAACGGCGACGGGTTCGGCGGAGCGGCCTCCGCGGGGAGCGCCAGGAGCGCGCGGAAGTCGGACGCGTGCCCGGCGTGGCCCACGAAGGCCTGCACGCCGCGGCCGTATCGCGAGATGAGGATGAACAGGCTGCGTAGGGCGGTGAGGACCAGCGCGGCGTTACCGGCCTGCACGCGGCCTCCGAAGAGGGCGACGGCGGCCAGGGCGAGGCCGAAGACCGCCGGCATGCCCACGATACTGCCCAGGCCGCGCACCGTGTTGGCCGTGTCCAGGCGCAGGCTGGCGTCCACGTAGCCCCCGAAGGCGGTGCGCCACCGACCGATCAGGAGGTCCCCGAGTCCCCACAGGCGCACCTCGGCACCGTGGGCGCGCGAGGTCAGGACATCCGAGTAATAGTCCGCCAGCCGCCGCGCCCGGGTCCATTCGACCTCGAGGGCGCGCTCCTTGGCCCCGAAGCGGCCCTCTGCCAGAGGAGCAACGCCATGGCGGCCACGACGACCGCGGGCAGCCACACGGCGACCAGGGCCAGGGCGGCGGCGTTGGCCAGCATGGCCGGCACGGCTTCGGCGACCCCGAAGGCCTCGCCGATCAGGTCGGGACCGCGGCGGTCGGCACCGTCAGCGACCCGCCGCACCACGTCGAAGGTATCCTCCGTGTCCCACGCGGGGACGGGCAGGGCCGCCATCCTGTCCAGGGCTGCTCCGTAGAACGCGAGCCCCGCACGCACCCGCACGCGCTCGCGGGCATACGGGCGTAGGAGCCCCACGGCTTGGCCGACCGCAAAAACACCCCCCATGGCCAGCAGCCAGGACACCGCGTGGCCCCGTCCGCCCACTAGGGCGTTGACGGTTCCCCGCATGGTGAAGAGTTCACCCGCCTCCAGGAAGGCGCCGACGAGGACCAGCGCGGCCCAAACGGCGGTCGCCGCCGGAGCGGCGTGCAGCGCGATCCCCGCCAGCCACGGCAGGTCGCGAAGGGCGGAACGGGGCCGGGCGCGTCGGTCCCGGACGGCAGTCGCAGCCACACGCCACAACCCCTGACCTGATGGGTGCCCGGAATCGTGAGGCGTCCTTGGCGGCGGGACTCACCCGTGCGCCGCGCCGTGAACCCCCAGAGGGACAAGGGTATCGCGTGCCAGGACGACCTCCAGGGTTGAGCCGTCGGTGACACTCTCGATACGGCAGATCACCGCAGGAATGCCGGAGGTCTCCACGTGGCGATCAGGCAGGCCGCGGATGCGGCCGTGCCGGCGCCAGCCGAGCCCAGGTGGTGGCCGCGCCCAGTTGTGCGACCGCGGCCACCCCAGCCCGGCGCAGCCGCCGGCCCTTCAGCACAGGGGCGCGAGCTTGGCGGTCACGGTCCGCCGTCGCCGCGCTCGCCCGCACCACCACCAGTCATGCCCGCATGTGGAGCGCGTGTGCACCTGTCGTCCACTCCACGGCGCCCAGCACCCGGCTGGCCTGAGGAGCCCCCGGCGCGGCGGGCCAGCAGGGAAGCGGCCAGGGCGTTGGCGGCGCGGTCGAGGCCCAGCACGGCCAACGCCAGACCAAAGAGTGCCTGTCCCCAAGCGAGGTGCGACACGCCGTTCCAGAGCAGGCCGAAGCCGATGACCCCCACCAAGGAGCCGCCGAGGGCGTACACCGTCAGCCACACCCCGGCCACCGCGCGGGCAGCGGGGGGCGGCGTCGGGGCGCTCATCGGCGGTACCAGTCGCGCCAGATGATCCGGTACACCCGCAGGACCCGGGGCAGCCGATTCACGCCTGGAATCCAGGGTGTCAGCACGAAGGCCGCGGTGAGGATGCCCATCAGGCTCATGATCATCAGGTCGCCGCTGGGCGCCGTGGAGAAGGGCGGTACCTGGTACCAGAGGGTGTAGAGCCACAGCCATACCGCCCCGGGGTAGTTGCCCGTCTCGTTCATCATGCCCCATTGCGTGCTGAGCAGGTGCAGGCGTTGCGCCTGGGCACCCAGGGCCGCGCCCTGCAGGAAGAGGATCGGCCGCGTGTAGTCGGTGACGTAGAAGCGGTGGTTGGATAGCAGGGCGCCGTCGAGGCCGCCCAGTTGCGCCATGCGCAGCAGGCCGGGCAACATCACGCCCACCGGCCCGGCGGCGGCCGGCGACGCTGGCACCTGGCCACCCGCGCGCGCCGCCGCGCTCAGCGCGCGCCCGTAGGCGGCCTCCCATGCCGCCCGTTGGGCGGCGGATCCCCGCCCGAAGGCGCGCAGGGCCACCGCCACCGCGGGGTCGACGTGGGCCATGGTGGCCAATGGCTTGAGCACGAAGTCCCGCGCTGTGTTCACCGGGGTGGTCACACCGGCCCAACGCTGCGGGGAGATGGGGCCCAGCGCCTGCACGAAGCCGTGGCCATGATTGTATGGGGGGCCATAGGATGCGATCATCCCCGAGCCGTCCAGGTCCCCGAGCACCGTCTGCAGGAAGGACAGCGGGCTGGAGGTCGCATAGGCCTGGATCGTCAGCGGGGGCTCGTCCGGTGAAGAAAAGACCGCGGCGAGGGTCACGACGAGCACCACCACGACCAGCAGGGCCACCAGGGCTTCCCTGACCAGGTCATACGGCTTCAGCCGCGGCGGTCGGGGGTCGGAAGCCAACTCACCCTTCATCGCCCTTCGCCTCCGGCCGGGTCGTCGTCGGCTAGCGGAGGGACCAGGCCACGTCTCCGCACCAGGACGACGTGCAGACTGATCAGGGCCGCGATCACCAGCGGCATCACCGCGATGTGGATGCTGTACATCTGGCCGAAGTTGAGGAGATTGAAGAACGCGCCGAGGCCGACGGAGTTGATCGCGTCCTTCCCCTGCGCGGCGATCCACTGCGAATCGAGGTTTTGCTGGGACAGGTACCCGGTGAAGGCCGCCATGATCGAGCAGACGAAGGTCAGCGCGCCGACCACCCAGGTCAGGCGCCGGCCGCCTCGCCATGCCGCCATGAGGAACTGGGCCCAGAGGTGCAACACCATGAAAAAGAAGAAGGCCTGCACGCTCCAGAAGTGAATACTGTTGACGAAGTGGCCGACCGCCGTGACGTGCCACCAACTCGGTCCGAACAGCGCCAGCGTCAGTCCGGAGGCGACGAGGCAGACAAACGAGCCCAGCGTCAACGCGCCGAACATGTACACGTAGGAGCGCGCATACTCCGGGAGTTCCTCCGGCAGTAAGTCCTCAGGTCGTACCGCGGCCGTCAGCCATCGGCGCAACCTACCCGTGAGATTAGCCACGCCGTCGCCCTCCTGGCGCCTTCTTCGCCGCCGGACCCTCCGCGTCGTCGGCGGGCATGCGTAACGCGAGCGCAATGGCGAACACGGCGAACATCAGTCCCAGGACGATCAGGTTGGGCACTGTGATGGAAATGAAGCCAATCTGCACGTAGTGCGGTGACGCTCCAGCCATGGACAGAGACACCTCCGTCGACGGCGGTTCCCGCGGGGCAAAGGGGCACTCCCTGCCGGATCCCACCACCCCGGCCGCGCGCGTGGGGAAGTGGCCAGCGGCAACGCTCCACGCCGGGCCGATCCCCCCCTACCGCGAGGTTTCCGCGCCAGAGGACGGGCTATGTCCCGTACGGTCGCTGCCCCACAACTGGCGCCCCAACGCGTCATGCCCCACAGGCGCCCGTAGCGGGCACGTCCTCGCAGAGGACCAGTCTGCCACAGCGGCATACCGCACAGGGCCTCTCTCGCGGACGCCGCCCATGGCGCCAAGGCCTCGTCGAACTCCGTGCTTCGCCGTCCGATCGTGCACTCCTGGCCCGTGCCAGGACCGTGCCAAGACCGTGCCAAGACCGTGGTCGCTGGGCGCGTCGTTCCGGTGGGGCCGCCGGGTCCGGGCCGGGCGGACGTCGCGCCTGGCGCCGGCGACCAACCGGGGTCCCGTTCCCGGGACCGCGAGGGCGTGCGCTGCGCATACGGTTCGGCCACAGATCCACGGGCGGTTTGGGTTCCGTTCGGCGGCCGACGTGCGCGCTGGGTCCGGCGGCCCGTGTAGCAGACGGGTCCTCCGGCCACGGCCCGCCCGGTAGCCTGACGGGATGCTGGGGTGGTACGGCGTCCGTCTTGCTCTCCCGACATCGGTCTTGGGTACGGGAGAGCCGTTCCCGCAAGACCCGCGGCCCGTCCGCGCCTGCGCGAGCGGGGCAAGGCGGGCGGTACGTTTCCCGGCGGTGACGGCCGTCCGTCCGCTGCCCTGAGAAGTCGGCCGCACCAGCCGTCCACGGGATCTGCCCCGCGCGCCGAGGCCCGCGCGGATAGACGGGAGGGGCCGGGCGGGGGGGGCCGGGCGGGGGGGACCCCCCACGCGGTCGGCCCCAGAGGCAGAGGCGCGCCTTGCGCCGGTGTGCGGTGCGGCGATGGGCAGGCAGCCCGCGAACGGACGGGCGCTCGCGAAGGCGGTCGCGGCGCATGGCACGGACGGATCCCCCTGGCTGGCGAAGGGCCCAGCGCCGGTGGTCGATTGCTCCGTGAGCGATCACGGGCCGTGGCGGTCTTGGCCACGTCGCTTTTCGTCACACCGCTTCCGGTAGCGGGTCACGCGGGAGTGGAGGGCACACCCGCGGTCCGTGCGGCAGAGCCTGCCGGGACGCGGCCGACATAGAGCAGGTGCGGCGAGAGGCCGAGGATCGACGGGTCGTCGGCCGTGCGGTAGGCAAGATCGATCAGGGGTTCGCACACGGCCGGGTCTCGCTCCAGAAGGTCGGGGCCGCGCCGGCCGTGGGCGAAACCGCGGGGATTGGGCGGATGCCGGCCGTGGCCGCCGCCCTGCGGCAATCTCCATCCGTTGTCGCGTGGGTGCCCGCACGGGCCCGCCTCGTGCCGCGCGCGGGGTGCCGTGGTGGAGAGCGCGGGCGCGGCGCCGCCGCGCTGCGGTGTGTGCCGTGTTGTGCCGGCCGATGCTGCGGCCCGACCCCGGGAGGAGGGCGCCAGGGGTGGATGCACCGATGCCCCTGCAGTCCGTCGACGCGGTGTGGGCGGCGTTTGCCACCCAAGAGGGCATGAGCGACGGGGAGGCCGTCGACATCTGGACGCACCAGGTGCAGACGGCGGAGCTCCTGGCCCGGCAGGGGGAGGACGACGAGATGGTCGTCGCCGCCCTGTTGCACGACCTCGGCGACGGTCGCGTCTCAGAGGCGGATCACGCCGAGTGGGGCGCCGCGCTGGTGCGGCCGCTGCTTGGCGAGCGGGTGGCTTGGCTCATCGCGACGCACGCGGAGTCCAAGCGTTACGTTTGTACCGTCCAGCCGGCGTACTACGACACCCTGTCCCCGGTGTCCCAGCGGACGCTGGCGAAGCAGGGCGGCCTGATGACGCCCGAGGAGGTACGGGCCTTTGCCGCGCACCCGTGGGCAGACGACGCCGTGCGCCTGCGGCTCGCGGACGACGCGGGTAAGGACCCGCAGCGGCCCCTGCCGGACCCGGCTCCCTTCCGCGCGGCGCTGCAGCGCGTGGCGGCGGCGCGGGCGGGGCTGTAGGGACGAAGGGCCCCGAACCTCCCCACGGCTGGAGCCGGGGGGTTCTGGGATGCATCGCTTCGGCCTCTGCCAGGCTCTCTCGGGCCCGGGGGCGCCCTGGTACAACATCCTGGCCCTTAGCCTCGGCTCTTGGGTCCGTGCCGCCTTCGGCGACGTGCAGCATCCCATGCGCGTGCGACATCCGCATCGCCTCTTGCAGCAGCAAGAACCAGGCGCGCGAACGTCCGTATTCTTACTGCGCTGGGGTATACCCATTGGCTCCCCCAGGCCGACCCGGAGAGGTTACGCACTCCGCTTTCCAAACCCGCGCCGCAGGCGGGAGGACCTCGGCGCGCATTACCGAAACGGTATGTCTGTTGGAAGGAGGCGCATCCCTATGACGGGTGATGGTAGCGTAGCCTCGCCCCGTGGCCTGTCGCGGCGCGGACTGTTGCGGGCGGCCGGAGCGGCGACTGTGACCGGGGTTGCCGCCGGTGCTCTGCGCGGCCCCCGCGTGGCCGCGGCCAGTCCCAATACCGCGCACACCGTGCTGGTGCTGCGGCCGGGCATCCCGAACAGCCCCGTGGCGGTCGAGGTGTACCAGCGGGCGCTGGCGCCCTTCCGCCAGCGGAACCCGAGCCTGGACATCCAGTTGAACTTCACGTACCTGGGCAACCCGGGCGGCCTGATCTCGGACATCCTGGCGGGGCAGGCACCGGACGTCTTCGAGAACTTCCGGTATGCCGCCGTCTCCTCCGGCGGCTACTTGCTGGACCTGACCCCGTACGTCCGCTCCAGCAACCTCAACCTTTCGGTCTTCTCTTCGAGCCTGACCCAGTACTTCACGCACGACGGGCGGCTGCAGGCGCTACCCTTCTCCAACGAGTGGACCGCATGCATGATCAACCTCTCTATGCTCGATGACGCGGGGTTGAAGTATCCGGCGCCAAACTGGAATTATCAGCAGGCGGAGGCGCTCTACCGCGCCGCGGCCAAGCCCAGCTCCGACCCCACCAAGGCGGTGTACGGCGGGTTCTTCTGGATGTACTACAGCAATACGCCCTCGGCCTTTTACCTGGCGCCCTGGGGTGGCGCGATCGTGGATCCCAGCAACCAGGCGCACTGCACCGCGGATAGCCCGCAGGTGATCTCCGCCGTCACCTACATGGCGGATCTGATCGGCTCCGGCGCCTGCCTCTGGGACAACGCCCTGGGCCAGACCCACTTCAAGCAGGGCAAGATCGCCGTGGCCCTCGCCTCGGATTGGACCCTGGTCAGCGTCGCCTCCATGGCGCCGACCCTCGGGTTCGCTTTCGACTTCTGGCCCATGCCCGCTGGGCCGGTGGGCGGGGCGACCTACGCGAGCCACGCCTACTACGCCATCCCGGCGAACACCAAGGAACCGGACGCGGCGTGGAGCCTGCTGCAATACGTGGCGACCGAACCGTACGTCGCCCGGGTGTGGTTGGACCTGTTCCTCTATCCGCCGCCCACGGTCACCCTGGGGGAGGAGTACCTGGCGACGATCCGGCGCGTCGCGCCGCCGCTGCGGAACAAGAACCTCGAAGCGTTCACGTATTGGAAGGATCATGCGGTGCAGCCGCCGTTCGCCTACCAGGATCCACAGGCGGAGACGATCATCAGCAACTACTTCGGCAAGATCTGGACCAAGCAGATGGCGCCGCAGGAAGCCCTGTCGCTGGCGGCCAAGCAGGTCAATGCCCTGGAGGCGGTGGGCGCGGTAGCGGCGGCCCGCGCGGAGGCGGCGCTGGCCGAGGTCGAGAAGATGACCCACGCCACCGGGCCGGTGAGCCTGCCCCCGCCGCCGCGGCAGGGGATCGGCGTCGCGGCGGCGGCCGCTCCTCGGCTGGCCGTCATCCAACGGCCGCAGGGCGTGTACACGCTCCTGGGAGACGGCCTGGACGTCTGGAACAGCAGCGACAACTGCGTGTACGCCTGTGCCCCGGTGCGGAGCAGCGACGGCGGCTTCGTCTGCCGGGTGACGGCCATCAGCAACTTGACCTGCCCGAGCCTCAGCCCGTGGGTCAAGGTCGGCTTGATGGCGCGGGGCGACCTCAGCGACGATGCGGCGATGGTTTTCCTGGGCGTCACCGGCGGCAACGGTGTGGGGCTGGAGGCGCGGCCCGTGGCCGCGGTCACCCCCGGCATCGAGAATGGCGACGGCGGGCACACCGGGCTGATGGCGGCCCAGTACGTGACCAGCAACCCGGCCAAGCCGGCCGCGAACTACCTCCTGCAGCCGATCTGGCTGAAGCTGGACCGCCACGGACTGATGTGGACGGCGTACACGTCCCTGGACGGTAGGAACTGGACGGTGGGCGGCGCGCCCCAGGCGGTGGAGATGGGCAGCGCCTGGATCGGCGTCTTCGCCTGCGCCCACAACGCCGACTTTAGCGGGAAGGGTTACATCCGCGCCACCTTCGACCACCTGAACTTCACGCCCGCGGGCGTGTATCAGGTCGGACAGGCCGGTGTTCCGCCGACGGCCGGGGTGGTCCCGGCCAAGTGGGCCACCATGACGGCTTCCTGACGGCGACCAGGGGGGGCAGCGGCAAGATGCCCCCCCCGTGCACCGCCGCTACCCGGCCCGACGGGGGCCGGGCAGCGGCGTCCCCTGAACCCGCCGGTGCCGTGAGGCGCCCCGCCAACGCGCACGAGCGCAAAGGCGGGGGGGCTGGTGGCGGGGGGAGGCCCGCGTCGGCGGTTTCCCGGGCCGCGGGCGCCCCGGGTCCCGGTGCCGGGACCGAGAGCCTGTGGCCCGCGCCGATGCGATGCTGTCACGGCCGCCAGTGGCCCCCGTGACCCCACGGGCGTCGCGGCCGCGTCGGGGCGCCGAACCCGTGCGCAGCAAGCGGTGGCAGGCGCGAGCGGACCGGCGTACCGCTCCGAAGTCACCCCCGCTCGTGGCGTCGTCTGGGCGAAGGCCGCCCCGCTGGAATGACGCCACCCTGGAGCGCCACCCCGGCTCGGAGGGGCAGGCACTCAAGCGGCGAACCATGCGACACGCGAGATGCTCCTCCAGACGAGCCGGCGTGCCTGGGTGGGGTTTGCCGCTCGAGGCGCCCAGCGGGCGGGGGGATGGAGCGGATGTCGACCGCCAGCGTGGAACGGGGTCAACGGGAGGCTTGGCACACCGCCTATCAGCGCGATGGCTACATCGCGGTGCGTGGCCTGCTGGTGGCGGCCGAGGTGGCCGAGTTGCTGGATACCTTCATGGGCCTGCACGCGGCGGGTCCGATTCCGCACTGCTTTGCGCCCGTACGGCTGGCGGAGAGCGGCGGGGACATCCTCAAGGCGTACCCGCGCATGATGCACCCGCACCGGGTCAACGCCACCGCCCGGCGGTACCTGCTGCACCCCCGGATCTGGGAGGTTCTGGAGTCCTGCCTGGGAGAGGAGCCCCTGGCGGCGCAGAGCATGTTTTATTTCAAGCCGCCCACGGCCCGTGGTCAGGCGCTGCATCAGGACGATTACTACCTCAAGACCAAGCCGGGCAAGTGCGTCGCGGCGTGGGTTGCCGTCGACCCGGCGGACGAGGAGAACGGCGGGCTGGCGGTGGTGCCGGGCACGCAGGGCCTGCCCATCCTTTGCCCGCACCAGGCGGACCCTGTGGTGTCGTTCACCAAGGACGAGGTGGATCTCCCCGAGGGCCTCACCCCGGTGCCCATCCCCCTCGCCCCAGGTGACGTGCTGTTCTTCAACGGGACGTTGGCGCACGGCAGCTTCCCTAACCGCAGCCGCGACCGCTTTCGGCGCGCCTTCATCTGCCATTATGTGCCGCGCTCCAGTACGCAGATCAGCCAGTGGTACAACCCCCTCCTCACCCGTGACGGGCAGGAGGTCGTCCTCCCGCACAATGACTGGGGCGGGCCGTGCGGGGAGGAGCAGGATCTCTGAACAGGACCCCGGCCGCCGCGGCCGCTGGCCGGTGCGGAACCGTTCCTGCGTGCGGCGGACGGAGCGGGGCAGGCCCTACCCCGTCAACCCGCGCGGGAACCGGGAGGCCGGTTGCGCCCCCCGCTAGGGGCAGCGCGGGTTCACGTGACAGGGCTCTTGCGCCGACGCGGGCTCGGAGCCTCGATGCAGGTTCGGGACGCCTCGGGCCCGCGAACGACCTGGCCGCAGCGGCCGTCCAGCATCCCCCCCCTCGAGTCTTCGCCGTGGGGGAGGTGCAGGCCGAGAGGAGAACGCACCGTGCAGCCGGACACCGGGGCATGGCAGACCTACGCGGACCTGACCACCCCCATTGCCGTCACCGCCCCCAACCAGCACATCCTGTACCTGAATCGGGCGGCGGAACGGTTCTGGGGAATTTCCGCCGCCGACCTCGCCGGTCAACCGGTGTGGATCGCGCTGCACATCTCCCCCACCGACGGGGCGGACCTCACAACCTGGCTGACCGACGTGGTCATGCCGGCCCTCACCACCGGGGACCCTGTCCCCTGCCGGACGGAGGCCGGTGACGGCAGTCCCCGGCAGACCACGCTCTCCGGTACCCGCGTCCAGGGCGACGACCAGTGGCACATCGTGTTGACGGTCGGTGCAGACCAGGGCGCCCGCGCGCACGGGGCCATCCCGGAGTGGGCCCTACGCGATCCGTTAACGGGTCTCTACAACAGGCACCAGTGGGCGGCCCAGCACGGGGTGTGGGACACCGCGGAGGGTGCCGTCCTGTTCTTCGACCTTGAGGGGTTGAAGAGCATTAACGACCTCTACGGGCATCACGCCGGCGATCTGGCGCTCGCCTTCACGGGTCAGGCCCTGACCGCCGAGGCACCCGACGGCGCGCTGGTGCTGCGCTTTGGGGGCGATGAGTTCCTTGCCCTGCTCGCGGCGCCCGCGGCCGGTCAGGCGGAGGCGTTCGCTCAGCGCGTCATCGGGCGGGCGGCGGCGCGGGCGGAGGAGGCCGGCCTGCCGCTGCCGCTGCAACTGGACTACGGGTTCGCGGCCCTGCGGCCAGGCCATCTCGATGAGGCGGTGCGGGAAGCCGACGAGGACCTGTATACGCGCCGAGGGATGCTGCTGCGCGGGACTCGCGGCGGGTGCCTGGTACTGACGCGCGCCGCGCGCGGGCGGGTCCTGACCCCGGTGGCGGCAGAATCCGCGGCGGTTCCGGGGGCCTTCGCGCAGAGTTTCGGACCGGAGTTCGAGGCCTTCCTCCGGCAGGCGTATCGCCGGTCGCTGGAGCAAGCCCGGGAGTTCGTGGCGTTCGTCGCGCCGGACCGGGGCTGTGTTGGCGTGGAGGTGGGTGCGGGCTCGGGCCGCATCACCTTTGACGGCGGCTTGGCGGAGCGCATCGGCGAAGGTGGCCAACTGCTGGTCACCGACGCCAGCGCGGCCCAGGTCGCGGCGGCCCGGAAGCGGGCGCGCGAGGCGGGCCTGCACTGGCTGCGGTTCCTGCAGGCCCCGGTCGAGGACCTGCCCGTCGCCTCGGCGACCGCCGATCTTGTCCTGGGGGTCGCCTTTCTGCAGTTCACCGATCCCGCCGCCGCCATGCGCTCCATGGCGCGTGTCGTGCGGCCCGGGGGAAGGGTCGCGCTGAGCCAGGGGCTAGCCATCGACTGGGGTCCGGCGTGGGCGGAGGCGTTAGTCCCGGTGCGGGCCGAACTGGCACGTTACGGCTTACCCTGGCACGAGATCTTCCTGCCCCAGGCGGATCTGGAGGCGCGCTTCGCCGCCGCCAACCTCGCCCTCGACAACCTCCGCGTTAGCGCGCCAGAGGCCTTCGTCTTTCCCTCGCCAGAGGTCGCGGTTGGCTTCACCCGCCAGAACCAGATGATCCCGTTGCTCCTGCGCGGGGTGCCCCCGGAACGGCAGCGGGCGGTCACCGAGGCCTTCGAGCGGCGGCTGCGGGAGGCGTCCGCGCGGCTCGGCCCAGCGGGGACAGCCTTCTCGATGCCACTGATCTCCATCAGCGCGCACCGCGCGCACGCGGGGGGGGCACACGGAGAAGGATGGTAGGTAGGAGGCGGCCTCGTGTCGCTGGGTGGACCGACAGTGCGTCTCGATGGAACCCGTTTAGGTCCGGTGCCCTCGTATGGCCGCAGTGCACTTGTGCCACCTCCCCCCTCAGAACCCGGCGTGCGGATTTCCCGCACCGGGCTCCCCGGTTTCACGCCCTGGTCAGACCGTACGGTGCAGAATCCTCGGCCGGGGCAGTTTGAACCACGGCTTCTGCTGCCACCCCGCCCATGTGAACCGTGCCCGCTGGCTGCGCCGCCGTAGAGCCGCGTGCCAGAGCCGCCGCACTCCGTCCCGAACCGTACCGAGTTTGGCCAGCGTGTGCCCAGAGTTCGACGCATTGGGCTTCTGGCGCGCCTCACCCGTTGTGCACGCCGGAGGTCCGCAGGTGGATCGAACCACTCGATATGGTACCAATCGCGGCGACGACGTACTGCAGGTGGTATGGTGATCCGGCAGACCGCGTGCGGGATGCACAGTCTGCCAGCATTTGGGTGATCCTTGGGGCTCAACGGTTTCCGGGCGGCGGCGAACCGACGAGCCGAAGTCTGAGTCTGACGCGACTCCGCGCGCACCAGCGCCCCCAGATTCTCGATCGACCGTAGGGTGGCGACGCACAGGTGACTACAGGGAGTCTTCCTGGGCGGACGGCTCCGCCAGACACAGGCAGCTTGCCGCGCCAGGTGCGCGCCGCTTACCTCCGGGCGGTCCAGCCACCCGGATCTTTGCCGTGCACCTCCCATGCCCGCAGGGTGCGGGCACTGGCTCCCGAGAGGGTCTGACGGGACCGCCCGCGGATCACCCGCCCAGCCGCGCCAATAGGCCCCCGTCTACCGCCAGTGCCGCCCCCGTGATGAAGGCCGCGGCGTCCGCCGCCAGGAACAGCACAGCCGGTGCCACATCCTCCGGTCGGCCGAGGCGGCCCACGGGCTGTAGCGCAGCCAGCTGGCGCAGGGCGGCCTCGGGGTCTGCCTGGCTTTCCGCCTCCGCGCGCACCATCGCCGTGTCGATGGCCCCTGGCAGGACCGCGTTGCAGCGGATGCCTTCCGCCGCGTGGTCCAGGGCCACCGCGCGGCTCAGCGCCAGCACCCCGCCCTTGGATGCGGCGTAGGCCCCCATGCCGCGGTAGGTCAGGACCGCGTGTGGCGAGGCGGTGATCACGATCGCCCCCGCCCGCCTCTGGCGCATGGAGGGCAGTACGGCATGCACGCAATGGTAGACGCCGTCGAGGTTGACGGCCATCACCCGCTGCCACTCCGTCTCGCTGGTGTCCGCTAGCAGTTTGGCCGGTAAGCCAATGCCGGCGTTGGCGTGCAGCACGTCCACGCGCCCGTGCACCGTCAGCACCTGGCTCACGGCCTCCATGACCGACGCACCGTCGGCGACATCGCACACGGTCGCTGAGGCTACCCCCCTGCCGCCGCGGATCAACGCCACTGTCTCCTCCGCCGCGCCCAGGCTGATGTCGAAGACCGCCACGGCCGCCCCTTCCCGCGCAAAGAGGCGCGCCACCCCGCGCCCGATGCCCGATCCGCCCCCCGTGACGATCGCCACCTTGTCCGCCAGCGCCCCCGCCACCGCCAACCACCCCCGTGACACGGCGTCACTTCTCCGCCCGGCTCGGTCAGGCCCCCTGGCGCTTGTGCGCGCACGGCGCCGCCTCGCTCTGGGGGCGAGGGCCGTCAGGCCCGCCACCGCGGCGCCGCCGGGCACCGCACCGGTTGTCCCCTGCGCGCGCCACCGCTGACGCCCCACGGGCTCCCGATACCCCTCAGCGGATATCGGTGCTCGTATCTGGGTAGAACCGCGGGTTGCGGAGTGCCGCCTCTGACCCGTGCGGGCTCACGTGTGCTGTTGCGCGCACCCCCGCCCGCGGACGCCCCCTCCGCCGCGGGCGGTCCCTACGCCGCGACGTTGTCGCGGCGATCCTCCCTTGTCGTTCGGGGTCGCCCCGCGCCCCCACGGCCGCCCTTTCTCCCGCAGGATGCCGCGCGCTAGCGCTGAAGTGCGCGCTCGCGAAGGGAAAAGATCCCGGGGAGGCAATGCGGCGATGGCGCGGATCGGGATTATCGGCTGCGGCGGGATGGCGAACGCGCACCGCGATGGCCTGGCGCAGATGGAGGACGTCCCATTGGTCGGATTCTGCGATGTCGTGGCGGAGGCGGCCGCGGCCAAGGGGGCGCAGTACGGGGCCCCGCACTTCACCGACCCACGGCGCCAAGCGGGGTAGCGCCCCCACGTTACCGCCACGGGCCCGCGGGTCCCCCATGAGGAGAGGAACGGCGCATCAGCGGTGAGGAGCGAGACGGTGCCCCGCGCACAGCCGAGCCGGCCCCACCCGGGAGTGTCTGGGGAGGATCTGCCGCCCGGCGATTCCGTCGCCGAGCGGGCGTTGCTGTCCCTGGCGGGGACCCTGGCATGGCAGGCGGCGGGGCGTGTGCGACGGGCGGCCCTCGCCCGCGGTCTGGCCGTTCCGTCGCGTTCCGCCGCGCGGCCCGCGCCCCCTGGCGAGCCCGTCAGCGCGGACGGCAGCACGGGGCCGCCCGGGGCGTCGAGGCGCGGGGCCACCGCGCCGCAGGCCTCCGGCGTTCCGGATGCTGAGGGCCAACCCCGCGTGCCAGCGACCGGTTCGGCTGCCGCCGGGGCCGCCCCCTGGGACCGCGAAGCAGCCGCTGGGTCCCGACCGGCGCCGACGAACAGGGTGGCGGTACCCGATGGCGCCGAGCCCGCTCCGGGGCCGGGCGCGGTCCGCGAGTCGCCCTGGATCCGCTACGGCGTGCCGCTGGCCGTGGTGGCCGTGGCGCTCTGGGCGTACGTGGCCACGGGATGGCCCGGCCTGCTCCGGCCCGACTTCGACCACAGCGCCTGGGAGGCCTGGGCGCTGCTGCACGGGCACGTCGCGACCCCGCCGCCGCCGCCCGGGGACTCGAGTAACATGATCCTGTTCCACGGGCGGTGGACCAGCTACTTCCCGCCCATGGGCGCCTTTCTCTACATGCCGCTGGAGCTGCTGTTCGGCGGGCCGTTGCGGACGCCTGACCGCCTCTTCTGCGCGTTGATCGCTTCGGCGTGCCCGCTGCTGGTGTATGCCATCACCCGCCGGGCGGGCTTGCGCTTGGCCGCCCGCCTCTGGCTCACCGCGCTGTTGGCTTTCGGCACGGTATTCTGGTACGCCGCCGTCTGGGGCACGCCCTGGTACTACGTGCAGGTCGTGACGGTGTTCTTTTACCTGCTGGCCCTGTGCGAGAGCTTCGGCCCCAACCGGCCCTGGCTCACGGGCACGTGGTTCGGCTGCGCCCTGCTCTCGCGCAATCCCGTGGCCTTGGGGATTCCCTTTCTCTTTTGGCGCGAGCGGCGCCTGGAGCCTCGCCGCATCGCCGGGTTCCTCGCCCCGGTGGCGGCGGCGGTCGCCGTGCAGCTCTGGTGGAACTGGGTACGGACCGGCAACCCCCTCCACACGGGATATGGCCTGATCCTGGTCGCGCCGTTCTTGCAGCCAAGCTTCGCCCAAGGCATGTTCAGCCCGGTCCACCTGCCCTGGCAGCTCTACAGCATCTTTTTCCTGGCCCCCGCCTTCCAGGCGCATTGGCCCTACCTGCAGCTGAGCAGCACCGGGCAGAGCCTGACGCTGACCACGCCAGCGTTCATCTACACCCTGGAGGCACCGATCCGCCGGCGCGGGGTGTGGCTCGGCCTGCTGTCGGTCGTCCTCACCGCCCTGCCACAGCTCTTCTATTACGCCAACGGCGCCGGTCAGTTCGGCAACCGTTTCAGCCTCGACTACACACCCCTCTTGCTGGCGCTGCTGATCTTCGGCATCGGCGAGCGCTTCCGCTGGCAGCACGCCGCGCTGATCGTGGTCAGTATTTTCCTGTGTGGGTACGGCGCCGTGTACATGGGGCAGATCCAGCTCTTGCCGCACTGGGGTACGCCAGCGGTGGCCCGCGCGGTCGGCGACGGTCGTGCGGCGGGTGCAGCCGGCGCTAGGAATGGCTCCGCCACCCCCGCCAGTCCGTCCTGCGCAGCCTTCCCGTGGCTGGCGCGCTGTCCGACGGTGGGAGGCGGGACGTCCGGGTGAGCGGCGGCTGGCGCCTGGCGCGGTGGCGGAGGTGACGCCCCAGCGGGCCGGGCGTGCCGCTCCCTGCGGACGGCGCCAGGCGACGACAATCCGCGAGGCGCGGGTCTTCCGGCCCGCCGCCCGAAGCGGACAGAGCGGATCGTCCGCGACCGGGACAGCAGGCGGCTACCGCCGCCGAACAACGCAGGTAAGGCTCGGGACGTTGTAGCGGCGGCATGTGGACCCGTCGTCCGCGAGAGCCCGCGAGAGCCCGCTGGAAACCGGAACCTCCGGGCTTTAGCCCTGGGGAGGCTCAGAGTCTTTACCCCCCCCTGCGCGGTGCGGCGGCGTCCCCTGCCCCGCCCGCGGCAGGGCCGCCGCCTGGGCCGCCACGGCCAGGGTGCGCACCGCCCCGGTCTCCGTGAGCAGTTGCACGGTGCCCTCTGGCGGGGGGCCGTTCCAATTGCTGCCGGAGAGGCCGTCGGCCGCCCGGTCGTGCGCCCAGAGCAAGGCGGCGTTGCGCAGGAGCGCGGAGCGCACCTCCGGTACGCCGCCCTGGCGGAGCAGGAGCAGCAGGTCGTCGGCGAGCACGCCGTTGAAGCGGGCCTGGGGCAGCCAGGCGCCGTCCGGCTGCCGCAGGTGGGCCAGGGCGTAGGCGGCGACGCGCCGCGCCTCGGCCAGGTAGGCGGCCGCGTGCGTCGCGCGATAGAGTTCCGTCGCGGCGCCGATGACGGCGCCGTAGTTGTAGGTGTACTGCGCTTCGTGGACGTCCACGGGCAGGTTGAGGGTGCCGATGCCGTCGGCCACCCAGCCGTCCGGCTGGGTCAGCGTGGTCCGCTCCCAGGCATACACCCGCTCGGCAAAGGCCAGGTAGGCGCGCTGCCCCGTCGCCAGGTAGAGGCGGGCGGCGAGTTCGGCCGCCGGGGCGTTGGCCGCCGTGTTGCGGTAGGTGCGCGCGTCGCTCCACCAGATGCCGCCGCCCGCGGCGTCCCACCCGCTCTGCTCGTAACGCATCACGGCCTCGGCCCGCAGGAGGTAGGCGCGGTCGCCGGTCAGGCGCCAGGCGGTCACCAGGTCGAGGCCCACCCAGGCGTTGTCGTCAAAGTACTTCACCGCGCTGGCGCCGGGGTTGGGCGTGGGGGCGTAGGCCGGGGGGACGGCCCCCGCGTCCCAGTATGCCTGAAGCCCGTTCGTCACCTGACGGACCAGCGGCAGGTAGCGCTGGCCGCCGGGGAGGGCCGCCACGTCCTCCAGCGCGGCCAGCGCCCAGCTGTAGTCCCAGGCCGCGGCCTGCGGCGCGTCGAGGAACTGGAAGAGCGAGCGGTCGCGGATGTGGCCCACCCGCGCGGCGGTGATGTAGGCCTCACCTTGGGGGATGAAGAAGGCCCGCTGCATCGCCGCCAGCGCGCTCTCGGCCTGGCGCACCGGCTCAGCCGGCAGGCTCGTCCTGGGCCGCGGTGGTCGGGGCGACGTCGCCGCGCGGGCGGAAGCGGGGGGATGCCAGGAGGCGGGCGCGGTGGTCCGCGCGGAGAGAGCGGGGGCGGCAGCCCCGGCCCCGGGCAGCGCGAGGAGGGCGCTGGCGGCGAGCAGGGCGGCCAGGCCCAGGCGGGTGGTATGGGCAGGAGGACGGGGGCCCGGGAGCCTCGGTCCGCGCTCCACCGATCCGGCCGAAGGCGTGACGGCCGCGGCGGGCGCCGTTCGGGCCCGGCGGTCCGGCAGCCCGAAGCCACCCCTGACCCCCGGTCGGCCGGCTGGCCGGGCAGGTGCGGGGGGCGGGGGTGCGGCGCTGGCGACCC
>JAJZZC010000351.1 GCA_021797775.1 Bacillota bacterium
ATGCCCGAGACCCAGGCGAAGCGGGCGTGGTGCTCGGTCTCGTTGCCCGCGCGGTCTCGCGTGGTCCAGCTTTCCTCGCAGACCACCACGTGCAGGCGCAGCCGCTCGTTGGGTCCGTAGCAGTACTCCGGCTCCGGCTCTGCCATGGCCGCGCGCCACCTCCGCTCGATGGCTTCCCCGCCTAATCCTGCCAGAGCGGATTTGTCGCGTCCAGCCCCGTTTGCGACGAAATATCCCCGCCTTGCCGCGCTATCCTCTCTCTCTCAGGCTCTCCCTCACTCATGCTTCAGCGCTGGGCGGCGGGAGACGCCCAATACCCGCCCGGGCCTGGGCAAGAGCCCGTCTCGGTGCGCGGCGACACGGCCAGGTAGTCCCAGGAGTGCATCATGGTGGACGCACGGGTGCCTTGGGGCCGGTAGCCCCTGGGGCGCGCCGCGGCAGCCAGTGTCCCGGCATGCACGGAGCCCCCTGTCCGGTCGGCCACCGTTACCCGTCCGAAGCGACTCAGTGGTCCCGGGCATGCCCGGCGGAGGCCGTCTCCAACGCGCAGCGCCCGACCCGCCAGGGCGCTGCAGCCGGGGCCTCCCCCAGAGCTCCGTGTTTTCAGACGGGCTTCGCCCAGATCGGCGCCTCCGCCGCACGTACCACAACCATCCGACATTGTCATCTGCGCTCGTCAACCAGATTGGCTACTACGAACCATCGCTGGGGCGGGGATCGGTTCATCCACGCATCCACGATAGTGGACGCCACCCTTGGACCGCCGCGTGGATGGCACCGGATGGAGGGCCCGGCTCAGAGTCGCAGCAAGGCGTCGAGGCGCCGGGATCCGGGTGGACTTGGCCGAGGCGGTGCTCGGGTATACGCTGAACCGGCGCGGCCTGTGGCACCGGAGGAACGGAAGTGGGCCGGCGGTCGGGTCCCCGGTGCCGCATGGATCGCTGCGATTCGCGCCGGCACGCCCGGCTGCGGCACACCCGTGTCTCCGCAAGCCCTGCGCCAACGTCTGGGCGAGACTGAGCGGTTAGCCAAGGTGTCTCGGTCTCACGACGGGAGGACGCAGGCCGGGCGGACAACGCAGTCGAAGCGCTAACCGGTAGGCACACGACGATTGGGGGAGGAGGGGACGGCGTGCGCAACTGGGGCGCGCGTCTGCGGGAGGACGTGATCTTGCTCGGGTACCCGGCGTTGGTGCTGGAGAACCCCGACCTGCGCGTGACGGTCCTGACGGGCCGCGGCGGTGACGTAATCGAGTTCCTTCACAAGCCAACCGACACCGACTTCTGCACATTCAATGCTCGCGGCCTGAGGCCGGCGGCGGAGAGCGCCGGCCGTGGCTTCATGGACGTGTATTACGGAGGATGGCAGGAGGTGTTCCCGAGCGGCGGCGCGCCGTGTCGCTTCGCGGGAACGCCGCTCGACCAGCACGCCGAGGTGGCTCTCCTTCCGTGGCGCGCCCGGGTGCTGCGCGATGACCAGGAGGAGGTGGGGGTTTCGCTTGAGGTTCGCTGCCTGCAGACCCCCTTCCGGCTGCGGCGGGAGATGCGGCTCGCGGCAGAGGGTGCCGTGTTGCGCATATCGTCGACGGTGACCAACGAGGGGATGGCGGCGCACCCCGCCATGTGGGGCCAGCACTTGGCCTTTGGGCCGCCGTACGCGGGGCCCGGTTGCCGCATGCGGTTGCCGCACGGAGCCTACGTCGTGCCCGGAACTACCGGTCTGGCCCTGGAGGAACTCGCCGTGGCCCCGCCGTGGGGCAAACCGTCCAGCATCTCCTATCTGACCGGCTTCGACAAGGGTCGCTACAGGCTGCGGAACCCGTCTAGACCGGTGGCCATCGAGGTGTCATGGGACGCCAATACGTTCCCCTACCTGTGGTGCTGGCGCGAGGCGGGCGCGACGGCGGGCTTCCCGTGGTACGGGCGCGACTACCTGCTGGGGCTCGAGCCGTTCAGCAGCTATCCGACCGCAGGTCTGGAGGCGGCCGTACGCAACGGTACAGCGCTGCAGCTGGATCCGGGGGGGGCGCGGACGACCGAGTGGGCGGTGGAGGTCATGGAAGCTGATGGATGAGGTCGAAGGGGAACGGCTCGTCCGGATGAGGCGACGGCTCGCCGAGGAGGGTTTGGATGCGCTTGTCTGCCGCCTTCCCGAGAACGTGCTCTGCCTGACGGGGTACTGGCCGCTCAGCGGCGTGTCCTTCCTCATGTTGCCGCGCGACGGCGACCCGCTCGTTATCGCCCCGGCGACGGAGGCCGAAGCAGGCTTGCTGCCGTGCGGGGTAGCCTACGCCGTGTTCCCTTGGGGAAGGGTGTCGGACCCAGCGCCCTTGGCCTCCGTCCGCGGGCTGCTCGCTGGGAGACGCTTTAGCCGCCTTGGCTGGGAGGGCGATTTCGAGGCGGTCGCCCCAGCGCACGTCGCCGGCGAGGTCCTGGTGCCCGCGCACTCCACGGCCGCCATGCTCCAAGAGGCCTTTCCCGGTGCCGTGCTAGCCGATGCCACGGCCCTGCTGTCACGTGAACGGGCCGTCAAGATGCCACGGGACATCGACGGGCTACGCCGGGTGGCAGCGGTGGCCGAGCGCGGCGTCTTGGCCTTCGAGGCATCGGTCCGCCCCGGAGTGACGGAGGCAGAGGTGGTGGCGGCCGTCGAGGGGGCGGTGGTACGCGAGGGTCTGGGTCTGGGCAGCGTCCGCAGCGTGCGCGGGTTCGCGCAGGTCCTATCCGGTCCGCGCACGGCGGCCGCCTGGGGACCCGCGTACCTCGCCACGCAACGGCGGGTGGAGACGGGCGAACTGGTGCTATTGGAGTTGGCCACTGTCGCCGATGGCTACTGGTCCGACGTGACGCGGGTGCGGGTCGCGGGATCGCCGACGGGGCGGCAACGCGCCGTGCGCGCCGCCGTGGACGCCGCTGTGCGCGCGGCGACGGCAGCCGCACGGCCGGGCGTCGAGGGGGCGGCGGTGGACGCGGCCGCGCGGACATCCCTGGCCGAGGCCGGCCTCGACACGTCGTTCCCGCACCACACCGGGCACGGGGTCGGTTTCCGCTACCACGAACCGATTCCATGGCTGCACCCGCGCAGCCCGGATGTTTTGGAGGAAGGCATGGTGTGTACGATCGAGCCCGGCGTGTACAGCGAGGACTTCGGCGGCGTGCGCGTCGAGGAAAACGTCATAGTGGGTCCAGCTGGATCGGAACGGCTCTCCGTGCCGGCGAGAGGGTGGGAATAGAATCTGACTTTCGCAAAGGGGCGGCCGGGCGCCTGGGTGCCCAGGGGTCGGCCCCTCGCCATGCCCTCACCCGCTCGCGTCGCGGGGTCCTTCTGCGCAGCGGCGTCCGCCTGACACTGGGAGATTCAGGATAGAATCGCCCACGCTGGCGGACGGGCGCACGCGGCATGAGCACACAGGGCGCGCCCAATGGGCCGCGGGAGTGGGCCGCGGCCCACACGCCGCCCATGCAGAACGGTCGGAAAGTCGCCCGACCACGGCGGCCACCGCAAGCAGGGCGGCCCGCAGAGCGCGGCCCAGTCCGCCCAGGTAGCCCGACCCCACCGCCCGCAGCGGGTCCTCCCCGACGGGGTTGCCCATCATCGTGGACCAACTGGCCCCCCCCCACCGGCTGGCCTTGTGGCGCAACACCGGGAGCGAGCTCCTTGGCAGCTAGGGAGCGGACAAGCATAATGGTAGCATGCCTGCTTACCCATCCGGCTGATACCCGCCTCGCTCCGAGGGTGGGACAGGTGGCTCCCAGTGCATGGGACGAAGGAGGTCGCTGCAGGTTGGCATCGATATCCCGACGAGAAGTCCTAGGCCGCGCCATGCTCGGTTCCGCTGCCGCCCTGGCGGGGGCCGCGGCCCCGTTTCCCGTAGCCGCCCGGGCG
>JAJZZC010000352.1 GCA_021797775.1 Bacillota bacterium
GATCCTTGGCGGCAGCCGCCTGCGCCAGGACCTGGGGCGCAAGACCCGTCGATGTGGGAGAGACAATCCTCGCCACATCCGGCAACCGACCGATCGCAACGGTGACCGTGGCGACGGTCTGCCAGGGTTGCAGCCTGGGGTGCAACATCAGCGCCCAACTGCGGGGGGACCGGCTGCTGCGGGTGCTCTGGCGCGACAACATGGCCGTCGACGGCGGCTGGCTTTGCGACCGCGGCCGTTACGGCTTCGGGCACACGGCCGCCGCGTCCCGCCTGACGGCGCCGCTGTTGCGCCGGGGTGGCGACCTCGTGCCGGTCGCCTGGGAGGAGGCCCTGGCGGCCGCGGCTGCGGGGCTCAAGCAGGCCAAGGGGGCGGCGGTCCTCGGCGGCGGTCGGCTGACCGACGAGGAGGCGTTGCTGCTCTCGGAGTTCGCCCGCGTGGCGCTGGGCACCAACGACGTCGACTGGCGGGTCGGCCATCAGGGCGTGGCCTCGCCCATGGCCGTGGGGTGCCGTGAGGCCACCGTCACGGACCTCGATACCGCCGACCTCGTCGTACTGGTCGACACCTGCCTGGAGGACGAAGCCCCCGTGTTGGACCTGCGCCTGCGCCGCCGGGCCGGCCGCGGCGGCGCGGTGCTCGACCTCGGGCCTGTGCGGGGCTTTCGGGCCGGTCCGGCCACGGCGGTGAGTTGCCGGCCCGAGGACCTGCCGGCCCGGGTCGCCGGGATCGCCGACCGTGTGGCGGCTGCCAAGGCGGTGGTCGTCGTGTGGAACGGCCGCGGCGGCGAGCCGCTGGCCGCGGCGATCCGCGCGCTCGGGGCGCGGGTGCTGATCGCCGGCGAGTTCAGCAACGCGCGCGGAGCCGAGGCGGCCGGCCTCCTGCCCGACCTCCTGCCGGGGTACCGAGCTGTCGCCGATGCCGCTGGCATGCGCAAGGCGTGGGGGGGGCGGGCACCGACGACCCCCGGCCGGGAGGCGACCGCCATCCTGCGTGCCGCCACCGAGGGCGGCGTGGGCGCCCTCCTGCTGGTCGGGGCCAATCCGGTGCGCACCTTTCCCGACGGCAACCTGGCGGCGGCGGCGTTGGACAAGGTCGGCTTCCTCGTGGTGCAGGAGTTGTTCCTCACGGAGTCTGCCGAACTGGCCGACGTGGTGCTCCCGGCGCTCGGGCCGCTGGAGAAGGCGGGCCACGTCACCAACCTGGCGGGTCTGCTCCAGCCGGTGGCCCGGGCGAGCCAGGGGCCGGCGGGAGCGCGCGCGGACGGGGAGATCCTGGGCCGGCTGGCCGAGGCCATGGGCGCGAAGCTGCGCGGCGTGAGCCCGCCGGCTCCGGAGCGGCCCGCGCGGCCCGCCTTGCCCGCCGTCCCGGTGCCGGTTACGCCGCAGCCGGGCGCCTTCGCGCTGGTGTTGCGCACCCGTCTCTTCGCCGGTGGTGGCACCGCCCGCTTCGACCCACACTTTGAGCCCGTGCGGGAAGAGGCCGTCGCCCGGCTGCACCCGGCCGACGCGGCGGAGTTGGGCGTCGCCGACGGGGCCGCCCTGCACGTGGGCAGTGGGATGAGCACCCTGCGCGCGACGCTGCGGGTCGACCGCGGCGTCAGCCGCGGCACGTGTGCGCTGCCGGCCCATACCGCGGCCAATCGCCTCGGTCCCACGGTCACGCTCAGCCGCGCCCCCGCGGCGGGAGGGAGGGCCGGATGAGCGCCGGGTACGTGCTGCTGCGCAGCATCATCCTGATCGCGCTGCTGATGGGCGGCTTTGCCTACTTCATGGTGGTGGAGCGGAAGCTCCTCGGGTACTTCCAGTTGCGCTGGGGGCCCGTGCGCGTGGGCCCGTGGGGAATGTTGCAGCCGCTGGCGGACGCGCTGAAGATGGTGTCCAAGGAGGACCTGGCACCGGCGGCGGCGGACCCCTTCGTCTTCCGCCTCGCCCCGGCGCTGGCGCTGTTCCTCGCCCTGGCGGCATGGGCGGTCATCCCACTGGGGCCGACCCTGCACTTCGGCTCCCTGACCCTGCCGCTCTCCGTGACGCCGCTCAAGAGCGGCCTGCTCTTCGTGCTGGCGGTGGCGGCGCTCGGGGTGTATGGGGTGAGCCTCGGTGGCTGGGCCAGCCAGAGCAAGTACGCGCTGCTCGGCAGCCTGCGCGCGGCGGCGCAGATGATCTCCTACGAACTGGCGCTGGGTATGTCCATTATCTCGGCCGTGGTGCTGCTTGGCACCATCAACCTGGAGCATATGGTCGCGCTGCAGCACAGTCTCTGGACCGCCGTGCCCGACATCCTAGGTCTGCTGATCTTCCTGGTCTGCTCGGTGGCGGACGTGAACCGCGCGCCCTTCGACCTGCCGGAGGCGGAGGGGGAGTTGGTCGCCGGCTTCCATACGGAGTATTCGGGTTTCCGTTTCGCCAACTTCGTCATCGCCGAATACATCAACCTCTTCACCATGGCGGCGCTGGCCTCGCTGCTCTTCCTGGGCGGCTGGAACGGCCCCTTCGGTCCGTCGGCGTGGTGGATGCTCCTGAAGATGGCCTGCTACCTGTTCTTTGCGGTCTGGCTGCGGGCGACGTTTCCGCGCATCCGCTACGACCAGCTGATGAGCGTGGGCTGGAAGGTGCTCGTGCCGCTGGCGTTCCTGAACCTGGTCTGGATCACGGTCTGCGTCACGGTCTTCGGCTGGCGGTGAGGGCCGGTGCGCCGGCCCTCACCGCCGGGGCGGACGGGGGCGCGGGGGTGCCGGCGCGGCCCCGCGCAGGGCCCGGCCGCCGGAGGGTCCCGGGGCACGGGGGCTGCCGCGACAGGGCCTCGCCGAAGGATGGTGTGGGCGGATCCCGCAGGGGGCGGAGGGCGGTGCGGCTGGGGGTGGCGCGGTGCCGGCGGGGCCCGCGCGGACGGGGCCCGCCGGGTGGAGACCGCGGAAGTGGGGCACACCCCGCAGGCGACCTGCCCTGGGCGGGGCGGCGCGCAACCGGGCTGATGGCGTCCGCCAGCCATGCCCTGTCGGGCGAAAGAGGGGGCCTTGGGATGGGCAGTGGGCTTTCGAGTCTCGCGGCGCTGGGCCGGGGGCTCGGCACGACCCTGAGCTACCTGTTCCGGCCGCGGGTCACGGTGGACTACCCGGAGAAGGAGCGGCAGGTGCCGGAGCGGTTCCGCGGCCTGCACATCCTGGACCGCCACGAGGACGGGCTGGAGAAGTGCGTGGGCTGCGAACTCTGCCAGGCGGCCTGCCCCGCGCACTGCATCACCGTGGAGGCCGCGGAGAACCCGGAGGACGCGCCCCGTTCGCCGGGGGAGCGCTACGCTTGGCGCTTCGAGATCGACCTCCTGCGCTGCATCTTCTGTGGCTACTGCGAGGAGGCGTGCCCGACCGGGGCCATCCAACTGACGCCGCGGCACGACCTGGTGGGTTTCCAGCGCGAGACCTTCCTAGTCGACAAGCGCTGGCTGACCGTGCCGGCGCCCGAGGCCGAGGCGGCCGCCGGGCGCGCGGGCGAGCCGGGGCGGGCCGCCGGTTGAGTGCGAGGGCGCCCGGGACGGCGCGGTGGTCCGGCCAGCCGCGCCATACGCGGCGATGGCCGTCGCGCGCCGACGGGTGGAGCGGGTCGGGGAGGGGCGTCCGGCCCGGCGCCCCGCGTCCCAGGTCGGCGTCGCCGGTCCCGGGGCCGCGGCCGCGGCCCGCGGCGCCCGATCCCGTGCCTGTCGCCTACCCGGACGGGGGCGGGCCGCGCCGCCGGCGCGGGAGCAGGGATGCCGCGGCCACCGGTCTCCGCGCTGAGCGGGGCCGCGGCTGCTGGGGCGTGCCGGGCGATCCCCGCTGGAGCGATGGATGCGACGGGCCTGGCCGCGGGGCGCTGGCCGCGCGCCCGGCGCCAGCGAGATCGGAA
>JAJZZC010000353.1 GCA_021797775.1 Bacillota bacterium
CCGAATTCGGCGCGTACGGCCGTCAGTGCCCCCGTGACCCCACGGGTGCAGCGGCGGTATCGAGGCGCCGAACCTGTGCGCGGCAAGCGGTGGCAGGCGCGAGCGGACCGGCGTACCGCTCCGAAGTGACCCCCGCTCGTGGCGCCATCTGGGCGAAGGCCCCCCGCTGGAATGACGCCACCCTGGCGCGAGGGGCGGCCGGGGGGGGACTCTCCGCAACGCTGTCGAATCCCTGCCGGAACGGGTCGCCCGCTCGGCAGGGGGCGCCAGGCGGTTCCGGTCAGCCCAGAGCCGAGGGGCGGGCATCGCCGCCGCGGGGGCTTGACCCGGCCGGGACGTGGACCGCGCGCTCTGAGGCCGTTGGGCAGTGGCGCGCCGGCCCGGGGGATCCACGCCGGCAAGCGACGGGCGGTGGCTGACATGGGCACACGACTGGCGGGCCCGCTGGTCGAGGAGCGCAAGCACAAGCTGGACGGGCGTACTTTGATCTATCCGTGCGTCGGGCTGGAGCTGGGCCCGGGTCGCGCGGTGCTTTACTACCGGATCGATCGGGATACCGAGGTCGCCGATGGCGCGCTGCACCTGCCGGCTGGCAC
This sequence comes from Bacillota bacterium, assembly GCA_021797775.1. Lineage (GTDB taxonomy): Bacteria > Bacillota > Sulfobacillia > RBS10-35 > JAJYVN01 > JAJZZC01. Next base: position 597 of record JAJZZC010000353.1, read on the forward strand.
TTGCACCTACGCCGTGTTCTGGACGGATCGCCCCTTCAACGTCTACCACTGGTGCGACGCGCGGGGGGAGACGATCGCTTACTACTGCAATGCCGCGACGGAGACGGGGGTCACACCGGAGGCCGTCGAGTGGCTGGATCTGGAGGCGGACGTGCTGATCACCCCCGACCTCTGCTCCCGGGTGCTGGACATGGAAGAGGTCCCGGCCCACCTCGCGCCCGCCCACCAGGCGGCCCTGGGCTTGGCCCTCTTACGCCTGGCCCATGACGGCGCGGCCATCGCCCACGAGGCCGACGCGGTGACGGCGCCGCACCGTGCGCAGCGGGGGCGGGGCCGGTGACTGCGCTCCCTCCCCTTCCATCCCCCGGGGTGCCCTTCGCTTTCCCGCCGGAGGCGATGGAATCCCTACCCACCCTGACCCCCGGGATCCAGCGGGCCGGGCGCACCCTCCTGCTCGCGGACGAGCCGGAGCGCGTGCACGGGCCGGGGCTGATGTATCGGGACACGGTGAGCGGGCCGTTCCGCGCCTACCTCTATGCCCTGATCGATGCGCCGGCGGCCATCGGCTTTGAGGTGCGGGTGCGCAACCCAGGGGTGGTGCCCGTCACGGTGCAGGTGGATCGCGTCGGGGTCGGCGGACCGGGGGCGGGCTTCTTCCAGGTGGGCCAGGCCGCCCTTGCCGCCTGGCTGGCGGAGCAGGCGCCGCTGCGCCCGCTCGCGGTGCCGCCCGGTCGGACGCTGCCGCTTTGGCCCGCCTTGCGCCACAAGCGGGCGGTTCGCGGACAAGCCCTCAACGCGATCGTCGATGCGACGGCCTCGGGCCCGTTGGAGGTGTCGCTGGTCGCGGACGGCGGCGGCCGCGCGGAACCGGAGCCGCTGCCGCCGGGGCCCCGGCCCGCCGCGCTGCCCATGCGCGGCACCTTCGCCGCGGCCGACCTCATGCTTGAGGTGCGGTGCGCGCCCGGACAGCGGCTGCGCCTCGGGCTGCCACCAAGCTACCTGGTGGGGTACTCGGCACTGGACGAGTTGGCCGTGATCAACTACGGCAACTACGGCGTGCGCTACGACGTGGCGCTCTCGGCGCAGGGTCCCGCTTCCGAGACGACGCTGGTGTTCGTCCCGGGCGGCGGGGGCTTCTGCGGCGCGTTGGCGGTGGATCGGCGGCTCCTGCCCCTGGCCGCGCCGGGCGGCCGCCAGCTCGACGTGCGCCAAGCCGTGTCCCTGGGTCGCCACCGCCTGCCGGCCGCGGGCGCCGCGCCCCTGGTGCTGACGTGGATGGCGCCCGCCGCCAGCTACCTCCCCGCCGTGCTTGCCCTGGCCTGAGCGCGCCGTCTCCCGAGGGCGCGCGGCCCTCGTGGCTGTTGCCCCCCACCGAGGATGTCGGAGTGTTTGGCGTCGCCACGTGCCCCTGGGACGATGTGCCCGGTCGGCCCGCTGGAGCGGGGCAGGGCCGGGGAGAGCCACGGGCGCGCAGGGGCGAATCGGGGATGCCTGTGGCATGCCGCGGGGCACCGGGCGAGCCGCCGGCAAGGGCGGCCCCGCCCGAGCGGAGCGGAAGCGGCGTGTGGAGGAGAACGGCGTTAGGGGGCGCGTTATCGGGGATGCCTGCGGAAGCCGCGGGGCACCGGGCGGCCCGCTTCAGCGGAGCGGAAGGGGTGCGGGGACGAGCCCCACGGCCTGCGACCGCGTCTCGGAGCCCCAGTGCCGGTAGCGAGCGGGTGCGCCGTGGCCTGACTTTCGCAAAGCTCGGCCGCGCACCATGGTCCCTCCCACTGCAGCCAGTCCGCCCTGACCGGACGGTGGTCGGCACGCTCCGTGCCCCCCTGGGACGATGCGCCCACGACCTGCCACTTGCGAGATCCAGGTGCATGTTGCCGGTTCGCTGCCATCGGGACTGCGGACAGTAACCGGCACGCCGCGCGCGGGCATGGCGCGCCGTCCGCCCGCCCCGGTGGGCGGCCTCGCCCCTACCCCTACGGCGCCGCCGTCCCTCAGGGCCGCGCCGTGACCCCGAGCATCTCGGCGTGCTGCCGCAGCGCCTCGCGCACGTGCAGGTCCCAATACTCCCACGTGTGGGCGCCGGGGTGCTCACGGTAGGTGTGCGGCAGGCCGATGGCACCCAGGTGGCGATGGAAGGCGCGATTCTCCTCGATCAGGAAGTCTCCGGTACCACAGTCGAAGGTGAGGCGCGGCAGGCTCGGGCGTGGCAGGCGCGCCACGCGTTCGGCGATGGCGTAGACGTCGTCGGCGTCCGCCTCCTCCGCGGACAGGCCGAAGCGCTCGCGCAGCCGCTCGGGGGAGGGCAGCGAACTGCTGTGGGCCCAGATGGAGGCGAAGCGGCCGGGGTGCTTGAGCCCCAGGCGCACGGCGCCCCCCCCGCCCATGGAGAGCCCACCGATGGCGGCCCGGCCGGGCCGCGCGGCAAAGGCCGCGCCGACGTGGTCGGCTAGGTCGCGCACGACGAAGTCCTCGTAACGCTCCCGCGGGCCGGCGTTGCACCACCAGGACAGCCCGCCGTCGGGCATGACGACGAGCAACGGGTAGGGCGCGACGTGATGGACCAGGCGGCTGAAATGGACCCAGGCAGTGTGGTCATCGGAGGCCCCGTGCAGCTGGTAGAGCACGGGGTAGGGCCCGGGCCCGTGGCGGACGGGGTCAGGCAGGATCGCCGTGTAGGTGACGTGGCGGCCCAAGGCGCGGCTGTGGAACTGCATGGTGGCGAGGTTCAACGGACTGCACCCCCTGGGGCGCCGGGGTTCGCCGCTCCCGGGCCCCCGCCTGCCGGCGCCCGGCGCCGCGGGCACGGGCCTGCTGGGGGCTCGTCTGGTGGTGGCGGTCGCCCGCACGGCGGGTAGCGGAGAAACGGGGCGACCGCCCGTGCGGTGGGGCCTCGCCGGTGCCTGCGGCCCACCCTGGGACGATGAACGACCGCACCGTCGCCGCGTTCGGCGTCTCGACGGGATTTGGCCCCCGTGCGCCCGTGCCGGGTCTCCGTCAGCGGCACCGTGCGGTAGGCCGGTAAGGCCGATGTGGGCTACGCCAGGGCCATAGCCAGCGGGGGTCGGGGCCCCGCCGCGCCGGTGGGCAGCGGGACCGGCGACATGGCCGGCGCGCCCATGGGCGCGCCACACCCGGCGCTGCCCACGGCCGGGAGGCGGCCCGTCGCTCAGAGGGCGCCGCCCACGGCCGCCACCGCGGCCTGGGCCGCGGCCAGGTGCGCACGGTAGGCGCCGCCCGCGTAGGCCGGCCACGCGCCCCAGCCTTGGCGCCCGCC
>JAJZZC010000071.1 GCA_021797775.1 Bacillota bacterium
ACATCCCTGCTGCCCCTGGTCCACTCGCTGAGATTCACCGCCGCAGGGCTGTGGTGGGCCTGCAGGCCGCCATGGCGGCATCCGTCAGGATCAACCTGCTAGAGCACGCCGTGGGCTGCGCCGCGCGGGATGCGGTCGAACTGATGGACTGCGAGGTCGTCCAGCGCGCCGGCGAGCACTAGGGGCGTTCACAAGGGCGCGAGGGCTGCCGCAGCGCTGCTGGCCCAGAGACTACAGGAGCACGTCAGCCGGCGGACCGCAGCCCTGCGGTTGGCCATCTGATTCGCCAAGACCCCAATCCGGCGGAGTAGACGACGATAGCGGGAGACTCGAGAATCTATCGCCTCCTGTACCGGCAAGAAACAGGAACGTGAACGCCAGCTCTTACTCCTGCGCTTGGGTGTACCCTTTTTCAAATTCACCCCGCTGGGTGGTTGACACCCAGGAGCCAACCTGATATACTATTTCATCCTGATTTTCGCAAAGAGTCCGCCCGTCGCCTTGGCGCCCAGGGGCCAGACCCTCGCGGCGACCGCACCCGCTCGTACGCGGGGTCCTTCTCGGATAGCCGCGCCGGCCTGACACTGCGAGATTCAGGTTCATATCGAGCCCCTGCTCCCCGCAAACTCCACAAAATTCGGGACATCCGCCAGCAGGCTTGCTGGCGGCGCTGCACCGCCGAGCGCTGGTCTCGCGGTCGGCGTGCTGCACCTTTGCGCACCACAGGCAGCCAGAATCGATTAGGGGCTGTTGTCAGGGTCCGGCGGATAGTACCATGCCAGGCGGGGAGGCGCAGAGTGATGCGGCCGGGTGGCATCGGACTCTGGGCCGGCCGACCGGTGCGCGGGAAGGTGGGTGTCCGCTTGGCCCTGCGAGAAGGGGTACCCATGGACGCCAAGGCCGTGGACGATCTGCTGGTGGGACGACGTTCCGTGCGACTTTTTCGCGATGCGCCGTTAGACGAGGCGGACCTGCGTCGGGCGCTGGAGGTGGCGGTCTGGGCGCCGAATCATAGGCGGACGGAGCCGTGGCGCTTCATCGTGGTCAGGGCGGAGACGCAGCGCCACCTGGCGGACCGGGCCGGCGAGCTGAAGCGCTTGGCGCATCCACGGCCGGATGGGCCCGAGGCGGCGTCCGTCGCCGTGCGGGCGCGCGAGGAGCTGGTCGCCGCTGCGGCGCTGCTGGCGGTCGTGCAGCGCGTGGCCGAGGATCCAGCCGTCGCGATGGAAGACTACGCCTCGTGCGCCCTGGCCACGGACCGCGCGCTCCTGGCCCTGTGGGCGCGTGGCGTCGCGGGGCGCTGGTCGACGGGGGGGATCACCCGGGACGAGCAGACTCTGGCCCTGCTCGGGGTGGGGTCCGGGGAGCGGCTGGTATTTCTGTGCCCGCTCGGATACCCCGCCGCGGTGCCTACCCGACCAGCGCCGCACCCGGCGGAAAGCCGTACCACCTGGTTGAACTGACGAATGGCTGGAATGGCTGGGATCGTGGGGGAAAGCCGTGCCCGCCGCGCGTCCCTCCGGTTGACCGTGCGGTGGAGGGCAGCGACGTCCGGGTGGCGAGCCGCTGTCCCCACTAGCGGGTCGGGGCGGTGTTGCCCGTGTGGCTGACCGGCCGGGGATCGGAGGGAGATGGCGCGGGGGCGCCGCACGGATGGGCGGCGGCTGCCGCCGGATCATAGGATGCCTACGCGAGGAGCGCCGGGAAGCCTGGTCGGCACCGGGGCTCTTTTTGTCTGCCCCGGCTGGATGTGAGAGGAGCAAGCCGGTGGCAGCCGTCCCTGAGTCCAACCCTGTGTCTGGATCGCCCGTCGCCGCGCGCCGTGCGTTCTCACGCACGGCGCTGCTCGTGGCCTTTGCCTTTGCGCTCATGGGCGATCCGGTCTCTTCAGTCGCTTACTCGATCCAGGCCGCGCTGCGGGCGCTTGGCGGCAACCCCGCCCTGCTCCTGCCCACCGTAGCTGTGGTCGTCGGCGTGGTCGCGGTGGTTGTACTCAATTACCACCTGCTGATCGGTCGCTTCCCGCGCGGCGCGGGGGCCGCCGTGGCCGCGGCCGCCGCCTTCGGCGAGGGGTGGGCCTTTCTGCCGCTGGGCTGCCTGATGGTCGATTTCGCCCTGACTATTGCCATGAGCGTTTCGGCGGGGGCCTCTGCCATCATCGCCTACCTGCCGGGCCTGGCCCCGGCACGCATCCCCCTGGCCATCGGCCTGACTCTGGGGGTGGCCGGGCTGACGTGGTTCGGTCATGGCGGGAGGGCCTTTTTTGCCACCATGACGCTGGGCTTCCTCGCCGTGGCCGCCGTGGTCATCAGCCACGGCTTTCTCGACCCGGTGTCCCGCGGCCACCCGCTTCTGGTGCACGGTACGGGGGCCGCCTCGCCCCTGGCGGTCGTGCTGGCTTACCCAGTGGCCATGGCCTGGGCGACCGGGATCGAAGCTCCGTCTGCAGCCATCGCGCAGCTCGGACAACTCGACGACAAGGGGCGCCGGCTGGTCGGCCGCGTCACCATCTGGCTCGTGCTGGGGTGCGTGGGGAGTCTGACCCTGGCGCTCAGCGCGTTGGCCGTACGACTGCATGTGGGCCTCCCCCCGGCCAACTCCACCCTCGTAGCCCTGGTGGCCCGGGCCGCGGTCGGGTCTGGCCTGCTGTTCGCGGCCTTTCAGTCTGCCAGCGCCCTGCTGCTGCTGGCGGCGGCGAACTCGGGCTTCAACGCAGGATCGGGGCTGCTCAAGGCCCTGGCCGCCGGGTTGGAGGACGGGCGCGGCGCTGCCCTCCTCCCCCGATGGCTCGGCCGCACCAACCGCCACCACACCCCCTACGTGGGCGTCGGTGCCTTCCTGGCGGTGTCGGTAGCGCTGGTGGCGGCGGCGCGCGGGCGCGCCCAGATCCTGGTGCTGTACTACGCCGTGGCGGTCTTTGCCGCGTTCCTGTTCGGTATGTTGGCGATGGCTGGGCAGTCGCGGCGGGAGCGCCGCCCCCTCATTCTGGCGGTGAACGTGCTGGGTGTGGTGGTGGCCGCCCTGACGCTCCTGGTCGATGTGACACGCGTTTACCCGATCGCGCCCCTGCTCGCCTCCTGTGCGATCGCCGGGCTGCTTCATACCCGCTGGGTGCGAGCCGGGCGCCCCGGCGGCGTCTCGGCGGCTGAGTACGAGGCGGGGCCCGGCATCGGCGATGCGGACGCTGCGGGCGAGTGATGCGCTCACGGATCCCTGCGCTGCACCGACACCTGTCCGGACGGGGGGCGGACTCCCCCGCACAGGCGCGGGGGCTCAGCTCCCTCCCTTGGCCCTCCCCGCTCCAGCAACTCCCTGCGTCGACGCCCGCGCCCAGCCGCTATGCTGGGTCTGCACAACGGGCGTGGCCGCCGGAGCTCCCGCACAGGCGGCGGCCGGCGCCAGGACAGGGCCCAGGAATGAGGCCTTGGCTGCGTCGACCGCTCGCACCCGTCGACCAGGCCGGGGCCCGTACCCCGGCTGTGCCCCCTGGCCCGCACGGGCAGGAAGGGCGGGGCTGTTGGCGAATGGCGAATCGCCACGGTTTCTGGGTGCTCCCCCCACCTGCACTCCCTGGCTCCTGGCCCGTGCGCCCCGCCCTGGCGGGGACCTGATCGGCGGGTCGAAGCGGCCGCAGGGGGTGGGAAGACGGGCACCGGCGTCGGCCAAGGCCTTCGGGAGGGACGCGCGATGGCGCAACCAGTGCAGGAAGCGCCCACCGTGCTGATTGTCGAAGACGAGCGCCGCATTGCCGATATCCTGCGGATGAGCCTCTGTCGGGCCGGCTTCGCGGCGGAGGTGGCGGTTGCCGGCGGCGAGGCCGTGGCGCTGATGCGGGCCTGCCGCCCCGCGCTGGTGATCCTGGACGTCATGCTGCCACAGATGGACGGCTTCGCCGTCGCGGAGGCCATGCGCGCGCACTCCGATGTGCCCATTCTCATGCTCACGGCCAAGGGTGCCGAGGAGGACAAACTGCGCGGCTTCGAGGTCGGCGCCGACGATTACCTGACCAAGCCGTTCAGCATGGCGGAGCTCTTGGCGCGCGTCCGCGCCCTGCTGCGCCGTCGCCCCCTGGCGCCCGCGGGTGAGGCCGTGCCTGTCCTGCGCGCGGGCGACATCGAGATCGAGCCCCAGTCGCGGGCGGCGCGCAAGGCGGGACAGCCCGTGGATCTGTCCCTGCGTGAGTTCGACCTGTTGCTCTACCTCATGAGCCGGCCGGGACAGTTGATCTCGCGCGAGCGGCTGCTGACCGATGTCTGGGGTTATGAATACTTCGGCGACAGCGCGCGCACCGTGGACGTCACCGTGTGGCGGCTGCGCAACAAGATCGAAGACAACCCGCGTGAGCCTGTGTACATCCTCTCGCGACGCGGGGTCGGCTATTTCTTCCGGCCGCAGGAGTGAGACGCGCGCGCAACGTGCAGGGCCGGCTGCTCTTCTCGCCGCTGCGGGGCATCCAGGGGAAGATGACGGCCTTCTTCCTCCTCCTCACGCTGCTCGCGATGCAGGTCATCGGGGCGGGGTTGCTTTACCACCTGCGCCAGTACTACCTGAGCATGACGCGGCAACAGTTGGCCGGCGCGGCCAGGGTGATCGCACAACAATCCGCGGCGGTCCTTGGCCCCGCTCCGGACCTGCTCCGCCTGCGGGCGACAATCGCCGACGCCCTGCTCCCCCCGGTGAACGGCGCCGTGCTGGTGGACGCCGCCGGTCACGTCGTCTACTCCACCGGCCTGTCCCGCGGCGTGTCCAACTCGTTTCTGCCGCAAGGCGAATTGGAAGCGGCCACCGCCGGCAGGACCAGCGCGGCCTTGGTGCGGACCGCAGGCGGCGAGACGGAGATCTGGGCCGCGGCGCCCATCCGCGCGGGTCAACGCATCGTCGGCGTTATCCTGGTCGAGGGCTCCGCCGGCCAGATCTATGACATCATCCTGCACATCCGCAGCATTCTGCTGACCTGGACCCTGGTGGCCCTGGCGCTGAGCGGCGCGCTCAGCTTCGTCATGGCCCGTACGGTGACCGGTCCCATCGAGGCGTTGACCGATCGCGCCCGGGCCATGGCGGCCGGGGACTTCGCCGGCCGTTTGCCCGTGCGCGGGCGCGACGAGGTGGGACAACTGGCGCTGGTGTTCAACCACCTGGCGCGTCGGTTGCAGCAGACGCTGGACGAAATCCGCGGCGAGCAGCGGCGAGCGGCGGCGATCCTCAGCAACATGACCGATGGCCTCTTGGCCCTGGACGCCGCCGGTCGCGTGTTGCTCTGCAACCCGGCGGCGGCGGCGATGCTGGAGGTCGACGCCGCCGCCATCGCCGGCCAGATGGTGGATGCGGTTGTGCCGTCTCCACTGGTGGCGGCGCTTCGTGTCCGCTCCGGGAAGGAACGATCCGACGGGGAAGACGAGCGGCGAAGGGCCCACGGGGGGCCCCGCGCGAGCGGTGATGGCTCCGCTGCGCCACCCTCTCCCGGCACCAGTCCGCGGAGGCTTGCGCCCCTCACCGCCGCTGCCACCCCGGCGGTGTCCCCGCTTCACGCGGATCTTAAGAGCGCGGCGGAAGACGATCCGTCCGCGGCTCCGATCGGCATGCCGGTTGACGTACACGGCCGCAGCCTGCTGGCCTTTGTCGCGCCGCTGGTCGAGGCCGGTACCCCACGCGGGACGGTGGCCGTCCTCCACGACGTCACCGCCAGCGAGCGTCTGGAGGCGGAGCGCAAGGAGTTTGTGGCCAATGTCTCCCACGACCTGCGCACCCCGCTGACCACGATCCGTCTGTATGCGGAGAACATCCTGGAGTGGAGTCTGGCCGAGCCCGAACTGGCCCGTTCGCAACTGCAGGTGGTTGTCGAGGAGACCGACCGCATGGCTCGCTTGATCGACGACCTCCTGTACCTCTCGCAGTTGGATGCGCAGGGCGCCGTGCGCCGCAGGCGGCGCGTGGACGCGGGTGCTCTCTGCGCCACGGTGCTCGATCGTTTCCGTGAGCGAGCGCGCCAGAAAGGCGTCAACGTCACGCTCGACGTCCCGCCCGCACCCGCCGAGGTGGTGGCGGACGAGGACCGCATCGTGCGCGTCATCTCCAACCTCGTGTCCAATGCCTTGGAGTTCACCGAGGCGGGGGGCACGGTGCGCGTAGCCGTGACCGTCATGCCGGGCCAGGTGGAGGTCAGTGTCGCCGACACCGGCGTAGGGATCCCGCCAGCTGACCTGCAGCGCGTGTTCGAACGCTTCTACCGCGTGGATCCCGCACGCAGTCGCGAACAGGGGGGGAGCGGGCTCGGCCTGGCCATCGCCCGCGACATCGTCGAGGGGCACGGCGGGCATATCGAGGCCACGAGCGCGGGCCGCGGCTCGACCTTCCGCTTCACGCTGCCGGAGGCTGGCGGTGAGGGCGGGTGAGCGTGGGGCCGCCCGCGGAGGATCGGACCGTCGTCCTGCCCCCCGGCGCAGAGGCGCCGCCGCGCGGCCCTGCGGTGATCCGTGCCCTGCGCCCTCGACACCTGCGGCGGCGCCGCCTGCGGTGGTCGCGTCGGCGGCTGGACGCCCTGACCGCCTGGGTGCTGGCCGCCCTTGTCGCCCTATCCCTTTTCCTCGGCGTGCTGCTCTGGTTGGTCACCCCGCCCCTGCCCGCCCCTCTTCTGGCCGGCGGCGGCGCGGCCTACGTGATCGGGGACGCGCTGGGGCAGGCCAGTGTGGCCGCCCTGCTGCAGCCGGCCCGTGTCGCGCTGCTCTATCCTGGGGGGCCGGACGTTGCGCTGGGAGACCCCGCCGCTAACCCCCTCTTCGGGACGCTCTGGTCGGAGGCGCGGGCTCTGCTCGGCGAGGTCACGCCCGCCGAGCTGACTGCGGCACGGCCCGTGAGCCAGGAGGAGGTGGCCGGGCTGTTCGGTGCGCGCGGGGCGCCCCCGGCGGCGCTGGAGGTGGACCTAGGGCCGCGGCTCGCTTGGGATCAGTGGTGGGAGGTGTTCGGCGCTGGCAGGCCGTGGCGGGGCGGGGCCGGCCCCGTCTTCGATCGCGTCTACCTGGCCCCCGGCGCCCGGTTCACCAAGGTCTTCCTCCTATCGCGCTTTACGGGCCTGGAGCTCTCGCTGCCCGGCGGCCAGGGGCGCGCACTGGCGGCGCTGCTGCTGGCGCAGCAGGGGCAGCCGCAGCCGTCCGGTTACGCCGTGGCGCCGCTCCGTCCCGTCGCCGACACGGCTTTCGGCGTGGAGCCGGGGATCAACGTCCCGACCGACCCGTCATGGAGTCCGGTGGCCCTGCACGCCGAACCTGTCAACGGGGCCCGGCTCGCCGCCGCTATCCTAGGGGACCCGCTGGCCGTGCGGATCTACCGTGGCTCTGACGGCACCGTCACCTACAGCAATCCGCAGGACTCCGCGCTGCAGGTCCGTCCCGGCGGCGTCGTCAGTTTGACGGCTCCCCTCGCGTCGTCGGCGCCGGCCGGCCAGGACTGGCTCGCCGGGCTGCATATCGCAGCCGACTACGTCGGGCGCGCGGGCGGCTGGCCACCCAGCGCCTGGCTGTCATCCGTCGTGCCGGTCTACCCTGCCGGGAGTTGCTCGCTGACGACCTGCACGCCCTTTGCGTACGGCTACGGCTTCGAGACGCGCTACCAGGGGCTGCCCGTGATCGGTCAGGCCCCCGCCGTCAGCGTGACGGCCGCCGGGGCCGGCGTCACGGCCTACGCGCGCCGCGTCCCCCTGCCGGGCAGCCCGCTGCCCGGCGGCAACGGCGCTACGTGGCTCCCGGCGCGTGCGATCGTGGCGGCCCTGGAGCGCAACCCCCCACCCTCGCTTTACGCGCCGCCTATGGTCATCGACGACATCACCCCCGCCTGGGTGCCCCTACCGCTGGCGGGAGTGCTCCAGCCCGCGTGGGCCGTCCGCTTTGTCCCGCTCGGCGGCGGACCGGCGCGCCTGGTACTGGTCGATGCGCTACGCGGCCAGGTCCTGGCCGTGCTGACCAGCGGTTGATGGGAGGCGACGGCCGTGGACTGGCTCCGGGCCAAGATCCTGTTCATCGTCGCCTTTCTCTGTCTAGACGCCTTCCTGGGGTGGGAAGTGAGTCGTCTGACCGTCCCTCTCCTCTACCTGGAGGGTACCGCCCCACCCGCCGCCCAGGAGGCGCCGCTCGGGACGCGGCAGGGTGTGTACGTGCTGGGCCCGCTGCAGGCCCCGCAAAGCCCTCCGCAGAAGAGCGCACCGCCACTGGAGGTCGCGACGGTCGGTGTGGACAGGCAGGCGCTGGCGCTGCTGGTGGCGCCGTACTCCTGCGCGCCGCCGGGCCCGCTAGGGCCGCTGTACTCCAGTGATTGCACGGACAGGGCCGGCGCGGAGGTGCGCCAACTGGGTGGGGCCCTGGTATACACGGCGCCGTGGCCGTTGGGTGAGCCGCAGCGCTCGCCGCGCGGCGTCGCCGACGCCATCGTGCGCACGGTGGATCCCGTAAACGTCATCTTCACGGGCGCGGGAGCAGCCGGGGGCGCGGGACAGACCACGGTCCTGCATTACCTGGAGACCTATGACGGGGTGCCGCTGTTTGACGGGGTTTGGACGGTGGACGTAGGACCGCGCAGGGTGTCCGCGACGCGTTTTTGGCTGCGCGTCCTGGCTCGGCGTGCAGCAGCGCCCGTGATTAGCGCCACCCAGGCGGTGGACGCGGCCGCCGTCGCGCTCGGGGCCGACCCCAGCCATCCCCTGGTGGTGCGAGGGCCGGCGCTCTTCGGCTACTACTTCCCGATCCGCCAGCCGCCGGCGGAGGTGGTGAGCCCCGGAGGTACCCCCGTGCCGCGAATCTGGCAACTCGTGCCCGTTTGGCGCGTGCGCCTGGCCCCACCCCCGCAGGGCTGCCTCTTTATCAACGCTTACAGCGGGCAACCGGAGGAGGCGCTCTCCACGACCCCGCTCGTCGGGCCCTGCTGAGCGCTCTGGCTGCGCCGCCGCTCCGCAACGCGGGGAGGTGCACCGGGCCCCGGTTCCAGGCCGCCCAGCAGGCTGCGGCGCACCGTGCGGGCCGTGGAGGGCCGGAAGCGCGCGGAGGGACCGTGGCCCCCGTCCCGAACCGACCGAGCACGCTCGGCACGCCGCGCTTGGGGGATTGGACCATGGCGACCCTGCGGTTCCGCGGCGGTAAGCCCCTCTGGGGCGGCGTGCGCGTCGGCGGGCGCAAGAACGCCGCCGTCGCGGTGCTGCCCGCGGCGCTGCTCGCGTCCGAGCCCGTCCGCCTGGACAACCTTCCGCGCAACGTCGACGTGGCCACGTCGATCGCGCTGCTCCGTGCCCTGGGGGCTCGTGTGGTGCGCGACGGGCGGGGGGCGGTCTGGGTGGATGGCGCCGGCCTCGCGCGGACCGCGGTGGAGCCCATGCTGGCCGGGCGCCTGCGGGCCTCGGCCTACCTGCTCGGTGTCCTCGTGGCGCGCTGCGGCGAAGCGGAGGTGCCTCTGCCCGGGGGGTGCGACATCGGGGCGCGACCGATCGACCAGCACATCAAGGGCCTGCGCGCCATGGGCGCCGAGGTAGAGGTCGCGCACGGGATCGTCTCCGCCAAGGCCGCACGCCTGCGCGCCGCCCATATCTACCTCGACGTGACCAGCGTCGGTTCGACGATCAATCTGATGCTCGCGGCCAGCCGTGCAGAGGGCGTGACCATCATCGAGAACGCGGCGAAGGAGCCGCACGTCGTGGATGTGGCCACGCTGCTGCAGGCGATGGGTGTGCCGGTGGTCGGCGCCGGGACCGACGCCATCAAGGTACGAGGCACCGCCGTCGCGCATGGCTGCGAGCACGTGATCATCCCGGACGAGATCGAAGCGGCGACTTATCTGATCGCCGCCGCAGGTACCGCCGGAGAGGTTACCGTCGACGGCGTGATCCCCCGGCACCTGGAGCCGGTGAGCGCCAAGCTGCGTGAGGCCGGGGTCGAGGTACAGGAGTGGGGTGAGGCGATTCGCGTCCGTGGGCCCCTGCGTCCACGGGCCATCCACATCAAGACGCTGCCCTACCCCGGCTTTCCCACCGATGCGCAGCAGCCGATGACGGCCCTGCTCGCCCGGGCCGACGGCGCCAGCACGGTCACGGAGAACATCTGGGAGGATCGCTTTCGCTTCGTGGAGGGTCTGCGGCAGATGGGTGCGCGCATCCGCGTCGAGGGCCGTACGGCGCGGGTCGACGGGGTGGCGCGGCTGAGCGGCGCCGCGGTCGATGCCACCGACCTACGGGGCGCCGCGGCCCTGGCCCTGGCAGCCCTCTTCGCCGCGGGCGAGACCGAGTTGCGCAGGGCCGAGCACCTGGACCGCGGTTACGAGGGGTTCGTCGAGAAGATGACCTCTCTGGGGGCGGACGTCCGGCGCGTCGGCGCGGACGGTGCGCACGGCCCGGAGGATCTGGACCGCGACGGCGCGGAACGGCTGGACGTAGAGCACGGCGCGGAGCCCCGGCGCAGGGCCGCCGCGGCCGAAGGCTGATGGGCGGAACGGCCGGGGCTGACGTCCCTTCCGCGGGCAGTCGCCCGGCAAGGGCACACGCGCCTGCAGGGGCGAGGGCGGCGGCAGTTGGATGTCCCTGGTGGCGGAGCGCAGGGCAGCCGGGGGGCAAGGCGTCCCGCTGGTACCGGTCCACCCGCGGGGTCTGCGGCGAAAGTCCTCTTTCGCGAGGCCACGGTCCCATTGCCCGTGCCCGTTGTGCCCTAAGGCCTTTGGGCTCCGGCCCGGCCCCGGCAACCGATTGCAGCACCTTGCTAGGGATGTCCACATCCGTCCGGCTGTGCTAAGATGGGGCACACGCCTGTTCGCACGGCGCGTGGTCTGGCGGACGCCCCTGGGCGGTTGCCCGAGCCGTTGGCGCCAAGCCCCACAAGAAACGTGGTCGGTCGGCCGTCTGTTGCCGTGCCAGGTATGCCGTGCCCGAGGTGGTGTCCCCTGATCCTGTTCCAGACCCGTTCACCTATTGGCGGGGGTGCTGCCGTGGTCGTCCCGAACCTGACGTCAGACCCGCCCGACGAGCTGCTCCCCCACGTGCCCGCTACGGCGCTGGACCTTGCCTTGGTCGGTGATCAAACGGCCATTCCTGCGATCGCCAAGAGCGTGGAGCTTACCCGGCAGATTGAGAACGCGCTGGCGGAGATTCCGAGCGCGCACCGGCTGATTCAGGGAGATAGCCGCATTCTGGACCGCCTTGTCGGCGACAGTGTGCACCTGGTGGTGACGTCTCCCCCGTATTGGACGCTCAAGGCGTATCCTGCTCGTACCGGTCAGTTGGGCTGGACAGACGGGTATGAAGACTTTCTAGACCAGCTGGATGCGGTCTGGCGACATGTCTATCGGCTCCTTGTGCCCGGAGGCAGGTTGGTGGTCGTGGTAGGCGATGTATGCATTCCGCGCCGGCAGGCCGGGCGGCATGTCGTCTACCCCCTTCACGCCAGTATCCAGGAGCGATGCAGGGCCATCGGTTTCGACAACCTGGCCCCCATTATCTGGCATAAGATCGCCAACGTGCAGCTGGAAGCCGGGCGCAGTTCTCGCTTCCTGGGCAAGCCGTACGAGCCTAACGCGGTGGTTAAAAACGATATCGAATATATCCTCTTTCAAAGGAAGCCCGGCGCCTACCGCAGCCCGTCACTTCCCTCCAGGATTCTGTCCGTGATTCCGGAGGCTGCGCACCACGAGTGGTTTCAACAAATCTGGCACATCACGGGGGCATCGACGAAGAGACATCCAGCTCCGTTCCCGCTTACACTAGCCGAGCGGCTGATCCGTATGTTTTCGTTTGTGGGGGATACGGTGCTCGACCCCTTCGTCGGGAGCGGCACCACTTGTCTGGCAGCCAGTCTGTTTGCCCGCCACAGCGTGGGGGTGGACGTGGAGCCGTCATACATTGCTTCGGCGCGTGACCGTTTTGCTCAGCATCATGGCCTTGTGAGCCGGGCTCGGATCACGGTGGAGACTCACCCGTAATGGGCGCGGTATGCCGTGCCGATGCGGGCCAGGAAGGTGGCGTAGTGATCCGGCTCGCCGGGCTGCGGAGAGGGGGATGCGGTCCACAGCCGCGCGGGTCCCTGATTGTCACACTCCACGACCACGGTGCAGTAGGCGTCGAAACCCTCCTGGGAGAGTTCGCCGCGCAATTGAAGACCTCGTAGGTGCATAACCATACTCCGAGTCACGTCGGGCTGCTTGTGCCGTGTCACGCTGATGGGCACGCCGGGCCGCTGGCGCAAAGGTGAAACGAACCTGTTCGCGATGTTCACCACGGTCAGACCCGCGGCAATGGCACGCGCATCGGCAGCGTGCACGATCTGGTGAGACGAACTGAGTTCGTCAAATACCCGGGGCTGAGACTTCTTATGCTCTGTCATTACGGCCTTGAGCTCACAGGAGATACGGACCTCGTCCAGTAGATCCCCCGGACTCGTTGTGCCCACAGCCAGGTCGATCGTCTTGGTTTTAGAGGTGGCAGGCCACGTATGCTTGTAATTTACCTTCATGGTAACAAGGCCGGCCTGCTGATCGCGGCGGATTTCCGGGCAGCACACTAACAGGTCCACCCAGATGAGTCGTGCCAGTTCCTTGGAGTGGGCGTCGCTTCTGGAATGATAGTGGTAGGTGAAGCCTGCCGCATCCGTGTGCTCGTGGTGATCAAGCCAGAGCGCAAACGCCTCGGGCGCGAACAATACTGTATCCTCCCGGTCGAGCCGGACCACATGGGGTGCCCAAGCGGCGCACCCAAACAAGCCACGCCGGTGGTTCGCCGTTTGAGGTAGGGATCCTGCGACATTGCTCTACCTACCAGGGTGGCATCGGTGGGGGTCAGTTGCCAGGGCTATGGCGCACAAACCCTCAGCAGCGAGGGTGGTGATCGCCCGAGCGGGAAGCCGGGGGGAGCGGCCGGACGGAGGTGGCCATGCAAAGGCCGCAGCGTAGGCGGGCGGCGCGGGCGCGCCCCGCCCGCCTACTACTACCCGGAGCACTTCCGGATCCTAGGATGAGCCGCTGCCGTCGAGGCCCCGTGCATAGTCGTTCACAGCGACAAAACGCCTCTTGCCTGAGGCGTGACCGTTTCTTCACAACCGCTTCCGTCTCCAGTAGCTACCAGTGCCAAGGACAGTACTACGCCCCCCCGGCGCGCGGTGGCAAGCTGCCCCCTGGCAGGGTTGGCGTGCCGCCGACCTCGGGAATGGTTCCGGGGAGCGGCAGCCCGGGCCCCGTCTGCAGGCCCGGTGAGGCGCCGGCGCCGCTACGGGATGCGGTGCCCGAGGCCGTGCCCGCAACCGACCCCGAGCCGGTGCCCCCAGCCCCGCTGCGGGAGCCCGTCCCTGACCGCGTGCCCGATGCGGTCCCCGCCCCGCTCCCCGACGCCCCGGTACTCGACGACGTACCCGGGCCCGTGACGGACCCCGGCGGGGTCACCTGGCTGCCGGGGATGCCGGTGAGGCCCGGATAGCGGCCGGCGTAGCCGCTGAGCGTGCTGTGCTTCGTGGGGGTCGTCCCGGCGAGGAAGAGTTCCGGCACGGTGGGGGAGGTGGCATTCGGCAACAGCCCGTCAAGGGCCGACACCGTCACGACGCGGACGTCGGCCGGCCGCCGGAAATCGCGCGGCGGGGTGCCGGCGAGCGCATCGGCCATGAAGTGGGCCCAGATCGGGCCCGCGAGCGTGTCGCCATACCCGCCGAGATTGGCGGGCGTGTCGTCCCCGACCCATACCGAGGTGACGAGATTCGGGGTGTAGCCGACGAACCAGGCGTCCTTCAGGCCGTTGGTCGTGCCGGTCTTGCCCGCCACGGGCCGGCCCACGATGGGCAGGAGGCGGCGGCCGGTGCCGCTGGTCATCACGCTCTCCAGCAGGCTCGTGACGATGTAGGCCACGCCCGGGTTCAGCGCACGCCGCAGCCGCGGGGGGGGCGGCGCCCACACCGTGTCCCCGGCAGGGTTGACCACCCGGACGACGCACCAGGGCTTTACGGCCCACCCGCCGTTGGCCAGCGGCACGTAAGCAGCGGCCAGCGCCAGCGGCGTCGTGCCGTAGGTCCCGAGGACCAGCGGCAGGGTACGGTGCAGGGGCGTGGTCAGCCCCATGCGCCGGGCGGTGGCGATCACCCGCAACAGCCCCACGACCCGGGCCCACTTCACCGCGACGACGTTCACGGAGTCGGCTACGGCCTCACGCATGGTGAGCCAGCGCATGGAGTATCCGTTGTAGTCATGGACCACGTACGGCGCGCCGCCCGCTCCGGGGTAGGAGACCGGCCCGTCGAACTGGCGGGCGGTCACCGGGTAGCCGAGGCCGACGGCCGTGGCGTACAGGAACGCCTTGAAGGTGGAGCCCGGCTGGCGCATAGCGTAGAGGGCGCGATTGAAGGGGGTTTGCCGGTAGGAGCGCCCGCCAATCAGCGCCCGCACCGCGCCCGTCGCCGGGTCGATGGCGACCAGCGCCCCCTGCGGCTGCAACACCCCCTGTGCATCGGGAGTGCCCGGCGGCATGTAGTCGGCGAAGGCCCGGTCGGCCGCGGCCTGCATCGCCGGGTCCGCCGTGGTGTAGACACGGTAGCCCCCGGCCCGCACCGCGGCCTCCAGGGCTGGGTCGTGGTGCCCAATCGTCGCGAGCACGTAGTCGATGAAGTACCCCGCCGAGGGGCCGGTCACCGGGGGCTGGCCGCGCTGGTAGGTCAGCGGCTCGGCCGCGGCCGCCGTGGCCCGTGCCCGGCTGACGAAGCCCAGTGCGGCCATCCGCTGGAGGATCCATCGCTGCCTCGCCCCGGCCGCGGCGGGGTGCAGATAGGGATCGTAGAGTTGTGGGGCCGCAGGGAGGGCCGCTAGCAGCGCCGCCTGCGCCAGATCCAAGCGGGAGACGGGCTCGGCGAAGTAGGTTTCGGCCGCCGCCCCGACCCCATAGGCCCCCTCCCCGTAGTAGATGGTGTTGAGGTAGGAGGTGAGGATCTGGCGCTTGCTGTGCGTGGCCTCCAGCCGCAGGGTGTACAGCACCTCCACCAGCTTACGGCTGAGGGTCCGCGCGTCCGAGAGATAGAGGTTCTTGGCGAGTTGCTGGGTGATGGTTGAGCCGCCCTGCACCACGCGGCCGGCCCGCAGATCGGCGAGGGCCGCCCGCAGGATGGCGGCGGGATCGATCCCGAAGTTGCGGAAGAACGTGGCGTCCTCGGCGGCGAGGGTCGCCGCGCGCAGGGCGTAGGGGATCTGCCCGTAGGTCACGGGCACGCGCTCGCCCGGCGACAGCGCTGCGAGTAGCGCGCCGTTGTCGGCGTAAACGAGCGTGGGCACCTGCACGGCGCGTTGCGGCATCGGCAGCAGGGTGATGCCGACGACCAGGGCCGCGGTGGCTCCGACGACGAGCCGCGCCGCCAGCAGATGGGCGCGCCGCCACCACGATGGGGTGCTTGCCGGCCCCGGTCCGTGCGATCCCGACGTCCCCTCGGCCTCGCCGTTCGACACCCCACCCGCCCTCCTCACACGCGGACCCTCCGCCTCATCCTGATAGTGTGCCCACGGAGGTGCGGGGCGATGCTCGTGGACGTAGGCGCGGCCTTTTCCGCCGTACCACGGCCGCACAGCGAGGGGCTGTGGCGGGCAGGCCCGCTTGCGCGACGCCGACGACCGCGGGGGCAGTTACGCCGCCGCGCCCCGCGCGCCCGTTGGTGGCTGGGTTGGCCCCCCCCCGGCGCCGGCCCGGCGGGCGCCACCCGGCACACGGGCAGAGTTGCCCGAGGTCGAGCCTTCCCCCATAATGGTGCGAGCTTTTCTGCGGGCGGTGCCGCCGGGCCCAGCCGCGGCGCGGGGCCGGCGCCGCCGCCCGGCGATGAGATGGCGCTGGTCGCCTCGGGCGCCCGCGCGAGGAGGACCCTCTGCATGCTGCCCACGCCAAGGAAGGTCAAGCTCGTGGCTGCCGGGGCCGAGGGACCCACGCCGTTGAATGCCTTTGACAATGCCCTGCTCGCCGCGGGCATCGGCAACCTCAACCTGATCCGCGTCAGCAGTATCCTGCCGCCTGGCTGTGCGCATGAAGCCGACTTTGAGGTGCCCCCGGGGTCGCTGACGCCCACGGCGTACGGGTATCTGACTTCCACCGAGGCCGGCGAGGAGATCGCTGCGGCCATCGGCATCGGCTTCAGTGAGGACGACTACGGCGTGATCATGGAGTTCGAAGGCCGCACGGGCCGTGCCGAGGCGGAAGAGGCCGTGGCCCGCATGGTGCGGGACGGGTTCGCCGCCCGCCGTAAGCGGCTGCGCGAGCTGCAGGTGCTCGCGGCGACCCACCGCGTAGAGCACTGTGGCGCGGTGCTGGCGGCGGCCGTGCTCTGGTATTGAGGGATGGCGAGGTGTCCCGCCCCACCGGGTAGCCCGCCGCGTCACACGCAGGGGGAAGCGCAGCCTTGGACCTCTGGTGGACCGAGACCCAGACCCCGTCCCTGCGGCTCGGCCTCCGTTGCTCCGCCGTGGTCACGCGTGCGCGGAGCGCGTATCAGGAGGTCGCCGTGTTGGAGACCGAACAGTACGGGCGACTGCTGGCGTTGGACGGTGCCGTGATGACGACCGAGGCGGACGAGTTCGTCTATCACGAGATGCTGGTCCACCCGGCCATGGTGGCTTGCGCGCGACCCCGATCCGTGCTGGTCGTGGGCGGCGGGGATGGGGGCGCCGTGCGCGAGGTGCTGCGCCACCCCGCGGTGGAGCGCGTGGTACTGGCGGAACTGGACCCCTTGGTCGTGGACGTCAGCCGTGCCCACCTGCCGGGGATCGCCGGGCGGATCGGCGACCCCCGCGTTGCGGTGTGTCCTGGCGACGGGGCGCTCTTCCTGCGTGGTGCCCCTGACGCCGCCTTCGACGTGGTGCTGGTGGATGCCCCGGATCCCGTAGGGCCGGCGGAGGTGCTCTTCAGCGGCGGGCTCTTCGCCGAGGCGGCGCGCGTGCTGGCGCCGGGCGGGGTGCTGGTGCTGCAGACCGAGTCGCCCTTCCTCCACGCCGGGCTGATCCGTACCGTGCAGGAGCGCCTGGCGGCGTCCTTCCCGTTGGTCCGCCTCTACTGGGCGGTCGTGCCCACCTACCCCGGCGCCATGTGGACCTTCAGCCTGGCCAGCCGCGGGGCCGATCCGCTGGCCCCCGGCGCGCCCGAGCGCGGGGGGGCCCTGCCGACTCGCTACTGGTCGCCGGAGGTGCATCGGGCGGCCTTCGTGCTGCCCCCCTTCGTCAGGGCCCTGCTGTCCGAGCGGGGGCACGCGGCTGCGGAGCCGGGAGGGGCGCGGCCATGATCGGCCCGCCCGCACTGCCCCGCTTTCTTGGCGCCGGGGACTGGGGCCCCGCGCGCTCGGTCTTGTTTGGCGCCCCGCTGGACGTGACCGGCAGCTACCGTCCGGGCAGCCGCTTCGGTCCCGGTGCCGTACGCGCCGCCTCCCCGGTGCTGGAGGAATGGAGCCCGGCGCTAGAGGCCGGTTTCGCGGAGCGGCCTTTCTGCGACCTCGGCGACCTCGACCTGCCGCCAGCGGATGTGGACGAGGCCATGGAGGCCATCGCCGCCCTGGTGCGGCGCGTGGTGGCTGCGGGCAAGCGCCCGCTGATGCTCGGCGGTGAGCATCTTGTCACTTGGCCCGCCGTGCGCGCCGTGGCGGAGCGCTACCCCGATCTGGCCGTGTTGCAATTCGACGCGCATTGCGACCTGCGCGCGGACTACCTGGGCCGGCCGGCCTCGCACGCCACGGTGATGCGCCGCGTGGCGGAGGTCGTGGGACCGATGTGCTGCTACCAGTTCGGCGTCCGCTCGGGCACCGCGGAGGAGTGGGCTTACGGCAGGGCGCACACGACCTTTCTGCCGTACGCGCGCGCCCTGCCGCTGCAGTGGCGGGAGGCTTTGGTCGGCCGCCCCCTCTACGTGACCCTCGACATCGACTACGCCGATCCGGCTTACGCCCCGGGCACCGGGACGCCGGAGCCGGGCGGCGCCAGTGCGGCGGAGATGCTGGCCGTGGTGGATAGCCTCGCTGGCCTGTCCGTGGTGGCGGCGGATGTCGTCGAGGTCGCGCCCGCCTACGATGCGGGCGGGATCACTGCGGCCCTGGCCGCGAAGGTGGTGCGCGAACTGCTCCTGCTGCCCTGAGAGGGGCGTGCCGCGCGGGCCGGTGGGGATCCGGCGGGCGCGGCGGAGGGGGCGGTGCGCGAGGGAAGGTGGAGTCCCCGTGCCGTTTCTCGCCGAGCGGCGGCGCCGTGTGCGCGATGCCTTTGTCGCGGCCCACGCCGCGGCGGTCGACGCCGGGGTGCTGCCGCGCACACCATTGCCCGCGTTCACGTTGGAGCCGCCACGCGCGGGGGGCTCCGGGCACCTGGCATGCAACCTGGCAATGGTGCTGGGCGGGGCCCTGCGCCAGCCGCCCCGCGTGGTGGCCGACGCCCTTCTCGCGCACCTGCCGCCCGCCGCCGTCCCCGACCTCGCCGCAGTCACGGTGGCGGGGCCCGGCTTCATCAACGTGGCCTTCACCGACGGGTGGCTGGCCCCGGTGGTCTCCGAGGTGCTGGAGGCGGGGGAGGCGTACGGGGACGCGGACATCGGCGCCGGCCGCCGCGTCCTGGTGGAGTTCGTCTCGGCCAATCCCACGGGCCCGCTCAACGTGGTCAACTGCCGTGCGGCGGCCTTCGGCGACGCCCTGGTACGCTGCCTGTGCGCCGCGGGCTACCACGCCGAGGCCGAATACTATGTCAACGACGCCGGCGGGCAGTTTCGCAAGCTCGGCCAGTCCATGGAGGCCCGTCTGCGCCAGCTCGCCGGCGAGGTCGGTCCGCAGGCGGAGATCCCCGATGGGGGCTATCCCGGCGCCTATCTCCTAGACGTGGCGCGTGCCTTCCTGGAGGAGCGCGGCGGCGACGTGCTGGCGGCCCCCGAGGCGGAACGCATCGAGTTGCTGGCCCGCTTCGCCGTGGAGCACGTCCTGGACGGCCAGATGCAGGTGCTGGCGCGCTTCGGGGTGCGGTACGACCATGTGGCCCGCGAGTCGGAGATCCGCGCGCGACGCGGCCCCGAACGGGCGCTGGCGGCGCTTGCCGGCGCCGCCGACGATGCGGGGCTCCCATACGTCTACGAGCGGGAAGGGGCTCTGTGGCTTCGTAGCACGGCCTTTGGCGACAACGACGACCGTGTGCTGCGCAAGTCCGACGGCGAGTTCACCTACCGCCTGCCCGACATCGCCTACCACGTCGAGAAGTTTGCGCGGGGTTTCGACCTACTGATCGACCTGCTCGGCCAGGACCACCACGGCGACGTGCCCGGGGTGCGCGCGGGGCTGCGCATCCTGGGACAGCCCGTGGAGAGCCTGGAGGTACTGATCACGCAACTGGTGCGCCTGTTGCACGGCGGGACGGCGCAGCGGGTCAGCAAGCGTGGTGGCACCTTCGTCACCATGGAGGAGTTCCTCGACGAGGTCGGTGCCGACGCGGCGCGGTTCTTCTTTCTGCTGCACACGCTGGATACCCACATGGACTTCGACGTGGAACTGGCCCGGCGGCAGTCGCAGGACAACCCCGTCTATTACGTGCAGTACGCGCACGCGCGCATCTGCAGCATCCTGCGCCAAGCTGAGGCCGCGGGCCTGGAGCGGCCGGGGGCCCCGGCCGCCACGACGGACGCCCTGCGCGCCCTGGGGCATCCGCTGGAGCAGGAGTTGTTGCAGAAATTGGCTGCCTTTCCCGACGAGGTCGTGGCCGCCGCGGAGGGGCGGGCGCCGCACCGTCTCACCGTCTACGCGCGGCAGCTCGCGGAGCGCTTCCACACCTTCTACGTCCAGTGTCGCGTGCTCGGCGAGACGCCCGAGCGGACGGCGGCGCGCCTCGCGCTCTGCGCCGCCACGCGGGTCGTGCTGGCCCGCAGCCTCAGCCTCCTGGGAGTCTGTGCCCCGGAGCGCATGTGACCGCCGGCCCCCTTCTCGGCGTGGCGCCCGTCCATGCAGTGGAGGAAAGGCGGCAGAGAGCGGCCCCCTGAACAGGCCCCCGTCGGCGGCGGCCCTTCCCCGCACCGATCGCCTTGGCGCGTGCCACCCCCGTTCGGACAGGGTGGCCCATCCCTTCGCCGCCATCTGCCCCGTCCCCCCGGCGGTGCCGGTGGATGCCACGCCAGCCGGCACGGCTTGGCGCGCGAGGCTGTACGTCGCGCATCGTCAAGCCCATGCCCGTCGGGGCTCCGCGCGGAGCAGGCGCAACCTGCCGTACTGCCGCTGGGGCGCCACCGCCATCGGCAACCGACTGCGGGGGTCACATCCATGCCGCCATGGACGGGAGGGGCAGCGAAAAAGGCGGCCTTTGCCCCGGCCCCCGGGCATCCCGCCGCGACCGGTGCTTGCCGCTCGTGCGCCGCGCCAGAGGCCGAAGCCTTGGGACACAACGGACAAGGCAAAGCCGCGCGTCGCCAAAGGTCTCTTGTGTAAGGGTAGATAGCCGATTTGGCTCCGCTATGTCCCGGCACCTGGCCCCTATGGCTCCAGGAAGACGCTTGCCGCCTCGACGAACCGCCGCCCCGTGCCGGTGGGCATGGGGGTGGCAGGTGGATCTGGGGCGGCGACTACGGGAACTGCGCCGCAATCGGGCGCTAAGCCTCTACCAGGTCGCCGACCGCCTAGGGGTCCACTTTTCCACGATCGGCAAGTACGAGCGGGGCGCGCGCCAGCCCGGCGTGGCGGTGCTGCGCCGCCTGGCCGGGCTCTACGAGGTGGACCTCGCCGAACTGCTGGAAACGGGGGAGCATGCCTGCCGGGCCGACGCACGCCAGCGGCTGCGCGAGCGCCCCGACCTGCAGGTTCTGCTGGAGATCGCCCGGCGGCTCACGCCGGAGCAGGTGCTGCTGCTGACCGATCTGTTGCGCACGCTGACCGACCGCGCACGCCCCCGGCCCTCGGACGGTGCCGACGCGGGGGAGTTGCTGGGACGCGGCCCGCAGCCGGAGGGTAGCGGTGTGGTGAGCGGCCACGTCGCGGAGCGCGCCACCGCCTGGTCCGAGCGCCCCGGTCGGGCGCCGCCGACGCCTGGGGCGGGCCACGTGCCCCAGG
>JAJZZC010000354.1 GCA_021797775.1 Bacillota bacterium
GAGCGGAGGCAGGAGCCTCGGGCCCGTCAGTCGCCGCTCCGCCGTGCTCACTCCGACCCCTCCCCCGCACCCCACAGGAGGCGCCTACGCCTGCAGAGGCCGCCCTCGTCGTCCCACCCCGACCCCACCGCCACCACCCCGGCCGCGCGCCGGCAATGCCCCCGCAGACATAGTCGGCGCGACCACTGGGGCACCTCCCACCGCCCGATCATGCCGAACCCTCCCCGCCTAGGGCTTGCATCAGCGCCGCATCCATGGCCTCGCACCAAGCGCCCGCAAGCTCGGCGCCATCCAGGCAGGCGTCGCCCGCGCCGCCCTCCTCGTCGCAGCACGAGCACTCCTCGCAGTGGTCCACCCAAGCGGCCCGCGCCCGCACCCACGCGCGAGCCGCCTCCGCGATGCGGTGGTCGGCGGAAGCTGGGTCTGGGTCGGGGATCGCGTAGATCCCCGTCCTGCAGCGCGGGCAGGACACGCCGCCCGGCATGCCCAGGACGAGACCCTCGGTCCCGCCGCACGTGGGGCAGGCGATGCGGCCGCCTGCGACCTGGCCCGTGGGGCCGGCTTGGGCCGGCTGGACAGGTCGCGCGGGCCGCCGCTCGCCGTCGTCCACCAGCGCCGCGACCTCCCGTAACTCCTCGCTGCTGAACGCATCCCATTCGTCGCCCCGGTAGGCATCTACGCCGCGGGCATAGATCCGCGCGGCGATGGTCGCGGCCTTACGCCACGCCTCTGCCTGGGCCGCGGCAGGGGGCGAGCCGGCCAGGCGCTCGATCAGATCATCGCTCACCTCTGCCTCGCCTCCTCGTCGTCGCATACGTCCGCGACCAATCGCAGGCACATCGCCGCCACCTGTATCGCTTCGGCCCGCACCCGCACCGGCCGTTCGGGGTCCCCCTGCCGCATGCGCAGGGCCTCCTCCAGCTCCAGGTACTCCTCGCGGATCACGGCCCACCCCTCGTGCGCCGAGTGCATGGGCGGGTAGCGGCCCTGCGCCCGCTGCAGTTCCGTCGCCGCATCCAGCACGGCCACGGGCAGCGGGATCGTCGCGGCCACCGCGCGGCGCACGCCGTTCAACGCGGCGGCGACCCGTTCGGACAACGCCTTGCCGTCGCTGAAGTAACCGCACGCCAACTCCTGCGTGCCCCCCGCGTCCTCGTACAGCACCGACCAGCACCCCTGCGCGTCCTGGCGCACCACGGCCTCCGCGCTCACCGGCCACCCCTCCCCGCCGCGTACATCCCCACCGCCAGCAGGCCGCCCGCGCCCAGCGCCACGGCCACGGCCAACACAGGTGGGTGGGGGTCCGACAGCAGCAGATACAGCGCCACGCCGGCCGCGCACAGGGTGGCGTAGGCCGCCGCGTGCCACAGGGCGCGCACCGCACGGGACCAGGCCACCAGGGCGCGCAGGCGGGCGGCGGGGCGCCAGCGACGGCGGGGGCGGGTCCAGTCGGTGCGTGTCTTCGTCAGGTCGCGCAGGATCGGGCCCGTCTGCGGGCGCGGCAACCCCTGCACCTCGGCCAGGGTGCGGCCGGCGCGGGCGCTTGCGGTGGCGGACAGCCATTGGGGGTCGTGGTCTAGACTCGCGGCCATGGGACACCTCCCCTCGCGTCCTCGGGCCAATCACCCGGCCGTGGCCGGTCAAACCTGGCGCCCCGTAGGGCGCCCGTGGGTCAGGTCGTCGGGGCTTCGGGGGCCGGCGGCAGCGGCGACAGGCTCAGGTGGCATTCGACCACGCCGTACGTCTCGTGGCCGTAGGACTCCAGGCGGAACCGCTGAGCGCCGCCGTCCTGCCGCGATGCATCCTCCGCCTTCTCGACCGCGTGGCCTAGCACGTGGTTGACGAGCAGCCGCTCGGCCCGGTCCATGCACGTCGCGTGAACAGCCGCTGCCTCATGCGCCTTCTGCCGCAGTTCATGCGGCGCCCCCTCGAAACTCACGCTCCAGCTCGTCTCGATCACCTCCCTTGGGTCGTGCCGCCGCCTCCCGCCGCACTCGATGGCGCGGGTTCATCGGCGGCGGGGCTGGAAGCCGGGGACGTCGGGCACGGTCCCGGGCAGCGGGCATCACCCCCTCTCAGGCGCGTCGCCCTAGAACGGCACAGGCACCGCGGCCTCGCGCATCTGCTCCAGCACGGCCTGCGCTGCGTCCGTGTCCACCATGCGCGCGATGTACGCATCGCGCGTCTCCGCGTCCATGCCGGCGCCCTCGGCCAACCCCTCCGCCTCGCGGATCAGATCATCCAGGGGGTCGCCGTCGTCGGTCGGCGCGGCCTGAGCCGTAGGTGCTGCGGGCTGCGGCTGCGCGGCGGGGGCCTGGGTGGCCAGGGCGGGCAAGCCGAGCAGCGCCCACACCCTGTCCAGCGCGCCGGCATCGTCCGTGTTCAGCGCGTCGATGGCCTTACGACACCTGGCCGCGTCGGCGGTGCAGGCGGCGAGCACGGCGTCGCCGACGCGCTTGGTGGCGTGATGGCGCCGCAAGAGGTTGGTAAGGAACGCGACCTGCCTCTCTGACGGCAGGCGCTGCGCGGCTTGGGTCTGCGGCTGCGGGGATGCTGGCGCGGTGCGTTGTGTCCGCTGCTGCTGGGCTTGCGCGCTCGTCTCGTCGCGCGCCGCCTCCTCCATCCCGCGCAGGTCCTCCAGGTCCTGGGTGAATAGCCGACTGGCCGCCGTGGCGTTCAGGGTTGCCGCGACATTGGCGCGCTTGCTTGCCATCTTAAGGATCGTGTTCTGCAGGTCCGCAACCTCCTGGTTGACGACGCGAACCTTCGTACCGTTCTGCCACTCGTTGCGGTAGCGGTAACGGACCTCCAGCGAATTGCAAGCGGCCAGACCCTCGGCCATGACCTCGCCCGTCTCGCGGCTAATCATCTGGCACTTTACCGTGTAGGAAATGAACGGCGGGTCTTGCCCGTAGTCGATGCGCTCGGTCTCTACCGAGAATTTCTGCGTCAGTCCGAACACGAACGCTAACTGCTGCGCGCCTGGCTGCAACAGCGTGGGCTTGGGGTTGCCGGGCACCTTGCCGTAGTCCGTGCCCTCTTCAAGGACGCGCCCTACCATCTGCTTCAGCATCGCCGCCCGCTGTACCGCCTGCTCGACGCGCTCCTGCATGACCGCAGGCAACAACGCGTCCGGACGGGCCGCGATCACCGCCGTGGCCAGCCTGTCCGCCGTGCCGACCGACCGGGCCTCCGCGCGGTCAACAGACGCCTGCGCCTCGCTCACTCCCCGGCCTCCTCCCACTTGACCGTCACCGCCTCGCCGCGCCGCTGCACCGTCACCCCCGGGATGCGCTCGCCGGTCTCGGCTAGCACCGCGCCGCCGTCTGCGGTCGCCGACGCCGCCTTGCGCAGGTCGCCCCACCGCAGGTGAGGCCGCTGCTCCACGAAGGCCGGCGCCGACCGCTGCGCCCACTCCAGCAGGGGCGCGTCGTCGTGCTCCCACAGGTCCTGCTGTTTGTGTGCCGCAACCTTGACGCCGTAGGGCAGCGCCAGGGTCTTGCCCCGTACCTCGCCGCGCTCCCGCATCTCGCCGAACACCGCCTCCAGCACCAGCCGCAGGCGGGCGGCGATGTCTCCGTCGCGCGTGTCCTCCTCGGCCAGCCAGTGCTGCAGCCGCGCGACCTCGGCCTCCGTAGCGGCCCGGCGCTCGGCCCGGCGCCGCTCCACGCGCGCCAGGCGCCGCGCCAGGGCAATGCGCTGGGCGGGGTCCACGGCGGGCACGGCGTCTGGCGGGATCAGGGCGCCGTCTGCGTCGATGCCCTCCCCAGACAGATAGGCCTCCACTGCCGCCGGAAACTCGTCCGGGATCTCACTCGCCGCCAGCGCCATCGGCAGGCACCCCCTCGCG
>JAJZZC010000355.1 GCA_021797775.1 Bacillota bacterium
GGCGCTATCTGAACGGCATTGCAACTAACCCCGTTCAACCGCGCCTAGCGCCAACAACCGGGAAATGGCAAAAGCCCCTGAAGCCTTGTGCTCCAGGGGCTTTCCCTTGGTCTGACTGGTCGGGCTGGGCGGATTTGAACCGCCGGCCTCCTGAACCCCATACATGCGCTCAGCGTGGCGCGGCGGCCCTGCGATGCGCCTTGGCCCTCTGCGGCTGCCAGGCTTGGAGGCTGTTGACGCTCACCGCGAGCCAGGTCCCGCCCTCCTTCGCCGGCCGCGCAATCACGTCGCCCCGGTCAACGGCCTTATGCAGCCCTGCCAGGGACACGCCCTTGCGGGCCGCCGCTTCGGTCGCGCCAATCCATTCATCGGCGCAGGGGTCGATTCCGAGGGCCGCGGCCCCGGGCCGGGCCCGGAGCTTGCCCTGGGCGATCCCCAGGCGGTCCTCGATGTCCCGGGCCGCCACGAAGAGCGGGTGCGCATAGACCTCGGCCGTAACGACCCCGGCGGTGGCGCGGAGCAGGGGATTGGTCGGGCCGTCCAGCAGCTGCGCGAAGGCGGTCCAGTCCATGCCGCGCGCCAGCGCCGCGCGGCACTCGGCCAGGAACGCCGCTTCCCGCGGGCGCAGGCCGGCCAGGTCCAGCACCCGCCCATCCAGGGTCCGGTACGTCGTCGCGTCCATGCGATCCGCCCCCTCTCGCCAAATATAAACCTGCGGTGTATATCCAGTCAAGGCGGGGCCGGGGGGGGCCCCGGCCCGCCCTGCGATTTTACTTGGGGCCCAACACCTCCGGGATTCCGGCGACCTCGACGTAAATGGCTTCCTGCCGGAACCGGACGCGGGCCCACTCCACGATATCGAGCCAGGCGGCGACCTCTCGCCAGCCCTGGAGGGCGACCAGATACTGCCGGCTTTCGTCCCGGATGACGGCCCCCTCATAGGCCCAGGCCCCCGCGACGTTGGCCTGGCGGCTGAACCCGCCCCCCAGGGCGAGCAGCCTGGACTCCAGCTCGCGGAAGTCCTCCGGGCCGAAAACCTCGCCGGCGTTATCCGCCACCGGCACCAGCAGCATGGTCTTGACCATCCTTGGCGCACCCCCTTCCTCACTGAGATGCTACACCAGAGGCGATGCGTGCGCAAGTACTTTGGTGTATATTCGTCCCGCAATTCTGACGGCCAGACAGGCGCCCACCCGGGCCGCCTCCGGTCGGAGCGCCTTGGGCGGCGGGGGTTGGGCGCCATGGCCGACCGGGCGGGTGCCCGATTCCCGCTCAATCCCCGCACTTGGCGTCGGCCAGGAAGGCGTCGAGGGCATCCGCCGCCGCCCGATCGGACTCGGGCAGCAGGTGGAAATACGTGTCCACGGTGGTGCTGATCCGGCGGTGGCCGAGGCGCCGACTGACGACCTCGACCGGCGCGCCGGCAGCGAGCTGCAGGCTGGCCGCGGTGTGGCGCAGGCCGTGAAACGGCACCGGCGGCAGGCCGGCGCGGTCGCGCAGGGTCCGGTAATCGCGGCTGACGCGGTCGGGGCCCAGAGGCCCGCCGGCCCGGACCGTGAAGACCAGGCCAGACTCCTGCCAGGCGTCGCCGAGGGCCGCGCGGTCGGCGGCCTGCAGATCGGCCTGGCGGCGCAGGGCGGCCACCGCGCTGGCCGGCAGGGAGAGGCCGCGGCGGCCGGCGCCGGTCTTGGGCGCCTGCAGGGCCGTCCCGCCGCGGACCTTGGTCCGGGACTGCTCGACGCGCAGGCGGGCGCCGGCCAGATCCACATCGGACCAGCGCAGGGCCAGCAATTCGCCGCGGCGCAGGCCGGTGCGCCAGGCGAAGTCCAGGAGGGGGCCGATCCGGGAGCCGGCCGAGACGGCGACGAGACGGGCCGCCTGAGGCGCTGAGAAGGCCGCCACGCGCTTTGGAGACTGCCTTGGCGGTCTGACTAGGTCCACTGGGTTTTCGCGCAGCAGCGACGCCCTCAGCGCCTCCTGGAGGCAGATACGCAGGACGGTCCGGGCGTAGGCAACGGTCCGCGGCGAGCAGCCCCGGGCCGCCGAGCGGTCGAGCATCTGGCGCACATGCTCGGGGCGCAGATCCTCGAGCCGGACCGCGCCGATCGCCGGGGCGATATGGACCCGGGCCATCAGGGCATAGCTCTCGGCCGTGGTCGGGCGCAGGGCGGGCCGCACTGCGGCGAGCCAGGCGGCGAGCCAGTCCGCGAGGCTTTGGCGGGCGTCGGGTGCGGGAGGAGCCGCGCGGAGCTGATCCCGGCGCTCCCGCCAGCGGCGCTCGGCGTCGCGCCGGCTGCCCCGCAGCGTTTCATACACCCGCCGCGGCCGGCCCGTCCCGGGGTCCCGGCCCGCGACCCAGCACAATTCCCACGCGAGCCCGCCGCGGACCCTGCGAGACCGCACGTTCACTTGACCGCCTCCCATGGCGCCTGCATGGGGATTCGCCCATGCGCTGCCCCCCGGCGCGTCCATCCGGGCGGCCGATTGCAGCTATTTGCGCCAGATTTTCCGAGGCAGGAGGATTTTGGCGACGGCGGCTGAAACCCCTGGCCGCAAGTGGGCACCACGCCGGCGAGAGGGGCGGCAACCCCTCCCGCCGGCCGGCAGGCCGGGCAGCACACCCGGGACGGCCGTTTGTGGTGCAGGGCAACTTCGACGCCATGGCGCTCGGTCCTCCGGCTGACCGCCGGCGGGCCTCCGCCCGATCAGCCATGGCGCCGCGAGTTACAGGCCCCCGCGACTGTGCGGGGGCTTTTTGTGTTCTCGGGGGGTGCGCGCTTGTATCTCTCGCTGATCGGCGCGACCCCGACCACATTCCTGCTCTGGACCCCCAACGGCTCGATCCAGGTGACGGCGAGCCTGACCTTTGGCGAGATGCTCCTGGCGCTGCTGCTGACCCTGGTCGTGGTCCTTCAGGTCTGGAGCTGGTGGGCCCGCCGCGCGGACGATTGGCTGGACGGGATGTGAGGGCATGGGGCTATGGCCGGTGGTACCGAGCACGACGACTCTGGTCGGCCATGCGATCGCCGTCGGCGGCGCCCTGGCGGTCCTGGACCTGATCCTGGCCGGCGTCGGGCTGCTACCAACGTTCTGGGCGCGGCGCCGTGTATAGCACGCCGAATTTGGAGGGCCTGTTCTTCGATTTTCTCAAGTTTTACTTTTCTGCCCCGCAGGTCCAGGCGGCGGCATTCGGGCTCATCCTGGTCCTCGTGGTGATGTGGGCCCCGATGCGGTGGCTGCGCAAGGCCCGGTAGGGGGTACGGCGGGTGTATGGGAGCCTGAATTTCGGCCAGATCAACCTGACGCAGGTCACAAACTACATGGCCGACATCTGGGCGATGTTTCAGCCCGTCGTGTTCTTGGTCTTGGCGATCGCGGGTATCGGCGCCCTGCTCTATCTGGTGCTGGGGGCAATTATTGATGCCCTGCGGTCGCGATGAGCAGCGCGGCGCCCATGCTGCCATTCGTGACCGACGTGATGAATTCGCTCGGCCCGTACCTGATGACGGGCTTGGCGATTGGACTTGGGGTGCCACTCATGTTCCTGGTGCTCCGATTCATACGGGGTGGCACCCGAGGCTGGCCGGCGCTTTGAGCCGGTGGCCAGGAGAAGGGGGGGGGTAGGGTATGAGCACCGTCGTCGTCAACACGTTCACCATCCCGAGCCTGGCCGACGCCGGCCTCTGGGGCGCCATCGGCACTCTGTTCATGGATTTCTGGCCGGCCATCGTGCTGGCGCTGGCGCTGGCGCTCTTCGCGGGCATCGCCGGCGGCTTCATCAGCGTGGTCGACCGTGGCGCGAACAAGATCAAGGGCATCTAAGCA
>JAJZZC010000072.1 GCA_021797775.1 Bacillota bacterium
GGCCCGGCATCGGCCCCCCGGGAGCGGTAGCGTGGCCGGAGCAGGGGGCGGTGCGCCGGCCACGGCCGCGCGCCTGGGGGCAGTGCCGTGGGGACGGCGGGGGATGGCGGGGAAACGCCCCCGCTATCCCCCCGCGACCGGGCTACGAGGGGTGGGCCGCCAACGTGCACGCGGCCCAGTGTTACGGGGTGGGCACGGAGCACCCGTTGCGCGAACCTGGGCCGGCCCCCGTACTTCCCCCAGTGCGCTCACGGCGCCCACCGCCCACTGGGGGCTCCGGGACTCACCACCGGCAACCCGGCTTGCGCAGCGCTGCGCAGGAGCCTTTCGTCGTAGGCGACCAGGCCTTCCAGCGCGCGGCCTTCCATCTGCAGCAGCAGCGCGCTCGCCAGATGGATCGCGTCGAGGCTCCGCAGGGCGGGGTCGGGCAACGCGGCTGCCGTCTCCCGCACGGTCGCGTCGATTTCCAACAGGTAAAGCCGCGCCATCACCGCAGGGACGCCGGGAAGGGCCCGCGGCCCGTACCGGCGCAAGGCGCGTGGCACTTCCACCGCGGCGAGGGCCGAGGACACCAGCGGCGCCTCGGCCCGCTGACTCAGCCAGTCGACCAGGGCGCCGGTTTCCGCCTCGCGGTGCACGAGCTTGACGATGGCCGAGGAGTCGAGGTAGATCACCGTTCTCCAGCCCGGTCCTCACTCAAGGCCCCCGCTACGTCGACGCCATCGTCGCTGCCCACGGGGGGAGACGGGACCGGGCCCCGGATGGTCGGGGCCGTTGCCCTCCTCGCCGCCACCAGGCGGTCGAGGAAGAGGGCGGTGGGGTGCATCGGAACCAGGCGGGCGACAGGCTGGCCGCCGCGCGTGATCACCACGGACGCGCCGCGCGCCACGGCGTCGATCACGGTGCTGGTGTGCTGGTTGAGTTCGCGCAGCGGCACGTACTGTTCCACAGGTTCACTGTAGAACGCACAGTTCTACGCGTCAAGGCTCGCGGCGGTTCCCAAAATGCGCTCGGGCTCAACCAGGGGCCGACGCCGCCTGACCCGGCAGACGGGCTGGCACGGGCATGGGCGGGTAGCGGTCAGAGCCGTCCCGGCCCCGGGCATCCGCGGGGTACCGCCGGCGGCGGAGGGTTGACGGCGCAGCCGGGCTTCGCGGAGCAGTGGGGGGCGATGCGCGCAGACCTGGAGGCCGGGCGAATCAGCCGGTCGGAGGCGGCGCGACGGTTGGACCGTGGACTGTGGGTATGCGACCCTGCTGCGGCTACTGGCGTCCGATCAAGACGCATCTGCATCGTAAGCACCTGCCAGATCGGTAAACCACTCCCTGTCGATTCGGATGGCGGTGACCGCGTGCACCCCGAGGTCGTACTGTCTCAAGAGATCACACAGTTGAGTCCCATCGATCAGCTGCGACGACCGTCCGGCCCGTGACGCCGCTGGAGGGCGCGTCACGCCTCCGTTGGGCCGGGCGACGACGTCACCCAATCTCCCCAGGTGCCTGCGCGCAAGGCCGCCATGGTTGGGCGCAAGTCAGCGAAGGACGATGGGCCGTGGCGCGCGAATGGGCCACGCAGTGCGGGCACGAACGGCAGAGTCCGTTATCCCGCATCGCTCGGTGCGGCCACCCCCTGCTCGGCGGGAAGGAGATCGCCTCATCGCCCCCCCGCATGTCCCTCCGCGTCGGTCAGCGGCCCCTCCCTCTCCGCGAGCTCGGTGCCTGGCAGGACCTGCCGCTCGTGGTCGTGGGGATGGAAGAGGTCCGCTTCCGGAGGGCGGGCCGCGCTGGGGCCGCCGTGGGGCGGGACTACCGTTGCCGGCGCGACGGGTTCGAGCCGGTCCACGTCGGGCAGTGGCTGTAGTGAGGCGCGCCGCGGGCCGCCCAGAACGGCCACAGCCGCACGATCCCGGGCACCACCCGCACCCCGAAGCGCCGGTGCGCTCTCGATCGGCGCCCGATTAGCCCACCACGTCGGAGACCGCCCCCCGAACCGCCCCCCTCTGCACGAAAGTGTTCACGGCGAGAGGATGGGTGCTTTGGCATGGAGGAGGGTCCCGTTCCAACCATGCAAGCGGTCAACTGTGGCCACACCGTTCCATACCGGGTCCGACAGTCCTGGTCGGCTGGCGCCAGGTGCCTGCTGACGATGGCCGTATTCCTCTTCGTCGTGTGTGCGCCCGTCGGCCGTACGTTGGCCGGGACCTCGACCAGCACGACCCCCAACAGTGTGTCGACCATAACGCCCACGATCCCCCATCCGCCGGCGGCGCACGCGCTCGACGCGCTCGCCTTCGCGAACGCTCTTCACGGTTGGGCCGCCGGCCAAGGTGTAATCCTCGGCACCACCAACGGGGGGAGTACCTGGGTATCGGAGTGGAACGGGAGGCAGACTGTAGATGATCTGGACGCACTCGACGCACGCCGCGCCTGGGCGGTGGCCGGCACCTCCCTGCTCGCCACAAGCGACGGTGGCCAGCGGTGGCTTCGCGTCGCGCAGACTTCACGCCCGTTGCTCCAAGTGCACTTCCTCTCGCCGTCGGTGGGGTTCGCCATCGAGGCGGCACAGGCATTCGGCAGCCCTGGTACCCTCGTGGGCACGGGTGACGGCGGGCGGACGTGGCGTCCAGTGCCCGGCCCGGAGCATGCCGCGTCCCTCTGTTTCACTGACGCCGCCCATGCGTGGGTTGGCACCGGTACGGACGGACTCCCTGCACGCGTTTTCGCTACGGCGGACGGCGGACGGCAGTGGGCCTCAACGTCGCCGCTTCCCTTGGCGGCGGGCGCCGAAGTCGGTTGCGCCCCTCCGTCTGTATTGTGGTCGCTGGTATACGGCGGTGTCGGCATGATGCAGGAGTCGTACAGCGTCTACCGCTCGACCGACGCAGGACGTGGCTGGCACCCGGTCCTCGCCGTGTCGACGGGAGGCGCTGGACCTGCGCCAGGGGATCCGCAGGGCGTCCAGAGGGGGCCCGGCTCGTCCCCCGGGCCGTTTGACGTGGTTAACGCATCGACAGCCGTGGTGCTGGGCGGATGCGAGGCTTGCTTTAGCGCCGGCTCTCTGACCCCGGCCGAGACGACGGACGGAGGGCGCGTGTGGCGGGAGGAGCCGGCCATCGCCGGCGTGACCGACCTCGGTGCGCCGGCCGTCTCATTCATCAGTGCGTCGCGAGGCTGGCTGATCGCTGACCAGGGTGTGCGTAGCTCGGTCATCCTCGCGACTACGAACGGCGGTCGCACATGGCGCCAGCAGTATCCCTCTGCGGCCCCGAGACCGATCTACGGCATCGACTTCGTCAACCAGCGCCTTGGCTACGGCATCGGGATGGTCGGTGACGGCGGCGCGGTGCTGCGCACGGATAATGGCGGGCACACATGGATCATTGTGGGACGCGTTGTGCCGCCCACCCCGTACCAGACCAGCCTTTCGTTCGTAAACGCCGAGGACGGCTGGGTTGTCGCCGGTACGGGGGAACTGATGGCGACACGTGACGGTGGGCGGACATGGTTCAAGGTCCCCATTCCCCCACTGCAGGCATCCAGACCAGGGCCCGTCCCTCCCCTCGGAAGCGTTTCCCTTGTCACTGCATCAACCGGGTGCGCGGCGCCCGCTTGGTTGGGTCAGGGCGTGGACTACGGTACCACCGACGGAGGTAGGATCTGGCGCACTGAGGCTCCCGCGCCGAACGCCTGGATATGCGCGGCGAGGCTGGCCGGGCTCCTCCCCGGACGGCTCAGGGGCGGCGCGCTGCTTCCATTGAAGGACGCCGTGTGGTCCGGTGGCGGCCGCGGGTGGCTGTGGGCGGCCACGTCGCTGAGCTTGTTCACGAGCACCGACGGCGGCCGTATGTGGACACGGCATAAGGGCGCGGGTGGCGCCGACCTATCCTTCGCGGACTCCCAATACGGGTGGATGTTGCGCAACGGCGCGTTGCTCGCCACGACGGACGGCGGCGCCACCTGGCGGCCCGTCTCACCAAAGGCACCGAAACACGTAAGCCCTCAAGTCGTGGCTGCATGGGAAACCGCGACCAGCCCTGTCACCAAGTTGCCGCCGTTAGGGTCGCTGTCTCCTGGTCACGTCGAGCACGCGTGGATTCGCGGCTCCAGCAGTAATGAATCGCGGCTAACGCTCTTGACACCAACGCAAATCGATCACGTGACGGGCTGGCTGCGTTCGGCGTCGGTGACCACATACACACAGCAATGCCCTGCCAACCCCCTGCCTCTGGGCAGCACCCTATATCTGGACATACGCGGCATAGGGGTCCTCGCCGTCACAAATGCGCTTACTTGCACGGCCACTGACACATTCACCACGCAGCTGGCCCTATCCAAAACCTACGTTACTATCGGAGGTTACAGCCTCTCTTTGGCATTCCTGACTTCCCCCGGTCTCGCGAGATTTCTCATACAGCAGTGGATGCAATACTAGATAGGGCGGCGAGCCGCGCGGCGGTGCTTCGGCCACGCGGGTTGGCGGGTCCTGGTGAGATCCTACCATCGTTGGCGATGAATGTCTGCCCGTGACGTCGCCACGGAACCTCCCCACGGCTAAAGCCCGGGAGAGGCGGTGCGTGCGACGGCACCTGCCCTGCTCTGGCCGCAGCCCTATGCTGCCCACCGCGCAGTGACGTCCTCAGGTTCGCGTCGGGCGCCTCCGCGGGGGCGAAACGGAGCGGCGGGGCGTATCAGGGCGCCTGGCCAGCCCCCCCGCCGGGCCCCACTCCGTCCTCCTCCCGCACGAAGGTCACATCGGTGGCGAACTCCTCTCCCGCAGGCACCACGGCCGTCCAGGCCAGCAGCCGCCCTCCGGCGAGGACGCGGTCGGGCCGCGGCTGCGCGGCCACGGCGCGAAAGCCGGGCGGCAGCTGCACCAGTCGCCCGTAGACCGTCTCGCGCAAGGAACTGCCACGATCGAGCGGGCGCTCCGACCAGCGCAGGCGCCAGCAGCCGGCGTCAGGGTCCACCCGCTGCCAGGCGGGCGTGCGCGAGACCACCCGCAGACGGGCCCCGGGCAGCCAGGGCGCGTGCAACGCGTAGCGCAGCCCCCACCGCCCATCACCGATGGGCCAACGCCGCAGTTCGCGCAGGCGCCGGCCCTGGTCATCGAAGTACGCTGCAGCGTCCGGGTCGCCGCCGGTGTTGACGCCCCACTCCTGCAGAGGCCGCGGTTCGCCGTTGACCTGTGCGATGAGCGCGTAGCTGAATCCGCTTCCGTCGGGGCCCGCCAGGTCCAGCCCGTGGACCAGGACGGCGGCATCGCCCTCTGCCCGGATCCCCTCCACCATAGCCCGGACCAGTTCGGCCTCGGCCGCGCACTCCGGGCATGCGGCGAGGTGCCGTCCCACCTCCTCGGCGGCGTCTTTCCGCCCCAGCCCGAAACCCAGCCGCAGCAGCCGGTCGCGCACCGTGGCGCAGTCCAACAGCAGCCCCTCCCCCCGCAGGTGGTGGGCAACCGCGGCCCGCAGGCGCCGGAGACCGTAGTGGGCACGGGTGTACGCGGTCCCCTCGGGGATGCAAAGCCGCGCGGCGATCTCCGCGAAGCCCAGGCCGCTCACCAGCCGGAGCAAGAGCACATGGCGCTGCTCCACCGGCAGCGCGGCCAGTGCGGACCGCACCGCCCGTCGCAAGCCCTCGTCCCGCACGAGCGCCGATTCGTCTAGCGGCGAACGGCCGTCCTGGGGCCCGCCCTCGCCCCTGTCGTCCGGCGCGCAGGCGGCGCGCGGGCGATCCCGGAGGTGATCGCGCAGCACGTTGTACGCGATGCTGAAGAGCCAGGAGCGCCGCGCCTCGGGGCGGCGCAGGTCACCCCAGTGGACGAGGGCACGTACAAACGTGTCCTGGGCCAAGTCGTCCGCGTCGCCCGCCTCCCGCAGGCGGCGCGCGAAGAAGGCGCGGACGTCGTCCCGCAGGGCGGTCAGGTCCTCGGTCACGGTCACCACCTCCCTTCCCCCATGCAGACGGGGCGCGAGGCCGGAACCTTCACGCGCGGGGGGATACGGGCGGAGGCCCCGCCGCGGCGCCCACGGCTGCCGCCCCCGCTGGCCACGCGGAGACGGGTGCGGACGGTGCCGCGGGCACGAGCGGGCATTCCGCCTGCAGGCCGCCCGGGGCGTCGGCCGAGCGCTGCCAGCGCATCTCGGCGCGGCCCCCCTCCCCCAGGGCGTGCCAGCGCGGGATCGCCCACGGGTCGTCCAGCACGGGTTCCTCCCAGCCCGGTGCGCCGTCCTCCACGGCCACTCAGGTCGGTAAGTGAGGATGGTCTTCTCCCGCGTTCTTGCCGCCACGCCTGTTCGTGCCGTAGGCCCACAACATCATTGCGCTCTGCCCTGTCGGCGGTCGCGGTGGGAGGGGCTATCTGGGGTGGGCAAGGCAGGGTGCGGGGCCCGGCGGTCGTCGTCTGGCGGTGTGATAGGGGTTCGGTGTGCCTCCATGAGCGGGCAGGGCCGGACCCCTTTTCTGCCTGGACGGTTGGGGGTGATTGCGCCGAGCGGTCTTGCGGCTTTATGCTGGCGGCGTGAATGGGGGTTGGTGGACGTGGCAGAGGTAGCCGCGGCCAAAGACGGTGGGCCAAGCGGGTTCGGTGAAGAACCGACGATCGGCTGGCTCATACGAGAGCGACTCGACGACCTCGCAAAGGCGCAAGCCGACCTCAGGGGCGAACTCGCAAAGGCGCAAGCCGACCTCAGGAGCGAACTCGCAAAGGCGCAAGCCGACCTCAGGAGCGACCTCAAAGAGATAAAAGCGGACCTCAGCAAGCGCGTGGACCGATTGGAAGAAATGCAGGCCGAGCTGAAGGCGGACCTCGGCAAGCGCATGGACGATCTGAAGCAGGATCTACGCGTCATGAACGCAAATCAGCGATATCTCACGGCGGCGTTGACGGTAGCCATCGTGGGCCTGCTGCTCAAACTCTTCGTTCCCAGCCTGTAAGGGCATGGCCATCCGCGCCGAGCCAGCTGGGCGCGGCGTAACCAGATGCACCCGCACCAACGGGGTACAGCCTGACGGCACAGATGTCCGGCGGCGAGCCCCGCGTCCGGGCACGCGACCATGGCGGCAACGACAGGCGCCACGTTAAACGTTAAACGTAAGCATTCGGTGAAGTGCGTGCCGAGCCACTAGCTGTGGTACGCGCTCGCCACGGGGGTGCCGTCGACCCACCAGGCTTAGCGGTCCCAACGCAGTTCACCGAACAGGTACGGTTAAACCTGAATCTCGCAGTGTCAGGCGGACGCCGCTGGCGCAGAAGGACCCCGCGACGCGAGCGGGTGAGGTCGTAGCGAGGGGCCGGCCCCTGGGCACCAACGCGACCGGCCGCCCCGTTGCGAAAGTCAGGTTAAAACAATGTGGACAAACCGATCTATCGGTCTTCCACACCGTCCGCCCGACCAGGCCTTCGCCCATGCGGGGCCATAGACGACAGGCGGACTCGGGTCGAGCGGCCCATCGCGGCGCACGCCGGGACTCCCGTTTTGCCACGTCCACGCCGTGCGGGTTCCGGTCGATGCCCATCCGCTTGCTTTGAGTAGCCTTTCCTGTCGCTGCTTCACCCATCCCCTCCGGCGGGCTCCAGCACCACGTCGTGCGCCACGGCGTCGAAGCGCTGCACCAGGGCGCCCCCGCGCAGCACCGTCGTGCCGGGCCGGACCTCGGCGGCCGTGAATCGCGCCCGCGGTCCGATCTGCACGAACGTGGGGAGGTCGGGGTCCGAGCCGACGCTGCCGAACACGGCGCTGCGCAGCGCCCAGAAGGTGCCGCCACGGACAGGGCCCGTCGCGAGCAGTTGGCCCAGGGCCGTCACCGAACTGCGGACGGCGCCCGCGTCCGCGATGACCACATCCCCACTGGCCTCCACCGTCGTCTGGTCAAGGGAGCGCACGACGCACTGCCCGCGGCGTACCAGGGCGCGGCGCATGCACGCGACCGCGGGGGCCAGCGTGGCCGCCAGCGCGCTGAGCGACTGCCGCGCGGCGGGGTTCCACCCGTCCCGCAACCCCGCGCCGGAACCGGTCAGCCGCCCCACCTGATCGAGAAGCGCCCGCACCTCCGGGTGCAGCCGCACGCCGGCGCCGGCCAGTTCTTTGTGGATGCGCAAGGCAAGGGCGGCAACGGGTTGCGAACCCGCGCGCGTCGCGGCCCGCGCCAATTCCTCGCAGAGCCCGATGACCCGGGCGTAACAGAGCCCCGGCCCGCCGGCGATGAGCAGCGCCTGGGCCGCGTCCCGGCCGACGCAGATGCTTCCGCCCGCCTCGATGCGGGCACAGAACACACGGCCCGTCACCTCCACGTTGCCCGCGGCGATCACCGTGCGGCCACTCTCAATGTCACCGCCCACCCAGATGTCGCCCTCGAAGCGGGGGTCGCCCCGGGCCTCGTCGACGTTGCCGGGAATCCCGAGCTCTGGCGAGACGCTCACGTACACCTCTTCGCCACGGACCTCGACCGCCGCATGCCCAGAGGCCGTGGCGATCACGGTGCGGCCGTCCGCGCTCAACATGGCCCCCGGGCCGGCGACCAGGTCGGGCCGCCAGGCGGGGCCCGCGGCCACCGCTTCACCGCGCACGGTCTTGCCCAGTTCCTCCCCGGCAGCGGCATCCATCTTCTTGGCAAGCGGGGTGCCGATGGTCACAGAGGCATCATCCACTCGGCGCGACGGGACCAACGTGGGGTCGGGCGGTGCGGACAGCTCCCCGTGCGACAGCGTCCAGATCGAGGCCGGACGCCCGTGCCGCGGAGGCCTGCCCTTGGCCACCAGCACCCGCGTGCCCGGTGCGCGCAGGGCCTGCTGGACCGCCTCCTCCTCGGGCGTGGAGAACACGCCCTCGGCCCGCAACGCGGCCCGCACGTCCGCGGGCCAGAACCGGGTCGCCAGAGGCTCGTCGCGGCGCACGGCGCGCAGGGCGAGGTGCGGCGCGGGGGGCACGTTCGGGAGCGTGTAGACGGTCCGGCGTCCGGGGTGCACAGTCACCCACACGCTCATCCCGTCCGGGGCGATCTCGACGGCGATCCGCCCCGGCTGCTCCTCCCGCCGCGCCCGCAGGGCGACGCGGTCCGCTTCCTGGACCACGACCTCGCCGGTGCGCGCCACGCCGTTGATCACCAGATCCACCCCGGCGTCCTCCCCATCCAGGGCGACGGTCGGCCAGCGGCCGAGGCCTTCGGGGTTGCGCACGCGCAGGACGCCTGCCTCCAACCAGACGGCACCGGGCACGCCCTCCGGCGCGGCCTCGGGTTGGACCTCGGGCAATGACCCGGTCGGTGGCGCCGGCAACAGCCCTGCGGCCACCTCGCTCCCGAGCTGCTCCTTGCGAGCCCGACTGGCCGTCCATGGGAAGCGCATTCCCTTGCACACCCCCGTTCCGGCAAGGGGCCCCGCGCCGGTCCGCCGCGGGCGCGCGCGGCCCGCCCGCCGGTGCGCCACCCCGCGCGCTCCTGGCGCTGATCCACCGCACCTTGGGGCGCGCGCCCGCCGAACCCGGCGCCTCAGGGCGGCGCCGCCACGCGCAGCGGGTGGGTGGGGGGTGCGATGGCGCCGCCGCGGGGAGTGGCTCCGGGGGCGCGCGCCCGCGCAGGCGTCGGAACGCCCGGGTTGGTCGTTGCCCACGGTGCGTCTCCGCCAGCAGCGGCACGCAACCGGCGGGCGCACAAGCCACACCGGCCTGCACGCGCTCCTGTGGCGGGCGTGCAGGCCGACAACGCCCGGGTCTCCGCCGAGACGCCACGGAGGGGCTTGCAGGCCAGGTCGCGAGGCCTCGGGGACGAGCCGAGCGGCGTGCCCCCTCCCCCCCGCGTGCGCACACCCGGGCACCGAGGCCGCAGACGATTGCGCCACGGCATCCGCCCTTGCCGTCAGCGGCGTAGTCCCCCGTGGCGCCCCCCTCACCCCGGGCCAGTCGTAGCCCAGCGAGCTGCCCCCCTACCCGCGGAAGTGGAGCAGAGCAGCCGTCCCCAGCATGGAGGAGGAGCGGGGATCGACCGGAACCCACCGGGCCGACGTCCCGGACCGGTGGTCGCCTACCTGCCCCTGCCGCTTCCCGCCACGGACGCCCGCCCCCACCTCCCGAAAGACGCCCCACGATC
Organism: Bacillota bacterium; assembly: GCA_021797775.1. Lineage (GTDB taxonomy): Bacteria > Bacillota > Sulfobacillia > RBS10-35 > JAJYVN01 > JAJZZC01. The sequence continues at coordinate 10,083 of JAJZZC010000072.1, forward strand.
ACCGGATCGCGCACCTCCGCGTCCCGTTTCTGCACCTTGGTTATCGTTACGCCCGCGGCGCCCATTGAGCCCTGGGCAGCCGGGGAAGCGCGATCCGGGTCTGCGGCGCCGTCCTGCTGCTCGCGCACGAGCGTGCGTGCGCGGAGCACAGCAAGTGCGCGACGGACCGGTGATACCCCGGTGCGGCGGGCGTGACGGAGGAGGAGGGCTGGGCCACCGCGCCAACGTGGTGGCGATCGTCCAGCCCGTGCGGCCGGCCGTCGATCCCTGCCCGTGATCGGCCCAACGCCGTTGCGTTGGCGCTTACGCCCGCTGCCGCAGGTGGTCCCCGTCGCCACAACCCGCCACTTGCCACCGGAGGCGGCGGCCCCGCCCGCGAACGACTGTCCGCGGCCCCCGTCCGGGCCCCCTGTTGGGCCGCGCCCTCCGCTGCGGGTCCGGTCCGATTGCGCGGGCCACTCGGATGGCGGCGTCCACGCGCACGGTGTCGCCCCAGGGCGTTCTCACAAAAGCGGACCCTTTTCGCGGGGCGCCGTCCCACCAGAGTAGCGGCCTCTGCCCCCGGGGCCCAGCACCACGGGTTGGTGCTTTGGCGGCCATCGAGGGGGCTTTCTCCAGCGCCGTCCGGGGCCGCAACGTCCGGCCGGGCGGCCGGGCGCCGCACAAAGCGGCCCGCGCCCCGCCGACGTAGCCGAATGCGAGGGGCAGGAGTCCCCACCGCACCCGTACCAGGGTCGTCTCGCCGGAGTCCACGCGCCCGCTCCGAGCCGACCCCTGCACACACGGGAACGCCGCCGGTCTGACGGCTGGCGGGGCGTCGGGGACCTGGGGCGGGAGCGACCGCGGGCGGTTCCCGCTCCCAGCGCGGGCCCGGCGGCGGAGTTACCGCCGGTTCCGACGCCCATCCCTGCCGGCGACCGCCGCCACCAGCCGTCCGCTCTCGCCCGCAGGTCCCTCCCCGCGCGGTATGGTACAGGTAAGGGGGCCTCGGCGAACCCCGCGCCCTGTACCGCGCGGCCCCGCCGACCGACCCAGCGGGCCGTCCGCGTGCGGCGCGTCACACCCCCGAACCGACGGAGGCGGTCATGCTGTGAAAGGAGACCTGCCCGACTTCCTGGATGGCGGCTCCTCGCACCTGGGGCCGCGACCGCCGCGGCGAAGGCCCGCCACGTGGTGGTGGATCGGCGGCGGCGCGTTGATCGTGGTGGCGGGCGCCCTGGTGGCCCTCCACCTGGCGGGGTACATCCCCCTGCGCCGCGCGCCGGGCGCCCAAGGGACACCGAACGCGCACAGGCCGGCAGCGCCACGGCCGGGGTCAACGGCCACGCGTATGCCGCCGCCCTGGCAGGGTCCCGTCCCGTATCCTGTGCTGATCGCCGATACAGGCCACCACCGGCTGCTGGAGGTGACACCCACCGGCAAGGTGGTCTGGCAGTTGTCTCTCCCCGCGGCAGGGGGCGTGGTCGTCCATCCCAACGACGTCGCGTTCACTCCCCACGGGCATAGCGTCTTGGTCAGTGCAGAGACGCAGGACCTGGTGGAACGCGTGGACTATGCGACGCGGCGGGTGCGCTGGACCTTCGGTGTGCCTGGCCAGGCGGGGGCCGGTGCGCAGCACCTGAACTACCCGGACGACCCTGCCGAACTGCCCAACGGCGACATCGCCGTCGCGGATATCCGCAACTGCCGGGAGGTGATCCTCAGCGGCACCGGCCAGATGCTGGCGGCGTGGGGCAAACCGCAGCTCAACTACTGCCAGACCAACCCCTCGCAGGGGCTGTTCGGCTACCCCAACGGCAGCCAGCCCCAGCCGGACGGGAACATCCTGCTGACCTTCTCCAGCGGCGACCGCATCGCGATGTTCTCGCCCAGCGGCAAGGTGCTGTGGAACGTCTCGGCTCCAGACCTGTTCGGCGGCTTCGCCTCGGACGCCGTCTCCGCTACGGCGGGGACCGTGATCGTCTGCGGCTACGGCACGCCGGGCTCCGTCGCCGCCTTCAACCCCCACAGCGGCGCGCAGCTCTGGCACTACTTCGTGGCCAGCGGCCCCAATGCGCTGTCTAACCCCACGGTCGCCCTGCCGCTGCCTGGCGGCAACGTGCTGGTGGCGGACAGCGGCAACAACCGCGTGGTCGCGATCAACCCCAGCACGGGCCGCATCGTGTGGACCTACGCCACCGGTCTCAGCCATCCCGGGGGCGTGGCGCTCGACGTCTACCGGAACTGGCAGGTCCCCGCGCCACGGGGCGCGCGCGCCGCGCACCCGCGGGTCGGTGCACGGGGTGTGCGCCCGGTCTCCCGCCGGAAGGCGGCGGCCTGAGATGCTGTAGGGTGGTCACGATCGGTCCGCCAGGCCCGACCGCGAGTGGCGGCGACCCACCGCGAGGTCTGCCAGCAACCGCTGCCTGGCTCACTGCGTCTGGAGGGACTGCCTCAGCGATGCGGTAGAGGAGCATCGCCGACCCCACGCCCAGTCAGGAGCGCCGGCAAACAAATCGATGTCGTCGGCACCGTGCCGCATCATGGCAACGTCACCACCGGACCGCAAGAAATCCCCCGTAGTCGACAACTGCCCGCTAATGGCATCCATATTCTTGTCGCTACGTCCGCGATGTCGCACTCAACTGAAACACCAAACAATGGCGGCTGCCCCTTCGCAGACGCCGTACGACCGCCTGCGCTTGGGGTCGGCGTTGATCGCCCTCAGCCAGCCGACGACGGGTGCAGCCCCCCCTGAACGCATACGTTCGTACCCCCAAGCACGCTGGCGGAATGACGCCACCCGTGTGCGCGCTTCGCGCGCAGGTGCCCCACTCCCGCGACGCGAAGGCCGCGGTCGGCATGGCGGGTCCCGCCCGTCAGCGACGCGGCGGGTGAACCGGCGTGGGCGAGGGCGCTCGTAGCCCTCTGCCCCCGTCCCCCGCTGGGCGCCGTGGACGCCGGGGCCGGGTCACCGGCGGGGGACGGGGGTGCCTCCTTGCAGCCCATGACCATTGTGCACACCAGCGACCTCGGCGAAGTGGCGACCGAACTGGTCGGCACCCGGCCCAAGGTCTTCCCGCACCTCGCGGGCGCGGTGCGCGCCCTGCGGCCCGACGTCCTGACCGACGGCGGCGACACCCTGCCCGTGATCGCCGAAGGCGACCCGGGATGGGCCTGGCTGGCCGACATGGCCTACGGGGCCTGGGTCCCCGGCAACCACGACCTGGACGGGCCGGCCGACAACGTGCTGCGCGCCCTCAGCCGGACCGGGGTGCCGGCCGTCGCGGCCAACCTGCACGCGGGCACATGGTCTGCGGCGCCCGTCCGCACCCTGCTCGGCGGGCGGGTCGGCGTGATCGGCGCCGCCCGCGCCGGCCATGACCCGTCCTGGGTCGTGGACGACCCCGCACCGGCGGTGGCCGCAGCGACCGCGACATGGAGGAGCCAGGTCGACGCTGTCGTCCTCCTGAGCCACCTGGGCGCCGATCGCGACGCGGAAATCGCCCGGCAGACCGGGGGGATCGACCTGGTCCTGTCGGGCCACGTGCATCAGGCCCTGCAGGAACCCCTGCGCGTGGGTCGCACCCCCGTCGTCCAGGTCGGGGCCAACGGCCGCTACGTCGGCCTCGTCTGCGGGGTGCCGGGGGACTGGCGCGCCGACCTGGTGGATCCTTTCGCCTTTCCGCCGGACCACGCGCTGGTGAGCCGCCTGCGCGCGCGGACCCTGCATCGCTGGCCCGAGCTAGGCGAGGTGCTCGCGGATCTCCCACGCGCTGCGACCGGCCGCCCGCAGGATACCCAGTGGCCACTCGCGGACTGGGCGGCCGACGCGGTACGGACGGCGACCGCCGCCGATGCCGCCATCCTGGCGCGGTCCAGCATCGAACCGGAGTGGGCGGCGGGTCCCGTGACCTACGGTGACCTTTGCAACCTGTACCATCATGACGAGGACCTGCTGGTCGTGGCCACTCTGAATGCGCGTTTGCTCGCCAAGGCGATGGAGGAGTTGGCGAACGCGCGCTTCCTCGCCGTATCCGGGTTGCGCGTGACCATCGACGGGACGGCGCCGGAAGGGTGCAGGGTGCGGGACTGCCAGGCGACGGCCGTCTCCGCCACCTCGGCGGCAGCCGGAGTGCGGGTGGCCATGACACGCCACCGCGCCCGCTTTACGAGTCCGCGGGCCTGCGTCGAGACCGGCCTCACGGTGCGGGATGCCCTGGCCGCGGCTGCCCGCGCTGAGAGACGGTTGCGCCTCCCCGAGGATCGCCGCGTATGGCTCCGCGGCGAGATGCCCCCGGCGCCCAGTTGGGCGCACGTCGTGCGCTGACACCGCCGTCGCCGGCCCGCCCGGGCGCCCGGTCTTCTGGCTCATGTGGGAGATGGCCGCGGCGAGAGTGAATCTCCCGTCCTGGCAGAGGGCGATCCGCAGATTTGGGTTCCGCCCTTGTTCGCATCCCCCCGGGTGTACAGCCGCCCGCGACGGGCCGCGTGCCATTCCGCTCGCAGGCGTGCGTGCTCCAACCCCGTGCTCCGGCAGAGCCGCCGTCACAGGTGCTTGCCGCCGAAGACCACCTTAACGGCTACACCCCGGTCCCCTGCCCCGATGGCCCCACTCCGCGGCAACCGCTCGTCCCCCAGCATGGTGCCGAGCCGCCTGCAGGCGGCCGCGCTGGTCCGGGCTCGTCCTTCCCCCGGAGTGGCTTGTTCCATCTTCGCCAACCGCTTCGCCTCGTCCGCCATCCACCCGGCCTTGCCCGCCAGGTTTGCCCGCGCGCCGCAGAGCCGCTCCCGCAGCCGGCGCGGGAAGGCCCGGCTCAGCGGGTGTTGCTTGCGCCCTGCCACTGTCGGCACCATAATGACCTCTTGAAGCGACCATGGTGCAGTATGGAGGTCATATTGGTGCAGGTGCCCGCGGGCGAGTTCAAGGCGCACTGCCTGCAACTCATTGAGGAAGTGCGCGCCGGACGGTACGAGGTGGTGATCACCAAACGAGGCCGGCCGGTGGCCAAGCTGGTTCCCCTCGAGGAACCGGGGACCCGCCCCCTTCTGGGCTATCTCCAAGGGTCCCTGACCGTCACGGGGGACATCGTCACCCCGGTCGGCGACCAGTGGGAGGCCGACCGTGCCGAGTGAGGCGTTGCAAGGTCTGCTGCTGGACACCCATGTCTGGCTCTGGCTTCTGGCGGGCGACGCCGGACGCCTCGGGACAGGGGCTCTTGCCGCCATCGCAGCCGCTACCGCAGCCGGTGGCATCCACGTTTCGGCGATCTCTCCGTGGGAGGTCGCCATGCTGGAGAGCAAGGGCAGGATTCGGCTCCATACCGACTGCCTGTCGTGGGTACGCGCCGGTCTCGCGGCTCCCGGTACGCGCCTTGTGCCGCTCACACCGGAGATCGCCGTCGGCAGCGCGCACCTCCCCGGAGTGTTTCACGGGGATCCGGCGGATCGCATCCTCGTCGCCACGGCCAGGACCCATGACCTCACGCTTGTGACGAAGGACGAGCGCATCCTGGCCTACGGCGCCGCCGGATATGTCGCCGCGCTGCAGACGTGATGGGCCGTTACACACTGGGGGTGATGCCGTCGCGCCCCGGACACAGCCTGCCCGCCGATCCACTGGTGCCGGATTCGGACCTGATCGGCCAGCCATTTCGGTCGTTCTCGGCCACCGAGTGTGGAGTGAGCGGCCGGGACCGGAGCCCTTGTGGGACAGAGCAAGGGGCGGCACCGGGGGGGGCAGCGCGGGGCCGGCCGGCAGGGGCCGAAATAGGCGGCCGACATGACCGAAATCCGCACCACTGGCTCCCGCTCCCCAGGTACCACCGCGCCTGCACGCAAACGCCGAGCGTGCGCGCCGCCCTGCGTGGTCAGAGCCTCTGGGGCGGATCTGTGGGCCGCCCATCGGGTACGAGCCCTCAGGGGTGCGCATCACGACAGCGGATCCCAACCGGCCTCGTACCGTACCAGCACCTTCAGCGGCGTCCGCTCTCCAGCCGCCAGCGCGCGGAAGGTGTCGACCAGTGCGGCCGCCGGAACGGCCCAGTCGAACAGCGTCGCCAGGTCATCGCGCTCGGCCGCGGGTTGGGAGAAGTACCAGGCAGCGTGCCGCGCGTAGTCGCTGCCGTCGCTCGACCCCACGATCGACAGTTCGCGCTCGTGAAACGCCGGGTTGAGGCAGAGCGATTCCCCGTTCCCGTCCGCAAGGACGCAGACCCGCCCGCCCATGCACATGCGCTCCTGGAGTGCGGCAAAGCCCGCGGGTGCGTCCGCGCACATAAAGCCCACGGTGTATGCTGGTTCGCAGGTGGCGCCCGCCTCGGGGGCGCAGGCGTGCCGCGCGCCGAGCCGAACCGCCAGGGCGCGGCGTTCTGGAAGCGGCTCTACCACGTCGACCTGATCAACGCCCATGCGCCGCAACACCCAGAGGGTGAGGCAGCCGATCGCTCCGGCCCCGATGATCAGCACCTGCTCACCGGGCGTGGGTGTCACCTTCCCGATGCCCCTGGCGACGTCGCAGGTGAGGATGACCAGCAGGGCCACGCCGTCCGACACGTCCGCTGGCACCGGGATCAGACGGTCTTCGGGCACGACGGCATGGCTGCGGTGCCCGTAGCGGCCGATGACGCGATCACCTGGACGGAGGACGCGCGCGGATCTCCCGCACGTACCCACAACGCCCACGCTTTCGTACCCGGTCATGCGGGGATAGCAGAGCGGCACGGACACCCGCTCCGCGCCGCGGTACTGCGCGAGTTCGCTGCCCACGCTGATCGCTCCGGTGCGCGTCTTGACGAGCACCTCGCCCGGTCGGGGTTCAGGCAGAGGTTCCTCGACCCATTGGAGGCGCCGCGGCCCCAAGAGGAGACACGCCCGTGCCAGCCGCATGCGTCCACTGTGGAACGCCGCGTTCGACGCGTCAAGGCGCCGGAAGGGTGCTCAGGGTGGGACGGTGAAACACGAGGGCTGCCGGCCGGCGCCAGGGCCAGCGGCGTCCGACCGCGGTCGCGAAGGACGGCCGGCCAGCCGGGAGGAACCGGTCTCGTGGCCGCAGGTCCGTCGCCTGTGGGGGCGGCATGGTAACGTAGTCAGGGTTAAGCGTTCATCTACCACTACCACCCGCGGTGGTGCTCGCTGACGACCGCATCCCACCTGTGGGGGCATCGCGACCGAAGCCTGATTGCAGTGATGGGCCCCGCAGCCATCATCCTGTTTTTCGCAATGGGGCGACCCGCCGCCCTGGCGCCCACGGGCCGGCCCCGCGGCACGACCTCAACCGCTCGCGTCGTGGGGTCCTGCTGCGCCCGCAGCGTCCGCCTGCCTGCCTGCCAGTGCGAGATTGAGCATCATTCGTGGGGGACAGCGCCCCACCGGCCGGGTCCCCCGCGGCGAGCTTCTGGATGCCGCGGTCGCCCTGCCCCACGCACGGGAGGAATCCTGGTTGACGGACTGCCTGGCGTGCCGCATCCACCGCGGCGAGCTGCGCGTACCGGGAGGCGTCCTCTACGACGACGGCCTCTGGCGTGTGGAGCACGCCGTCGAGCCGACGCCGATGCTGGGTTGGCTCGTGGCGAAGCCGCTACGGCACGTGGAGTGCCTGGACGAGTTGACGCCCGGCGAGGCCGAGCGCATGGGCCCGGTGCTGCGGCGGATGGCGGCCGCCCTGCGCGCGAGCGGCGTGTTGCCCGTGCGCCCGGAGAAGGTCTACGCCGTGCTGTTTGCGGAAGCAGCACACGCCCCGCACATGCATTTCCACCTCATCCCGCGCACGGCCGCCGACCCGCCGGAACGGCGGGGCCCCCACGTGTTCGAGCGCATGCGGGAGGCGGCGGCGAACCCGGAAAGCGCGCCATCCCCCGCTGCACTGCAGGCGCTCGCGGCGCGCATCCGCGCCTTTCTGCAGTCGGCTGCCTCCCTGTGAACGTCGGGTGCAGGAACACCCGCCCGCCCCGGCCGTTCCCGGCTTGCTGCCCCAGAGCGCCTGTGCCACAATATCACAGTGTGGCGACGGCCTAGCGAGCGGGAGGACGTTTGATCAATGCGTAGGATGAAGCTGGGACCCAGCGCGCTGGAGGTGCCGGTGGTCGCGGTCGGCTGCATGCGCCTGACCTCGCTGGACAGGACAGCCGCCGAGCGCCTGATCCAAACGTCCCTGGAGAGCGGCGCCAATTTCTTTGACCACGCGGATATCTACGGTGGGGGCAGGTGCGAGGAACTCTTCGCCGAGGCCATCCACATGAACGCTGAGGTTCGCGAACGGATCATTCTGCAGTCAAAGTGCGGCATTCGCCGGGGCATGTTCGACTTTTCCAAGGGGCATATCCTTGCCGCGGTGGATGGCAGCCTCAAGCGCCTGCGCACCGAGTACCTCGACGTCCTGCTGCTGCATCGCCCGGACGCGCTGGTGGAGCCGGAGGAGGTCGCTGAGGCCTTCGCTCAACTGCAGAGCAGCGGCAAGGTGCGGCACTTCGGGGTGTCCAATCAGAACCCCATGCAGATCCAACTGCTGCAAAAATATCTGACGCGGCCCGTCGTCGCCAACCAGCTGCAATTGAGTATCACAAACGCCACCATGATCTCCAGCGGCGTCAACGTCAATATGGAGAACGCGGCCGCGGTGAACCGCGACGGCGGGGTGCTTGACTTCTGCCGCCTGCACGACATCACCATCCAGCCGTGGTCGCCGTTCCAATACGGCTTCTTCCAAGGCGCCTTTCTCGGCAGCGACAAGTTCCCCGAACTGAACCGGAAGGTCGACGAGATCGCCGCAAGATACGGCGTCAGCAACACCACCATCGCCATCGCCTGGCTGCTCCGCCACCCGGCCAGGATGCAACCCGTCGTCGGCACCATGAACGTGGACCGCCTGCGGGACTGTTTCAAGGCCAGCGACGTGCGCCTGTCCCGCGAAGATTGGTACGAGATCTACCGAGCGGCGGGGAACGCGCTGCCATAGACCGCCCCGAACAGGATGCCGCGGCGCGCCTCCCGGGGCCACCGAGGCGATGCGGGGATGGCGCGGGGCGACGTGCCGGTGGACGACGGCGGATCCCTCGCGCCGGCGCCGGATGCCCACTGGGCGAGCGCTGGCGCGGTTCAGGATGGAGGGCCGTCTGGGCTGGCGGCCGGGGCTGTGCGGGCCCTCGATCGCCGCTATCCGGGTTGTCGGGCGACCTGCCGGTCACGCGCCTCTCGGCGCGTGCGGCGGCGATCCGCTCCCGTTCCCGGTCAGACTCCCGCAGCAGGGCGTCCAGGTAGGGCGGGGCCTGCACCGGGTTCGTAGCAGCCAGCCAGGTGATAAGCGAAGATGACGATGGCATCCAGTTGTGCTAGATTTGAGGTATGGACAGGCTGCATCGGATGGAAGAGGCAGCGGGTCTGCTGGGGATCCATCCGCAGACCCTGCGGGCGTGGGACGTGCAGGGCAAGATTCGGGTGGTGCGGACGCCCGGAGGCAAGCGGCGCGTGCCGGAGAGCGAGATCCGGCGCCTGCAGGGAGAAGGGGGCACGGCAGCGGATCGCCCCTGTACTTGGGTGGTCTACGCGCGGGTGTCTTCGCACGAGCAGCAGGCCCGCGGGGATCTGGCGCGGCAGGCAGCCCACCTACGGGAAAGCCTCTCCGCACAAGGCGTGTCTCCCGTGGAGATCACGGATGTGGCTTCTGGCCTTTCGGACAGACGCCCGGGACTCCTGCGGCTGATGGGCATGGCCCGGCGCGGCGAGGTGACGGACCTCGCTATAACGTACCGGGACCGGCTGACGCGCTTTGGCTTCGGCTACCTGCAGGAGTTCTTCTCGGGCTACGGCGTCAGGATCCACGTGGTGGACGGTCAGGAGGATCGCAAGTCGGTACAGGAGGAACTTGTCGATGACCTGATCGCCATGGTGGCCAGCTTCTCCGGGAAGTTGTACGGGCTGCGAAGCCACGGCAAGGCGAAGGCCCTGGTGGAGGCGGTGAAGGGGCATGTCGCGGCCGAAAGCGGGCAGAACACCGATGGTGCGTGAGCGCTACGCGGCAGGGTGCGCCCACGATGGGCCGGCTGCTGTTGACGTACGCGACGGACGATGGCGCGCGGGCGGGGCAAGCCGCGCGCTACGCGCCGACGGCGGACGGGCAGGCTGTAGCGTGCGCTCTGCTGCTGCCCACACGGCCGGACCCCGGGCGGGAGGACTGGTCTTGGTGCTCGTTCCGCCTCGCCCTGCCTGCGATTGTGCGGGCGGAACTGGCGCGGGGCGGCCGGCTGCAAGCCCCGGATCTGCGGCAGACGCGGGCCGGGCAGTGGGGTCTGGATGACGCGAGCGCAGCGAAGCTGGGGCCCGAGGCGCCTGGATGGAGGCAAGCCGAGGGCCTGGATGTGAAGGTCGAGGCCTTGCCCAAGGGGGAGCGGCGGGGCGTACCGGGCCGGGTCCTGGCCTTCGACTGGGGCTTGCGCAGGCTGCTGTCGGCGGTCGTGCTGCAGGGCGGGGAGCCGGCGGAGGCGCCTGAGTCCTTGGCGTGGGAGCAACTCAGCCGGCCGTTCTTCCTGCGGGCCGGCGGGATCTACGACAAGCCAGCGCTGAAGCATGAGTGAGGGAGAGCCTGAGAGAGAGAGGATAGCGAGGCAAGGCGGGGATATTTCGTCGCAAACGGGGCTGGACGGGACAAATCCGCTCTGGCAGGATTAGGCGGGGAAGCCAT
>JAJZZC010000356.1 GCA_021797775.1 Bacillota bacterium
CAGCGCGCCAGCCGCGGGGACCGCTGCCGGCCACTCGGCGCAGGGGGCCGAGTCCCGCATCCTGCTCGCCGCCGCGGTGCGCAATTTTGGCCTGGGCCTCGTGTCCGTCGTCGTCGCGCTGGCCTGGCGCCGTGACGGCCTCTCCCCGGCCGCCATCGGCGGCCTGTTCACCTTGGCCCTGGCGGCCGGCGGCGGCAGCAGCGCACTGGCGGGGCCGTGGACGGCCCGGATCGGACGCCGCAGCCTCCTGACCACCCTGGCGGGGCTCATGGCCGTTGGCGGGCTGCTGCTGGCCCTCGGCCGCCCGCTGTGGCTACTGGTGCTGGCCGCGGCGGCGGCCACCTTCAGCCCCAGCGGCAAGGACGTCGGCGGCATGCTGCCCGTCGAGCAGGCGGCCCTCGCCGAACTGGCGCCGGCCGCCCGGCGCACAGCTGTCTACGCCCGCTACAACGTGCTCGGCACGCTGGCCGGGGCCCTGGGGGCCCTCGCGGCTGGCGCGTTGCCGGTCCTGGCCAAAAGCGGGCTCGGCCTCGCGGGCGCCCAACGCGCGGCGTTCGGCCTGTATGCCGTTGCGGGGCTCGTGCTGGCCGGGCTCTATCGCACGCTGCCGCCAGCGGTCGAAGGGGCGCGGGGCGGCGGGCACCCGGCGGAGCGCGGGCGCCTCGGGCAGAGCCGGCCGGTCGTGCTGCGCCTCACGGCGCTCTTCGGCGTGGACGCGCTGGCGGGGGGCCTTGTCGTGCAGGGGATCCTGGCGCTCTGGTTCCACGAGCGCTTCGCCGTGGGTCTCGGTCTGCTGGGGCCCCTCTTCTTCCTCACCAACCTGGCCGCCGGCCTCTCTCTCTTGGCGGCCGCCCCCCTGGCGCGGCGATTCGGACTGCTGAACACGATGGTGTTCACGCACCTGCCCTCCAACGTGCTCTTGCTGCTGGTGGCCTTCGCGCCGTCCTTCCCGCTGGCCGCCGCCCTGCTCGTGGCGCGCAGCCTGCTCTCCCAGCTCGACGTGCCGACGCGCCAAGCCTACACCATGCAACTCGTGGAGCCGGAGGAGCGCGGGGCCGCCGCCGGCGTCACCGCGTCCGTGCGCGGCATCAGCCAGGCCGTGGCGCCCACGGTGACCGGATGGGCCATGGCCTCGGCCGCCGCCGGCCTGCCCCTGCTGCTCGCTGGTGGGCTCAAGGCTGTGTACGACCTCGCCCTCTATGCCGTCTTCCGCCGCGTGCCCGTGCCTGGGGGCGGGCGGGGGTAGACACTGGGAGCCGTGCCCGCCCCGGCGCGGTCCGGCCGGTCGCCGTCCGGGGGGCGGTGGCTGCGAACGGCCGCGCGCGCACGGCCCGCAGGGTCTGGCTCGGTGCTGGGGTCACGCTTTCCACGGCCGCATCGCGGACGCCGGGGCCCGTTCGTCGCCTCGCCCTGGCGGGGATTCCCCGCGGGACCATCCGGGCGCGGCCACCCAGCCACGCGGATCCCCGGCACCTCCGACCCGGGCCCCCACCGAAGGTCGGAACCGATCTCGCCGCCTCGGGCAGTGCCCGCCAAGCGTGTAGGGGGTCATGGACACCCAACGGTGGGTCCAGACCGCCGGTCTCCTCGAGGAAGTCTACGGGCGCGACCGCGTCGAGCAGTTGAGCGCGGACCTGCGTGCCGTCGCCGAAGTCGAAAAGCCACTCGGTGCCGCCGTCACCCTTGCGCGCCCCCTTCCCACGTCGGGACGCCGTCGTGCTTGTGGACGGCGGGCCGCGTGCCGGGCCGCGCGGTCACCTCCGCGACCAGGTGCATCACGCCGGTCTCACTCCTTCACGGCGCAGGTGCCGGCCCGGGTCGCTGTGTAAGGAAGGTCGGCAAGCGCCACCCTGCGGCGTCCGCCGCCCGCTGGGAGAGCGGCATCCAAACCGGAGACCATGCCGAACGAGCGGACGGGTAGGGCGAAGAACAAGAAGGTCAAGATCAAGAACGGGCCGAGTACGGTGGACTGGGCGCGGTCGGAGCGCACGCCCTCGCGCCCTCGCCCTCCGGCCCCGTACACGGACTGAGCCTTCCGCCCCTCGCCCGAAACGCGCCTTTCCTCCACGGCCATCACCCCTCGTGAGCAGCCCACGTCGCCCCCACTGCCGGGGATACTGCGCCCCAGGGTCATCATCACATCCCGCCTTGAAGGGGACTCTCCGCCGCCACCTAATGGCGTACTATGACCCCTACGGGCCTCACCCCAGAGGTGGGCACGGTGCTCGTCAGCCTGCGTCGGGAGGGGATCTGGTTGTGGGGAGACAGATTCAGCACCACGGTTCGGCGCCGCGAGGCGCTACGCCAAGGAGCGGCGTTCGTCACCGCGGCCGGCCTGACCGCTCTAGCTGTGCCCGGTGCCGCCGCAGCCGCGCCCACGGTCGCGCAACCCATCATCCGATTGCTTGTTGAACTCAACTGGGAGGGGAATGGCAATTTCCCTGGACTTGTACAACACCTCGCCAACCAGTTCATCGCCGATAACTGGACGGTTCACCACCCTGGAGTCCAGGTACTCACCATGCCCGGTGACGGGGCTAATGGAACCGTACATCCATCCGCAGGATCAACAGTGGCCGCCATCTTGGCCGGTGCCGGGCCGGACATCGTCTCGCCCTGCATGGCGATCGAGTCGTTCTACTCTCAGGGACTCCTGCGCCCCTTGGGACCGTACATCACGCGGGACAACGTCGACCTATCCGTCTATCCACCGGAAATCCTGCGCACGATGACATTCAATGGCAACCTGTATGGTTTGCCCGACACCCTCATGCCGCACACGCTCTTTGTCAACCTCAGCGTTCTCGACCAGATGGGGCTTCCATACCCACAGCCCGACTGGTCTTACGGCCAGGCAACAGACCTCTGGCGGAGTATCGCCGGAACACATAACAAGCAGTGGACCTACGGAGCGCGCCTAGGATTGGACTCGCAAAGCGGAGGAAGCATCGCATGGCTGATGCACGCTTTCGGCGGTAGCGTGCGGAGCCCTGATGGTGCCCGTTGTGCGATGGACAGCAAGGAGGCCCTCCAGGCCCTCAACTGGCTCATCCCGCTTTTTCAACAGAAAGTGGCGGAACCTGGTTGGCCGGGATGGGCCGGTACGACTGCGGTATTTCAAACGGCGCCAAGTTATGGTATTGCCGGTTACGCCGTCTCCGCCCATGCCGCGGGGCTCAAATGGACGTTCTTTCCCTATCCCGTCTTCCCTGCCGGTCGGTCCACGATGCTGCTAAGCTGCATGTATGGCATGAACGCGAACAGCAAGAATCCTCCTGCCCTTGTGTGGGACTTCATGAAGTTCATTACGGTAGAGCCGGCGTGGCAAAGATTCTTCAACTCACGCCTCGCCCTCTCCACACCTAATCAGACAACCCCTGAACTGTGGGACTACTGGCTCACAGTGGCCGTCTCGACGGCCCCTCCTCTCCGGAACGCACACCTGGAATACTTCCAGCAAGCCACTACGTACGGGTGGAGTTGGTCGACGTTCCGTTACGAAGACGGCCAAGCACAGAGCGTCATCAACTCCTACGTCAACAAAATGATCGCACGACAGATGTCCGTCGAAGAGGCCGCATCGGAAATGACCAGACAGATCAACGCCCTGGAAGTGGCCGGGGCCCAGGTGGCCACGCAGTCCGCGCGGGAAACGGCAGCGTACTTGCTGTTGCGCGTCACGTAATTGACCCAGGGTGCGTCACGTAATTGACCCACCCGGCGCCAGGTAATTGACCCACCTCGCGTGCCAGGAATGGACTCCCCCGGCACCCGGAATGGGAAGGGCTGGGAGGG
>JAJZZC010000073.1 GCA_021797775.1 Bacillota bacterium
TCTCGGGGCGGGCCGCCACGCCGCGGGCAGGGCGGGCGCGGCGCTCATGGCCGCGGCGCCAGCGCTCGGCGAGCACGCGCGTAAACGCCCGGACGCCCTGCACCAGCGCGATCGCCGCCAGCACCACGAGCGCGAGCCCAAACAAGGGACCGAACCCGCCGCCTCCACCGCCGGCCGGCGTGAAGAAGAACAAACCGCCTCACCGTTCTTGGCCTCGCCAGCCCACGGGCCCCCTCCGCGGCACGGGGCCGGCGGCAGCCGCCGGACCCGAGGGACCCCATTCCGCCCCCTTTGGCGGGTGGGATCGTAGAGGGAAAGCGTCCGCCGACTTGGCCCATGCGATCCGCGCGTGTTGCACTTCCAGCGCCCATTCCCCAGCGACCCCAAGCGACGCGCCGCAGGGACCTGGCAGAAACGCCGCTTCCTGGAGGGGCGCGCTGGAGGCCGACCGGGCGAAAGACGCATCCGGCGGACCAGAGATCCCCTACGCGGGCGCGACCGCCGGGCGCAGCCCCACACCAGTGCCCGTCTCCACCCATCCCGCGCCCCGCCCGGAGCACCATGCTGGCAGCCGCACGCCGCCTGCCGCCGGTGCCCACTGATCCTTGGGCGGCACCACGTCGCGCCCAAGGGCCGCGGGGATAGCATAACGCAAAGCGCCCGGCTGCCCGCTTCACACCACCCGCTCGGCCCGCACCTCGGCGTTCACGGCCTCGCGGACGCGTGCCGCCACCTCGGCCAGATGCCGCGGATTCTCCACATCGTCGCCGAACGGCCAGATGCGCGCCACCTCGCCGCGGCTACGCCGCGGGACCAGGTGCAGGTGGAAATGCCCGTCCTCGGCCGTCTCCTCGGTCACGGCCCCCTTGCGCTGCAAGTCTGCGCGAGCCACGCCGCTGCCCTGCCAGAGCCCGGCAGCCGGGTAGATGATCGCCCCCATCTGCAGCCCGTCGGGGGAGATCGAGCGACGCAGGCCACGGGCCACCCGCGCCACGGCGCGCAGCAGGGCCGGTCCGACATCGGAACTGCACAGTTCCTCCGCCGAAAGATGCTGGCGCGGCACGACCAGGACGTGCCCCAGCGCGCTCTGCCGCCAGTCCAGAAACGCAATCACGTCGGCGTCCTGGTACACCACCGCCTGCGGGAGGTCGCCCGCCGCGGACTCGCAGTACAGGCATTCGCGCAACAGGTCTCACTCCGTCCAGGGCACCTTGTGATCAGGCGGTGCCGCCATCCAGGCTATGCTTCGGGGCGGCGTGCGGTCGGGCCTGCCTCACCCCGAAGCGGCCGGCTCCCTCCCCGGGCCGCGAGGCCAACGCTGAGCCCCCCTGGGGCCCCGGCCCTCACCCCGCCCGCCGACCGACGGGGCCGCCCGGGGGGGCCGCCGCCAAGCGTGCCGCTCCGGCGCCAGGGGCGTTCGACCCGTTGCTGCTGCACCCATGCCAGGACCAGGGTTCGCTCGAGAACCTGACGAGGCACCGCCCCGGAGGGACCGCCCGCGCGCGCCGGCTCCGCTCCGCGCGCAGTCGCCCATGGAGAACGGGTGGCCCTTGTCCGCCCGCACCTCCCTCTGCCCGCCGGCCGCCCGCGCGCTCGCGCGACGGCGTCGTCTACGCGATGGCCGCCCCGCTGTCGACGCCCCGCCCGACGATTTCGTAGAGTTCCGGCTAGTGGACGATGGGGGCCCTCCATGACGGCGCCCGCGGCGGTGCACCGCAACCCCCGGACCGATCACGGCCTGTGCAATGTGCGCCCAGTCTTCCACCCGCCCGCCGGATGCCACCAGGGTGGGGCCACGACGGTAGCCACGGCCGTCACCGGCGCCACGGCGCCACGAGGGAGCGCCCGGATCCGCGGCGCTCATACCGCTGCGTGAAGGGCCTTGCCCCTCGGCAGCCGCTCCGCGAGGCGCTGCGTCGGTGCGTGGGCCGCCGCGTAGCGCGCCAGCGCCACCAGGGCCATGTCGCCCTCTGGCGCCCCGTCCCACTGGCGCCAAAGACGGATAGCGGCCTCGCACATCTGGAAGGTGTGGAAGGCCGCGGCCTCGCGGATGACGATCTCCGCCAGGGAAGCCACGAGGTTGTCCGGCGGCAGGCCGACTCGCGGGTAACGCGCACTGAGGCGCGCCGCCTCCTGCCCCTGCCCGTCCGTCACCGCCAGCAGCCGCGCGCGCAGTTCCGAGCCGTCCGCCGTCAGGTCATCGAGGCCGCGTCTGACACCCTCGCCCGGGAGCCGCACGGGCGGGACGTTGAGGAACCGGTCCTGGAACACGGAGAGCGCCCTGTCGAATACGGCGCGCAGGACCTCAGGCGCCTCGCTGCGACAGGCGGCGTGGTGCGCGGCCTGTCAGTAGGTGAAGGTGTGCGGGGCTGTGTCCCAGTCGCCGAACTCGTTGCTGGTGCCGAAACGGGCGATGCGCAGCGCGGCGGCGTGGGCCACGGCCTGCGCCAGTTGCGCGGGCCACGCGCCCTCCCGTAGGGCAAAGAGCAGCGCCTGCGCCGCGGCCTCGGGATCCTCGCCCAGTAGGGCGCCGGACAGCGCCGCAGCCTGGATCCAACCCTTGCCGCGCCCCTCGCGCAGGGCGCCAGCAATGGCCTGGATGCCGCGCAGGTCTGCGGCGGCGGCAGGGATATGGGCCGGCGCCGCCCGCCACAGGGATGAGCGCCCCACCCGGCTTCAGCGCAGGCAGCGCTCGCGGGCTGCTCTCCGGCCCCACGAGGTCGGGCACGACATCCAGGTCGCCCATGACGCCGGGGACATCGGCGCGTGTATAGTCACAACCTCGTCCGCGCCGAGGGCGCGCAGGAAGTCGTGCTTGCCCATGTGAGCGCCGCGCGCCTTGGCGACCTGCACCGCCAGGTGCCGTCCTGCCGCAGCTTCCGCACCCAGCCTGACCGCACGCCCGGCCGCGCCCCGCCGCGGATCAGCCCTTCTGCAGGAAGCCGATGACCAGCGCCACCAGGAAGAAGGCGATGCCGAGCACCACGGTCAGCCGCGAAAGGAAGGCATCCACGCCGCGCTTCTTGCCGAAGATCTGCTCGGCCCCGCCGCCCACCGACCCCGTCAGCCCCGCGCCGCGGGCGGACTGCATCAGCACCGATGTGACGAGCGCCACCGACACCACCACGAGCAACACCGTCAACGCTCCGGTCAAGCGGTCCGTCCTCCCCGCCGCGACCACGCCGTCGCCGCGCGCCAGCCAGGGGCCGCCGCGCGCCGCCCCGGCCACTCTATCACAGCGACCCGAACGCGGCCACGCCGGGGTAGGCGGCGCCATCTCCCAGGGCTTCGGCGATGCGCAGCAGTTCGTTGTACTTGGCCACGCGCTCGCCGCGTGCCGGCGCGCCGGTCTTGATCTGACCGCAGCCCGTGGCCACGGCCAGGTGGGCGATGGCCACGTCGTCGGTCTCGCCGGAGCGGTGGGAGAGGATCGCCCGGTAGCCGGCGCGGCGCGCCATCTCGACCGCCGCCCACGTCTCGCTCAGCGTGCCGATCTGATTGGGCTTGACGAGAATGGCGTTGGCGACGCCCTCGCGGATGCCCCGCTCCAGGATCGCCGTGTTGGTCACGAAGAGGTCGTCCCCGACCAGTTGCAGGCGATCACCCAACGCCCGGCTGAGCGTGGCCCAGCCCTCCCAGTCGTCTTCGGCGAGACCGTCCTCCAACGAGATGAGGGGGAAGCGCGCCCGCCACTGCCCGTAGCGCTCGGCGAGCTCGGCCGCGGAGAGCGTCGCGCCCTCCAGGCGGTAGGCGCCCGGCGCCTCGCCGTCCTCGACCTCGAGTTCACTGGCCGCGGCGTCGACCGCCAGCCAGATCTCTGCCCCCGGGCGGTAGCCAGCGCGCTCGATCGCCGCCGTGAGCAACGCCAGGGCGTCCTCCGAGCCACGCAGCGCCGGGGCGAAACCGCCCTCATCGCCGACCGCCGTGCTGAGCCCACGCTCACCCAGGATGGCGCGCAGGTGGTGGTAGGTCTCGACCCCCGCGCGCAGCGCCTCGGCAAAGGAAGAGAAGCCCGCCGGCACCAGCATGAACTCCTGGACGTCCAGGGGGTTGTCGGCGTGGCGCCCGCCGTTGATCACGTTGAGCAAAGGGACCGGCAGCGCCGCGGCCAGCGGGCCGCCGAGGTAGCGGAAGAGCGGCAACCCGGCCGCGCGCGCCGCCGCAACGGCCGTCGCCAGGGAGACACCCAGGAGGGCGTTCGCCCCGAGCCGCGCCTTGTTGGGGGATCCGTCGACGTCGCGCAGGCGCCGGTCCACCCCGGCCTGGTCCTCGGCCAGCAGGCCCACGAGCGCGGGGGCGAGCACCTCCTGGATGTGCCGCACGGCCGCCCGGACACCCCGGCCCAGGTAGCGGGCCTTGTCTCCATCGCGCAACTCGATGGCCTCGCGGGAGCCTGTGGAGGCCCCAGATGGGACCGCGGCACGGCCCATGCTCCCGTCGGCCAACGTCACCTCGGCCTCGACGGTGGGGTTGCCCCGCGAGTCCAGGATCTCCCGGGCCCGGATCGCCGCGATCGCCGGCACAGGCTTCCCTCCTCAAATCTTAGGACCAGCCGAGGGGATCCCCGCCTCGCGGCCCGAGGTCGGATGCTGGGCACCGGCACGGCGCCGAGAGCATCGCGCCCGGACGGCTAGCCGGGCCCGGTCAGGGGCAGAGAGACGCCAGGGCGGAGGCGCCTCGGACCACGCGCCACACCCTTGCGCGCAGGGGCCGAGGTCGGGCCCCCGCACCCGGCATGACCCTTCCGGGGGGTGGCATGCTCCGGTCTCTGGTACCACCGACACCGCGCCGTCCCCACGCGCCCTCCAGGCCGGACGCGCGCCAGCGGGGCGCCGCCTTGTGGCCTGACGACCTCGCCATCGCCGGACCCACCCGCCCCTGCCACGCCCCCCCGCGGACGCGCCGATGCATCGCTTCCCGCCGCCCACCAGGCCGGAGCCTGAGGCCCACCGCCGACCGGCGCGGCAAGACCCCCACGCTGCCACCCCCGCGTATGGCGGGCGCGGCGGCGTCGCGCCGCAGCCTCATCCCAGCAGCGAACGCCCGTCCATTTCCGCCGGGGACGGCAGGCCCAAGAGCTCCAGCAACGTCGGCGCGACGTCGGCCAGCCGCCCGTCCCGCAGCGCCCCGGCCGAATGGCCCACCAGCGCGCAGGGCACGGGGTTGGTGGTGTGTGCCGTGTGCGGCAGGCCCGTCTCGGGGTCGGCCATCACCTCTGCGTTGCCGTGGTCGGCGACGCAGAGGGCCTTCCCGCCACACGCGGCGAGCGCGTCCAGCACCCGCCCGAGTCCCGCGTCGGTCGCCTCGCACGCGGCCACGGCGGCCCGCAGGCTACCGGTGTGACCCACCATGTCGGGGTTGGCGAAGTTGACGACCAGCAGGCCGTAGTCCCCGGAACCGATCGCCTGGGCAGCGCGCTCCGACACCTCGGCGGCGCTCATCTCCGGCCGCAGGTCGTAGGTCGCCACCTTGGGCGAGGGCACGAGCACGCGGTCCTCGCCCGCATAGGGCTCCTCCATCCCGCCGTTGAAGAAATACGTGACGTGCGCGTACTTCTCGGTCTCCGCGAGGCGCAACTGGCGATGCCCGGCGCGGCTCACCACCTCGCCCAGCGGCACCGGGACCGCGAGCGGCGGGAAGGCGAACGGGTTCGCCGGCGTGATCCCGTACGGACCAAAGCCCGCGAAGTGGCGCACCGGACCGAAGGGGCGGACGAAGGGATCAAACGTCGGGCTGGAGAGGGCCAGCCCCAACTGCCGCACGCGGTCGGCGCGCCAGTTGCAGCAGATGACCGCGTCACCCGGACGCAGCGCGCCGTCCGCTGCGATGACCGTCGGCGTGATGAACTCGTCGGTTTCCGGGTCGCGGCCGTTGGGGGCGGTGCGGGTGGCCGCCAGGGCCAGGGCCTCCCGGTGGTCAGCGGCGCGCGGGCCCTCGCCGAGCATGGCGCGGTACGCGCGCTCCGTGCGCTCCCAGCGGCGGTCGCGGTCCATGGCGTAGTAGCGGCCCATCACGGTGGCCAGGCGTCCGACGCCGAGGTCGGCCAGTGCCGCGGCCACGCGGTCGAGGTACCCGGCCGCCGTGCCCGGCGCCGTGTCGCGCCCGTCGGTGATCGCGTGCACAGCGAGATCGCGCACGCCTTGCCGCCGCGCCAGATCCAGCACCGCCAGCAGGTGCGACAGCGAACTGTGCACGCCGCCTTCGGAACAGAGCCCCACCACATGCAGCCGCGCTCCCGGCGCAACGGCCATGGCACACGCGGCACGCAGCACCGGATTGGCGAAGAACGTCCCGTCCGCCACCGCGCGGTTGACGCGCGTCAGGGTCTGCACCACCACGCGCCCGGCACCGAGGTTCATGTGCCCAACCTCGGAGTTGCCCATCTGGCCGTCGGGCAGGCCGACATCCCCCCCAGACGCCGAGAGCCGGGCGTGTGGGCTACCCGCCAGCAGGGCGTCCATGCGCGGCGTCCGGGCCAGCGCCACCGCGTTGTCCGGGCCGGGCGGCGCAATCCCCCATCCGTCCAGGATGATCAGCGCGACCAAGCCCGACCCTCCAGACTCGCCTGGCGGCAGATCGACACAAAGGCGGCCGGATCCAGCGACGCACCGCCGACCAGCGATCCGTCGGCCGCACCCTCTTCCCAAAACGCACGGCAGTTCTCCGCGTTGACGCTCCCCCCATAGAGGCACGCCACGTCGTCGGCGCACTCCGCCCACATCTCGGCCAGCACGCCGCGGATGACCGCCAGGCCCGCCGCGCAATCGGCGGGCGCGGCTGCGCGGCCCCCGCCGATGGCCCACACCGGCTCGTAGGCGACGGCGAGCGGCTTGGGGCACTTCCTGCCCTCCAGCGCGGCCGCGACCTGCGCGTGCAGGCGGGCCTCCGTCTGGCCGGCTGCCCGCTCGGCCGCCGTCTCGCCCACGCAAAGGATGGGCGTGAGCCCGTGCCGCCAGCAGGCGTCAAGCTTGCGCGCCACACCGGCGTCCGTCTCGCCCAGGTGCGCGCGCCGCTCGGAATGCCCGACGATCACGTGGGTGCACCCCAGGGCGGTGAGCATGGGCGGCGCCACCTCGCCCGTGAAGGCCCCGCGGTCCTCCCAGAACACGTCCTGCGCGCCCAGGCGCAGGCCGCTAGCGGCCAGGGCCGATGCCACGCGGTCCAGCGCGGTGAACGGGGGGCACAGCACCACGTCCACCCCGGGCGGCGCGGGCCGCAGGTTGGTGGCTACCCGCGCCGCCAGCGCCGCGCCCTCGGCCTGCGTCCCGTGCATCTTCCAATTCGCCACGATTAGGCGCTGCATCCATGGTCCTCCAGGCAGGCTACGCCCGGAAGCGGGCGCCCTTCGAGAAACTCCAGCGAGGCGCCGCCGCCTGTGCTGACGTGACCGATGGCCTCCAGCCGACCGAGGCGGCGCAGGGCCGCGATGGAGTCGCCCCCCCCGACCACGGTGAAGCCCTGGCAACCGGCCACCGCCGCGGCCACGCCCGCCGTGCCGGCGGCGAAGGCCGGCCACTCGCTCACGCCCAACGGGCCGTTCCAGAAGACGGTGCGCGCGCCCCGCAACGCGCGGGCGAACACGTCCACCGTCCGGGGACCAATGTCCAGCGCCATGCCGCCGGGCGGCACCGCGCCGGTCGCCACGGCGCTGTGCGGGGTGTCGGCCGCGAAGCCCTCGCCTACCACCAAGTCCACCGGCAGCACGACCTCGACGCCCCGCCGTGCCGCCTCGGCCAACAGGTCGGCCGCGGTCGGCAGGAGGTCCCGCTCGAGCAGCGATGCGCCCATCTCCAGCCCGCGCGCGGCCAGGAAGGTATTGGCCATCCCCCCGCCAAGCAGGAGCCGCTGCGTGCGCCCTAGGAGCTGGCGCAGCACCCCGAGCTTGTCGGCGATCTTGGCGCCGCCGATCACGGCGACCAGGGGCGGCTCAGGTCGCAGCAAACGGCTGAGCGCCTCCACTTCGCGGTGCAGCAGCAGGCCCCCGACCGCGGGCAGGTAACGGGCGACGCCAACGGTGGAGGCGTGGGCGCGGTGGGCCGCGCCGAAGGCGTCGTTGACGAAGAGGTCGCCCAGCGCGGCAAGTTCGCGCGCCAGATCGGGATCGTTGCGCTCCTCGCCATCGTGGAAGCGCGTGTTCTCCAGGAGCACGACCGAGCCGGCCGGGGCGCTGCGGGCAGTCTCGCGGGCCACGGGCCCCACGGTCTCGGGGCAGAACAGCACCGGCGCGCCGACCAGGCGCTCGACATCGCCCGCCACCTGGCTGAGGCTGTAGCGGGGGTCGGGCCGCCCCTTGGGGCGGCCAAGGTGGCTGCAGAGCACCACGCGCGCGCCGCCCGCCAGCAGGTGGCGGATCGTGGGCACGGCGGCTCGGATGCGCGTGTCGTCGGCGACACGCTGCGCGTGGGCAGGCCCGCGGGCCGTACCCGCCCGGGCGGCGTCACCCTCGGGCCCGGGGCCAACGCCTGGCGGCGTGGCGGCGGCCCCGGGGTGCGGCACCAGGGGGACATTGAAGTCGACGCGCACCAGCGCCGTGCGGCCCCCGAGCGCGACATGGTGGACGGATTTTTTGCGCAGCCCGGGCTCATGGATCGCCGCCGCCCCCCCCCCCCGCGTCCGAAGCGCCGAGAGATGGTCGGAACCGGCGATGAACCGGTGACGCGGGCATGGAAGGGGCACCTCCAAACGCCGAGCATTATCGTCCAATGCCGTCCGCCCTGCAATCGGGCTGGGGCTTCCAGGGTGATGTCCCGCTGGCGGGGGGCCCTCGGCCGAAACGCCTGGCGAGCGGGGGGCGCGGGGGCCGCAAGGGGTCGGCCGAGATGCGCCCGCGGTTGCGGCGCGCCGGCCCGGAGCCCCTGCGCCGTGGCCGCCGCAACCGTACCGGCGGCGTGGGCCGCCGACATACGGCGCGCTTGGTCGCCGTGCCGGCAACCGCCCCTCGGCCCAAGCGGCATGCCGAGCATGCCGCAGTCCCTGTCCGGGCCTTCTCCGCAGGGACCACACCATGCGCCGGGGGGTCAAGGGCGAAGGGAAGATGCGCGGGCCCCCGCCCAGCGGGCCAGCGGGCCGGCCAGCGGCAGCGCAACCAACGCGGCGGCGGCGTTAAAGGCCGCGTGGAAGTGGGCGACCGCGGCGCCAGGCGGCATCGCCGCCGCGTCCAGGAGACGGGCCGCCACCGCCACCAGGGGCAGGGCGGCCACAGAGCCCAGCAGGTTGAACAGCAGGTGGAACAAGGCCGTCATCCGGCCGCGGCGACGGCAGGGCCCGGCCGCCACCAGCACGTCGGCCGTGGTGCCGACGTTGGCGCCAAGTACGAACGCCAGGGCGGCCGCCAGTGGGACCACCCCGGCCTGGGCCAGCCGCTCGGCCGTGCCGACGGTGAGCGCGCTGGAAAAAAGCACGGCGGTGGACACCGCTCCGGCCGCGTAGGCCGCAAGCGGGGCGTGGGCCCCCACCCCGGCGAGTATCCCCGGGGCGGCCGCCGCCTGGACCGCCGAGGCGATCAGGTCCAGCCCCGCGTAGATGGAGAGGGCCCCGGCCAGGGCCCGCCCGAGCCGCGCGGCGCGCGGCCAGAGCCAGAGAGCGACGGCCGGCAGCGCCAACAGGCCGACGAGCGCCAAGGGGGGCTGCCAGGAGAGGAGCTGGGGCACGATGGCGGTGCCCACGTTGGCCCCGACCACCGCGGCAAAGACGGCTGGCAGCGGTAACGCCTCGGCGTCCGCCGCCGCCAACAGGCCGATGATCACCAGGCTGGAGGACTGCACCGCCAGCGTGGCCATGGCGCCGACGGCGGCAGCGGCCAACGTGCCCGAGGCGCCGATGGCGCGCAGGCGGCCGCGGAGCGCCGAGCGTCCCCTGGGGCGCAGCGCCCCTGAGAGCAGGGCCACCCCGGCGGCCAGGGCCAGGAGTCCAAGGGCAGCGCGCAGCACGCGGGTACCCGCCTCCGCGCCGAGTGCCGAATGCCCTCATGGTTATCGTCTCGGAGAGCTCGCGATGCAGGTTCCGCAACCCCTCCGCCGGTCCGCCCCTGGGCCCGGTCGCGCCGTCCCCGTCGCCGCAGTGCGGCGCGACCAGGCCGGGAGCGCGCGGACGCCTGGGGCAGAGGGCGCGGCGGCCGCTGCCCCCGCGCACGCGGCGGCGGCCCCGCGGGTACGGTCGACCGCTGGGCGGCGGGGCGTGCCGACGGCGCGGCGCGCGGTGAAAAAGCCCCCGCCGAGCGCTGCCCTCGCCCCGCTTCGCGCCCCCCGCCCCACGCGGGATGGTAGACTGCACCCCACGGGTCGTAGGGCGCTCACGCCGCCGGAGCAGGTGGCCGCTCCGCATGCGCCGCCCTTGGCGTGCATGCGCACGGCCACGTGTTCCACCGTCCCGCACGGAGTGAGGGAAGCGACATGGACCTGCACCTGAACCCCTATCTCCTGCACATCGGTCCGCTGGGCGTGCGCTGGTATGGGTTCTTCATGGCCGTGTCCATGGCGGTGGGCCTCCACTTCCTGGTGCGCCGGGGAACGCGCGCCGGGGTGGACGCGGACACGCTCTACAACTTGGCGCTGCTCACCATCCTCGGCGGCGTCATCGGCGCGCGCCTCGTCTACGTGCTGACCAACTGGGGTTTCTTCGCCCAGTACCCGGGGCAGATCATCCAGATCCAGCAGGGCGGCATCGCCATCCAGGGCGCTATGATCGGCGGTCTGGCTTTCGGCATGTGGTACGCCGCCCGCCGCGCCCTCCCGTTCTGGTTCGTGACGGATGGCATGGTGCCGGGTATCTGCGTCGGCATCTTCCTGGTGCGCATCGGCAACATCTTCAACGGAGAAATCCTCGGGCATCCCGCCGGGATCCTCGGGGGGATGCGGCAGCCAGCGCAGGTCTACGAGATGATGATGGGGCTGGCCCTGTGGGTCCTGTACTGGCGGCAGTTGCGGCGTGACCCCGCGGACGGGGTACCCTTCTGGACGTTCATGCTCGGGTACGGCATCCTGCGCTTCATCAGCGAGTTCTTCCGCGACAACCCCCAGTACCTGATCCACTATACGAACCACTATCTGGGGATCGGCATGACCACGCTGGAACAGCTCTTTACCCCGCTGGCCGTGGGCCTGCCCCTGCTGGCCCTGCGGTGGCGGCGCGCCGTGAACATCCATTCCGATACGGCAGCGCGTGTGTGGAGCCCGCTGCTGGTGCCCGCGACGCCGCCGGGGGGTGGCGGTGGGACGGGTGCGGAGGGGCCTCGTACGTGAGCGCCGCCGGCTGCGTGCCCGCGGCGCAGCGCTTCCGATGCTGGCGCGCCGCCGCACAGCGGGAGAGCTAGGGTAGCGGGCTGCAACGCCACGCGCCTGGGGGCCAGGGCCCTCCGTCCTCGACAAGGCATGGCGGGCAGAGGTCCGAGCGGGGCGAGTGCGCGCGGGCGCGCCGTCGAGGAAACACCTGCAGCTCTTGGGGGGCGCGTCTCGACGGATGGCGGCGACCGGCGTCACGGCGCAGAGCGCGAGCCCCCTGCCGGAATGATCCTGACTTTCGCAAAGGGGCGGCCGGTCGCCTTGGTGCCCAGGGGCCGGCCCCGCGCCACGATCTCACCCGCTCGTGTCGCGGGGTCCTTCTGCGCAGCGGCGCCAGCCTGACACTGTGAGATTCAGGATGATGGCGCCCTGGCCTGGGGGCAGACCGCGTGCCCTTCTGGGTCGGAGAGGACCGTGGCGGCAGCTGTCGCGGCGAGCGCGGGGGTACGACAGCGCAACCCCGTGGGTGCCCGTGGCGCCGCGCCCGCGTGCTCATCGCGCCGGGGGGACCGATGCCCCCCCGTCCGCCCCGGATCCCTCCCCACTCGCCACTGGGCCCGAGTCCCGCGAGCAGGACCCGGCCCGCCTCCGCCCGGCGCCGCGGGGGACCAGCTTCGTGAACGGTATCAACCTGATTTTCGCAAGGGACGGTCCGTCGGCGTGGCGCCCAGGACTCGCACCCTTGCCAGGGCCTCACCCGCTCGCGTCGCGGGTGCTTCAGCGCCGACGGCGCCCGCCTGACACCGCGAGATTCAGGATCAAAGCCGCGACATCTCAACTCCCCACCAGAGCCCGATGGCGGCCGCTGCCCCCCATCTCGCGGATCGGCACGCGCGCGCCGGTGCAGGCCCACCGCCGGGGCTCAACGCGCGAACCGCAGCGCCCCGAACGTGGCCAGGACGGGCAGGTCGAACATCGCCGAGTCAGACCACGTCATGGCCGGGTTGTAGAAATACAGGGCGCCGCCGGTCGGGTCTTCGCCCCCCAGCGCCGCCGTCGCCGCCTGCACATCCTCCTCCCCCGGCGTGGCATAGAACAGCGGGGTACCGACCCCGTCGAACTGCCCCGGGGCGTAGACCACTCCCTGAATGGTCTTCGGATAACCGGGGGCGCGCAGCCGGTTCACGATGACGGCGGCCACGCCGAGCCGCGCGTCCCACGGCTGCCCGGCGGCCTCGGAGTGCACGACGTGTGCCATGAGCAAGACGTCGGCCTCTGTGTACGGCACGGCACCCCTGTAGACCACCGGCCGCGGGGCGGGCACCGGGGCCGGCGCGGGTGCGGCCGCCGGAAGAATGCGGCGGACGGCCCCTGCGCGCGGCGCTCGCCGTGGGGTCGGTGCGGGCCGCGGCCAGGCCGCGAGCCGTGCCCCAGTTACCCGCTGCCAGGCGTTACGCTCGTCCGCGTGGAGGGACAGGCGCAACGGCAGGTAGGTCAGGGCGCCCGGTCGGCCCGGGGCGCCCGGCAGGGGGACGCTGACACCGCGGAGGGTGATCGTCGCGCCCCCGCCAGCCACCGTGATTTCGCGACCCGCCACGAACACCGCGTAGCGTTCCGGCCGGACGGCCGGCGCGGGGTCCCGACGAGGCCCCCGAACCGGGGGATCGCCACGAAAGGCCGATCGCCCGGCCGGTGGGGAACGAGGCACGAGTTCCCAGCCGAGAGCAATGCCCGCGGGCCGGGCATGGAACTGATCGAGCACGGACCCCAGGGTCAGGACCGGCAGGATCGCCGCAAGGACGACGACCGGCAGGCGCCATGACCCAAACAGGCCGCGCCGCACCAAACCACCCCCCGGAACCCGGGACGGGGCCCCCCCCGGCATGCGCCATCCCGGCGCGGCCGGCACCTGTCCCGTTCAGCGGACGCCGCCCTTCCCCGCGGGAACCCCTCCCGACGCGGGGGGCCGGACATCTTCGTCGGCACGCGGCAACGCGTGCCCGGCGCGCCCTCCGCGCCGGGGACACCGCGCATCCGTGCGCTCGCACCGCTGCCGACGGCAGGGTGGTTGGCGACGCGGGGATGATTTCCTGCAAGCCGTCCGGCGGGAGGCCGGTTGGCATCCGCTGACGGGCGAAGCGGGGCCGCTATGCCCTGTCTCTCACGGATTGCGATGGTCTGGCGCACCTGGAACCCCTCATATCTCTCGCTTTCTTGCTCGGGTGTGCATAATGTTGTCGAAGTGCGGCGGCCGCCCCCCGCGCCGTTCCCGGCGGCCCGGGGCAACGCGGTTGTGGACCTCTGTGGGGCCAAGGCCGAGCGGGCCTCCCCGCGGGGGCTTCTGGCAGAAGTTAGGGCCCGGCGTGCCCGCCCGGACTGGGCGGGATCCCACGGCTTCCCCCCTCCTCATTGACCCTGAATCTCGCAGTGTCGGGCTGGCGCCGCTGTCCGAGAAGGACCCCGCGTACGAGCGGGTGCAGTCGTGGCGAGGGGCTGGTCCCTGGGCGCCAAGGCGACGGGCAAACCCTTTGCGAAAGTCAGGTTGACAGGGGCGGGGAGGAGCGGGTTATTGTCGGCCCGCGGCGACGGACAGGCTCTGGCAGGCGGTCCGCTATCGCTCGGTCGCCCCCCGGGCGGTCCGGGGATGCCGTGCGGGGAGGCGTGGGCGGGTGGAGGCGCCGGAACCCATCGGCTTCATCGGTGCGGGGGCGCTGGCCGGCTTCTTGGCCGACGGCCTTTTGGCCGCGGGGTGGCCCCCCGCCGCGCTTTGGATCTGTAACCGCGGCGACGACGCGCGGCTCCTGCGCTTTGCCGGCGCGGGGGTGCACGTAACGCGCGCCAAGGCCGAGGTCTGCGGCCGCGCGGCCATGCTGCTGATCTTGGTCAAGCCGAAGGACGCGCCGGCCACCCTGGCCGAACTGGCGCCGCTCCTGCGTCCAGACCACCTGGTGGTCTCCTGCATGGCCGGCATCCCCGCCGCCTTCATTGAGGGCGCCCTGGGAGGGCGGCCCCGGGTCCTGCGGGCCATGCCCAACATCGGCAGCGCCGCGCGCGCGTCGGTCACCGGGCTGGCCCCGGGCCGATACGCGGACGCCGCGGACGTCGATCGGGCCGCCGGGGTGCTCCAGGCCGTCGGCATGGTCGCACCGGTGCAGGAGTCCGCGATGGACGCCTTCACCGCCGTCTGCGGCAGCGGCCCAGCCTATGTGTTCCTCCTGATGGAGGCCCTGGCCGCCGTCGCAGCCGACCTGGGGCTCCGCGGCCCGCTGGCTCAGCGCATGATCGTGCAGACCGTGCTCGGCGCGGCGCGGGTAGCGGCCGCCTCGGAACGGCCGCCGGAGGAGCTGCGCGCCGGGGTGTCCTCGCGCGGCGGCACCACGATGGCAGCCGTGGAGGTGCTGGAGGCGGCAGGTTTCCGCCAGGCCCTGGGCGAGGCCGTGCGCCGTGCCGCCGCCCGCAGCCGCGAACTCGGTCTGGCCTGGGCCTCCCTCCCGCCGGAGTCCGGGGTGCGGGGGACGCGGCCCTGACACCCTCGGCCACCGAGCGCCTGTAGTCTTCAGACGGTGCGAACAGTCCGTCATCTGACGGCCATGCGTCCTGACTTACTTATTGGAGGGCTGCTCCTCACCTTGCGTGGCGCCCGGCAGCGATGCCGGCCCGGAGACGCCCTGGCGCGCGGCGGCTTGGGGCTCGACCCGCCGAGCCACGACATCCAGGGCTAGCACGTGGAGCGAGGTCATCTCCTCCACCACGGACTTGGCGCGCAGTTGCGCCGCGCGCAGGACGTCCGGCAGCCGGCACCCGAGCACCAACGCAAGGTCCACGGCGATGCGCGCGCCACGGTCGTCCATCTGGACCCGGCCCCGCCAGGCGGCGAGCACCCCGTCCACCTCGCGGCAAGCCTGCTCGGCGATCGCCCCCACCACCGCGTCGTCAATGAAGAAGCGGCCGAGCGCGCTGAACGTCGGCCGCACCACCGACTTCTCGATCAGCGGGCTGCTGGCGCGCGCGTCGCGCGCGAAGAGGCGCAGCGGATCGACCATAAAGCCGGAGAACGAGGGGCGCACCTCCACCGTCGGCGCGGGGATGACGTGCTTGCCCTCCGTCCGCCGGATGCGCCGCGCGCGCCGCATCTCGTCGGGTGAGGCGATCTCCTCGATCAGCACCACGCGCTCCGGCCGCGGCAGGTCGAGGGCGTCCACGATGCGGTGGATCATCTCGAGGCTGGTGCCCAACACCAGCACCCCCTCCGGACGCTCGGCGGCCAGCGCGGCGCGGACGGCCGCGGCATGGTCGCGGTCGCTGAAGATCGCCCGGCGCACGGCCGCCATGGCGTTGGCCTCGCGCTTGGCCGACAGGCCGGCGACGATGTGGCCCTCGCGGATAAGCAGGCCGTCGTCGATGATATGTGAGAGGTGGTGGGCCGCGGCGACAAACGAGGCGCGGTGGCTCTTGCCCGTGCCCGCGGGCCCGACGAGACCGACGACCTCCAAACGCATCCCCCTTCCGGCGGCACCCCGCACGCGGGGCCGCCCGCCCGTCGCGGCGCCAGGGCGTGCCTGGCCCAGCCGGGCCTAGGCGAGGTGGCCGCTGCCAAAGTTCCCCGTCGCAGGGCCGCGATGTCCTTGTCCCTTGTGCCCCATCGCCGCTGGCTCTCGCCGGACCGTTCCTCTCCTCATGGCATGCTGTTCCCGACCGCCGCGGCGGCCGGCTCGCCGCCTTCAGCGCCTTCTCTTTCCGGTGCCGGGCCGAACGGCGGCCGTACAACCGCACGCACATACTTGTCAACATGTCGATCGTGTCTTGTACCAGGGCACCCTTCACTTCTTCGGGGTCTACAACGACCAACCTCCGCCCCAGCGCGGCCAAGGCCGCCAGCTGTGGGCAGCCCGCCCCGGTTGCCAAGAACGGCGGGCCGTGCCACCGCATCCGACTGACTGCCCTTGGTCCTCGTCGATGGTCACCGCGAACGCCCCCCGCGACGGCGCGCCGCCGTTGCGCTAGACTGATCCCATGTCCGCCCCCCCGGGTGACAACCTGACGGCCGACCTCAACCCCGCGCAGCGGCAGGTCGTGCTGCACGGCGAGGGCCCGCTGCTGGTCGTCGCCGGGCCCGGATCGGGCAAGACAACGGTCCTCACCCGGCGGGCGGCCCGCCTGGTAGCCCTGGGCGAAGAGCCGCGCGCCATCCTGCTGATCACCTTCACGACGGCGGCGCGCGACGAGATGCGCCGCCGCCTCGCCGCGCTTCTGCCGGCGGGGTCGCAAGCGGACGTCTCCACGTTCCACGGCCTCTGTTACCGCCTGGTGCGCGCCCACCACCCAGAGCGCGTGCGGGGCCTGCTGGATGGCTCTGGCCAACGCCGCCTGGTCGGCCGATTGCTCATGCAGTTGGCGCGCGAGCGGCGCCGGCAGGGAGCGGTGCCCCCGGACGCGGACGCCGCGGCACTTGATCAGGCCCTGACGGACCTGAGCCGGCTGCGCAACGCCGGGCTGCGGGCGACCGACCCGGGCGCGCCAACGCCCCAGGGCCTGCGCCGCGACGACCTGGCCGCGCTGGCGGCGGCGTACGCCACCGTCAAGGAGGAGCAGGGGACACTCGACTTCGACGACCTTCTCTGGGAGGCCCTCGACATCCTGGACGACCCCGCGCTGCAGCACCGGTGCCGGGAGCGCTGGCGGCACGTCCTCGTGGACGAGCTGCAGGACGTCAACCGGCCGCAGTGGGCAATGCTCTGCCGCCTGCGCGCGCCAGCTGGCAACCTCTGCGCGGTCGGCGACCCCGATCAGGCGATCTACGGCTTCCGCGGGGCCTCGCCAGAGCACCTGCTGGGCTTCGCGCGCGACTTCCCCGGGGCGACGCGCGTGGTGCTGGACCGCAACTACCGCTCGCTGCCGGCCATCCTGGCGCGCAGCAACGCGGTCATCACCCGCAACCGCCAGCGCATCGCCTTCGCCATGCACGCGGCGCGGGAAGAGCAGGGACAGGTGCGCGGCCGGCAGTTCGACTCCAGCGAGGACGAGGCCGCGTGGGTGGCGCGTGATGTGGCGGCCCGCGTGGGCCCCGGCGGCGTGCCCGCGGCGGAGGTCGCCGTCGTCTACCGGACGACGGCCTACCCCTTCCTCGTCCTCCAGGCCTTGGAGCAGGCGGGCCTCCCCCTGCGGGTCTTGGGCGGCGTCACCACCCCCTTCGCCCACCCGGCGGCGCAGGACGTCCTCGCCTACCTGCGCCTCGCCGCAGGCGAGCGCGACGCCGCGCTCCTGCGGCGCATCGCCAACCGGCCGGCACGCTACATCAGCGGCGACGCCCTGGCCAAGGTCGCGGGCTCGGCCGACCCGGTGGCGGCGCTCGCCACGCTCCCCGGGCTCCCGGGGTGGGTGCGCGAACCGGTGCGCCGCCTGCAGGACGGGCTGCGCCGCTGCGCCGCCCTGCCCCCGCAGGCGGCTATTGCGCTGATCCGCGGCGATCTGGGCTACGACGCCTACCTGCGCAGCGAGGGCGACGCGGAGGCGGCCGCGGTCGTGGAGGAGGCACAGCAGGCCGCTGCGGCGCAGGCCACGCTGCCCGCCTTCCTCGATTGGGTGCGCCGCGTCGGGGAGCGGGCCCGGGCGGCGGCGGGGCACGGGGACGAGGCTGGGGTCACGCTCACGACCACGCACTCGGCCAAGGGACTGGAGTTCCGCGCCGTCTACGTGCTCGGCTGCCAGGAGGGGCACCTGCCGCACCGCCGCTCCGCAGGAACGCTGGCCGGCGTGGAGGAGGAGAGACGGCTCTTCTACGTCGCGCTGACGCGGGCCAAGGACGAGGCCGTCTGCACCTGGGTCGGGGAGGCCTCCCGCTTCCTGGTCGAGGCCGGGCTGGCGGCGACCGGCGCGGCGGCGAAGGGCGGCGGTGGCACCGCGAGCCGCGCGCACCCGTCCAGACGCGGACGCGCCGCGGAGGGTGCTGGTCTCGCCGCCGGCGCCCCGGGGACGCAGAGGACGCCGGATGCCACACCGACCGTGCTTGGACTCTCTCGCTGCCGCGCGCTGGCCGCGTTCTGTGCCTGCGGCCCCCGCGCCCAGGGGGACCACCGCTTCCGCCCGGGGGAGCGGGCCTGCCCGCGCTGTGGGGCCGCCCGCGAGCGTTGCGCGCAGCCCGTCGCGCAAGACGGCCTTTGCGCCCACCATCTGCGGCGCGGTCCGGCCGAGGCGGTCGGCGGGGCCATGGCAGCGGAGGAGCACGCTCCGCCGCGGTAGGAGCCGGGCACGTGAAGGCGGCGCACCGGTGGGATGGACGGCCGGGCGCCGTTTATGGTTGGGGACCGTGTGTTTACGGCGGCGGATCTGGAACTGATCCGCTGGACGACCGAACGGTTCGGGAATTTCAGCCAGTGGGAACTTGCGCTCACGATCTGCGAGAACCGGGAGTGGAAGGCACCCAACGGTGAGTTGCGGGTGCACTTATGCATGCCGTTGCTTGAACAACTGGCAACGGCATGCATGGTGCACGTAAGCGTTCAGCCCGGGGCTGGAAGCGCTCAGAACGCGCGAAGGCTTGCGCCCCAAGGGGCTTGCCCGACGACCGGTCGTCAGACGGAAGGGCATCGATCCCGCGACCGGCTCGTCTGGGTTCATCCGCTAAGAGAGAGTTCCCGCCAGTAGTATGCCAATCTCCTTCGCGCCACCACCTGTAGGGCCATAGGCGGGTGCTACCCCCGCCTGAACGCATACCACATTGCGAGTGTGGCCTCAGCGCATCGTGCTCGTGGAGGACGAGGCGGACGAACGCGTTTACCAGGTGATCGCCACCGCGCAGCGTTGGATGAGAGCGACCTATTGTTCTTCGGCGTCGGCGGCCGTCGGCAGGGCGGTGCGGGCGGGCGACGAAGGGGAGCTTACACGGGCCAGCCCCATAGGGCGCACGGCGCCGCCGTCCCGCTGGCTGCCCGTACTCCCAGGTGGTGGAGGCGTACCCTGGTGACGACCGATGGAGGGGGATCCGCCGTGCGGCGGCTCATCGTCAACTGCGATGACTTCGGCTCCTGCCTCGCGGCCAACGACGCTGTCGAGGCGGCGCTGGAGCGGGGCATCGCCACGTCCGCGACGCTGATGGTCCCCTGCCCGTGGGCCTACGACGCCGCCCTGCGCGCGCGGGCGCACCCGAACTGGGCGGTCGGCGTGCACCTCACCCTCACCAGCGAGTGGGCACGCCTGCGCTGGCGGCCGGTGGCAGGGGCGGCAGCGGTGCCGGGCCTCGCCGACCCGGACGGGTTCCTGTGGCGGCATCCACCCGACGTGCACAGGCACGCACGGCCTGAAGAGGCGTGGGAGGAGTGCCGCGCCCAGGTTGAACAGGCCTTTAGGTGGGGCCTTGCGCCCACGCACCTCGACAGCCACATGGGCACCCTGCAGACGCACCCGGCGTTCTTCGCCGTCTACCTCGATCTGGCCACGCACTACAACCTGCCGGTGCGCATGGCCGGCCCGCGCGAGATGGCGCTGCTGGGCTGGGGCGAGGCCCGGGCGGGCGCCGCCGCGCGGGGCGTCCGCTTCGCCGACGACCTGATCCTGCCCGAACGGCGTGCCCCCGGCGAGGACACCCGCGCCTTCTTGCTGCGCACCGTGCGCGAACTGCCCGCGGGCACCGGTGAGGTGTTCTTCCACCCCGCCGCCGACACGCCGGAACTGCACGCCATGACCAACGGGGGCGCGGAACGCGTGGCCGACCTGCGCCTGCTCACCGCGGACCCCGAGGTCCGGGGGGCCATCACAGCCGCGGGCGTGGCGTTGGTGAGCTACCGGGACCTCTAAGGCGCCGGGGCTGACGCGACCTGGTGTTCGCCGGTGCCGTGGGCGTCTTGTGGAGCGGAATCGGAAGGCTGCCGGAGATGTGGCAGGCCGACACGGACCGGCGGGCCTACCTGGCGGGTGTGATGGCGAAGCGCGCGGTGGATGCGGCCCTGTCCGTGGCCAAGACGCTGGTACGCGAGGACCTGGGATTCGCCAAGGAGCACGACACCAACCGCGCCTTCAACCGCTACAGCAGCAACTTCCCCTATGCCGAACTGACGGAGGCCGTGGATCGGCGGGCCAAGCGGTTCGGAGTGCCGGTCACGTTGGTGGACCCCGCATACACATCGGCCGAAGGACGCTGGCGATTCGCGGGCGACCTCGGTTGGTCCGTCCACGCGTCCGCGGCGCTATGCATCGGGCGGAAGGCCCTCGGGTATCGTCGTCGGTTCCCGCAGCGATTGCGGGGACGGTTGGAGACGGTACGGAAGGCCCTGGCGGCCGAGACCGAGCGGCGGACGAGTGAGGCAAAGCGGCTGGCGATGACGGAAAAAGGCTCTCCGGCGGAAGGACGAGCCCGGACCATCGCGACTGCCTGCAAGTCCCCCATGCCGGCGGGGCCCGGCGCCACGCGGCATGAAAAACAGGCGGAGTGGCGAAGAGAGAGGGCGCGCTGGGTAAGGAAGGTCGTGTTTAGCTTGGTGCTCAGAGCCCGAACGGGAGTCTG
>JAJZZC010000357.1 GCA_021797775.1 Bacillota bacterium
CGGTTCGTGGAGTGGTGCAGGATCACTGTGGTTGAAGAGTTACGCCTCTTGGGTAGGCGCCTTGTCTTGCCATCCCTTGCGAGCTATGTCCCAAACCCATATACTGCCAGATGCTAGGGGGGTAATAACGATCGAGAATCGGGTAGGTGAGAAAGTAGGGACAGACGTCCCTCAGCAGGTCGCGCAACTCCCGCTCTCGGGCTTCGAAGTCCTGCCTTCCGCGGATGTGTTCCACTATCTCGCCGTAAGCGAGGACACTGGTGGCCAGTTCGTCGCCGTCCAAGCGCTCGCCAAGGTGATCGACGACGTGCCGGCGTCCCAGGAGCACCCCTGCCAATGGCCCGGTATCCAGCAAGTACCGCTTCATAGATCGGTAATCGGCGGAGTCGGTATGTTCTCGTGGCGGATGCGCTCGAGGGCTTCCAGCGTCTCATCCCAGTTCATATCCGACCAGGTGCCGATCAGTCGGCGGATACCACGGCTGCTCCGCACCGCGTCCGCCTCACCTTCGTCGGCGAAGTAGCGCACGCCGGCCCCCCCATCCTCGTCGAACGGGATGCCGATGAGGGGTTGCCCGGGTCTGGCCACGAGACTGTTGCCGCCTTGTCGTTCAGTCATCCTTCAGCCTTCCTGTCCTCCAGCCCGGGTTGAGCCATGGTGCCAGCGCCGCACCGAGCAGGCGTACCGCGGTTCCACGCCAGCCCCCACTGGGGCCGGATCATGAACGACGACCAGCGACGCACGCGCTGACGCGCCGCTGCCGTGTGCCCGCCGTTCCGCCGAGAGCGCGCGCGACGCACGGACAGCGACCGCGACGAAAACCTGAGGCACCTCCGCCACACGTTCCTCCGTCCGATCCGCGCAGGGGGCGGCGGGCTACGGAGCGGGTGTCTGGCTGGCGCCCAGGCAAGAGCCCCAGGCCGCTGCAGCGCCCGCGCCGCTGGTCGCGTGCCCGACCCGGCAGAGCCCCGAGGAACGCCACCCGCGTTCCTCCCGGAGCAGGATAGCACAGGCTCCCCGCCCTGTTGGGCACCGTGGCACCGGCAGGAGAGGACGAGCCCGACCGCGCGCAGGGTGTCCACGTCGCCGTCCAGGCGCGCCAAGTGGACCGCGTGGACGCGCTAGACGATGGAACCCAGGTCCAGCGTCGTGGGGGCGTCGGGCACGGGCGTAGTACAGACGACGATCGTGTGGATTGCGGCACCCGTCACGGCGGCAGAGGAGTAGTTCATACTGGGCGAAGCGCAGCAGGTCGTCGTGGGTCACCGGTGTGGACTGGTACTCCGGGTGCGCGCGTTCGCCGCCAGCGATGATCCACGCCGTGTCGGCGGTGTGGCCGCGGACGGTGAGTTGGGGGAGATCGCCCGAGACGAGGCCCACCACGCGGGGCAGCTCGACGCCGAGGATCGAGAGCGACAGACAGGCCGACGAAGACCTCGCCCATGGCCTTGAGAATGGTGTCGTGGGTCAGGCGCGAGACGTCGGCTTCCATCCGCCACCTCCTGGACAGCCACCTCCTGGACAGCAAAAACTCACGTTCGTCCTCCAGGGGGGATGTCCTGCCCGGGCGCCCGGCGGCGGGCCGAAACACGCTGCCCGGGGGCGGGCTCCGCGTCCCTGCCCGGGGCGCCGCCCTACGCCCGGACGCACGAGCCTGGGGAGGCTCGGTGCAACGCCGGGTGCGCGTGCGGTGCTCCCGTGACCGCTCTTGGTCGCCAGCGGTCATGGCCACAGACCCGAGCGATCTCGGCCGTCTGCGGGCATCCGTTGGCGCGATGGTGGGGCCGCGATCGCCGCGACTACCGGACAGCAACGCAGGGGAAGGCGCCGTGCCTTCCCCTGCTGGCGGCCGAACCGTGTGTCCTTCGGGCCCATGTCCCCGGGCGTCCGTCCCCTACATCGTCGCCCACTTGGCCGGCACGGACCCGCCCTTAGGCGGGGTGCCCCGGTCGCCGAGCTGCAGCAGTTCAGTCGGCTGGAAGCTGAGGTGGTCGAAGACGGCCCGGGTGTAGCCCTTGTTGCCGAAGCTGCCGTTGTGCGCGCAGGCCACGATGCCGACCCAGCAACCGCCCATCTCCACGGGCTGCGGCGTGCCGGTCTGGACCCAGTGCACCCCGTCCCACGACAGCGAGGGTGTCCAGACCAGGCCCTTGCGCGCCAGCTTCAACCACACCGGGCGGAAGAGGTAGTTCTTGTGGGTTTGCGTATTCGGCTTGACCAGCTTCGCCGTCCCTGTGGATTGGCCCACGGGCGGCAGGGACAACCCGGCCTCGCCCCACGGCGTGGTGCCGGCGACGCCCCGGGCCTGCCACTCCGTGTTCTGCCAGAGCCCGCCGTCGACGCGGTAGGTGACCATGGGCGCGTCGTCGGAGAGGTTGGCCCGGGCCATGATGCCGAACTTCGACCACTGGCTGAGGTGTGGGCAGGTGAGGTTGGCGATGGCCGTCACGCGGCAGGACCACGCGCCCTCCGTCGCCGTCACCGGCAGGCAGGCGAACGAGCCATTGTCTGAACTGAGCCAGATATCCCAGCCGTCGCCCAGCAGGGTGTAGGTGCCGGTGGCCTGCTGCACCGTGATGTACTTGCTCACGGTCGCCGGCACGCCGATCCCCGTGCGCGCGGGCGCCGGGTAGGTGTCGGTCGGCCCGACCGGCATCTTGGCGATACCTGACGGAAGCGCTTCAGGCTGGCGACCGCGCTCTGGTCAGCCGCCTTGCCCGTCACCTGGATGGCGTTGATCTGCTTGGCGAGCGAGGTCAGCGCCCCGGTTACGTCGGCGCCCGCGGGTCCGCTTCTACCAGGACCGCGTGCTGGCGATGGGCATCGACGGGGTGCTCGTCGTCCTCTCCTGGGACGTCGTTAGCAGCGGGATCGCCGGCCACCTGCTGCGGGAGAAGGTGCCCGTCGTCGGGGTGGCGGGGGCGCGCCCCGCCCCGGGGATCGACGGCTTCGTCACGGACGACGAAGGCGCCGGGGATCTGGCCGGGTGCTACCTGCTGGGGATGGGCCACCGCGCGCTGGCCTTCGTCGGCGCGGCGGACAGCGAAACCACTCGCCTGCGCTACGCCGGGCTCACGCGGGCGCTGCGAGGCGCCGGGCTGTGCCCGGACCCGCGGCTGCTCGTGGAGGTTGGCGGGTATGCGCAACACGACGCCTATGCCGGCGTCGTCCACCTGATCACGCGCAACGTGCCCTTCACCGCCGTGGTCGCCTTCAACGACGTGATGGCGCTGGGCGTGCTCAACGCGCTGGAGGACCAAGGGCTGCACGTCCCGGGCCGCGTCTCGGTCGTCGGCTTCGACGACACCACGTCGGAGTACGCGCGGCCCAAGATGACGACGGTGGCCTGTCCCAAGGAGGCCCTGGGCGTGCGCGGCGTGAGGCAGCTCCTGGCGCGCATCCGCGGCGACGACTCCCCGCCCGCTACCCACCTGCTTCCCCCGGCGCTCATCGTGCGGCAGTCGACGCAGGTGCCGCCGGGGTCGACCGGCCCGATGGGGGTACGAGAGCGGGGGCGCCTGGGCCAGCCGCGGGAGGGGGCATCCGGCTGTCCGCCACGCCGGTAAGCGGGCGTCTTGGCCGCCGCGTCGTACGGTTATCGCCCGCAATCGCTGTGCGTCACGAGTCATTTGGGTGCAGGACGCTCCTGGCAGACACTTCTAGGAACCGCCATATAATCCTGAATCTCGGTGCGCCGAGACGAAGCCGACCGATCCGAGCGGGTGGGATTCCCGCCGCCGAAGGCCCAGCCAGCCACGGCGAAGCGAGTCTTGCGTGGACGGCCGCGA
>JAJZZC010000358.1 GCA_021797775.1 Bacillota bacterium
ACTGCTCGATATTCCGGATGTTGGTGACGGGATTATAGGTCCGGATCCGGGCTGAGTTGACGGGAGGCAATCTGCCTCGGCATGAGAGAGGCCTGGGGGCGACGAACGTCCCCAGGCCCCGCCGTTGGTTCCCACTCCCAGAACCCCTCTCGCCACGCTGTGGCAGGCAACGCGAGAGGGGAAAGGAGCGGCAACAATGCCGAGCGTAGACGCGATGTGTCCGGCCTGCAAGCGGGCAGTGGCGGACCACCTGCAGTCCCGACGGTGGCCGCCGTCGGAGGTGCCGGAGGGCCGGATCGCAGTCGTGAACGGCCGCTGCTTCCCTGCGGGACAACCAGCGCCGCAGAAGTGCTGCTGGGTTCAGCTCGGCGAGCAGATGACGCCCGGGGAGTATCGGGAGCGGTTCCTGGCCCGGTCGATCTCCCTGGAGGCCTGCCCATCCTGCGGCGGGTGCCTGGAGCGGTGGGGCAGCTTCCCGCGGCATCTGGCCGAGGGCGAGCCGCCGAAGCTAGAGGGCCTGCGGCTGTTGCGCGGGCGCTGCGTGAACCCGGGGTGCCCGGTCTGCACCGTTACCCATTACCCCTGCTTCGTCACGCCCTATGACACCGTGCCCACGGCGGAGCGCGAGGCCGCCGTGCGCGCCCACGCCGTGGACCAGCAGAGCTGGGCGACGCTCGCCGGACGCGGGCCCTGGTCGCTGAGGACCATGCAGCGCTGGGAGCGTCGGCTCGCCACGCGCGCCGCCGAGGTCCTCATCGGCCTGCTGGCGGCCTGGCAGCGCCTCGACCCCGCGGCGCCGACCGAGGTCCGGGAGGGGGACGGCCGCCGCGGGCGGCTGGCCGCGATGTTCCGGGTCTGCGCCGCCATGGGGGACCTGCTGCGGCAGGGTGTGGGCTGCACGGGGCCCGTACCCGCCCTGGCCGTGCCCCGGATGTTCCGGCCGCCGGTGCCGACGACGCTGCCTGTCTGGACCTGAGGGCGCCGGGCCGGGAACGGCCCACAAACTCTGCCGAATGGTGGCGGAAGGGGGACGGGCGATAGGGTGGCGGCGGCTGCGACGGGGCTGGCAAGAGGTGCCGCCGCAGCCGGAAAGGGGTGGTCCGTTGCCCAGCGACGCCGCCCGTCAGGCCGTCGCCACGTTCCGCTTTGAGGTCATCGCCCCGCTGGTGGTCCGGCCGCTTGGCCCCGGGGAGCGCGCCCACCTGGTGCGCTCCCTCTCCGCCCGGCTCTGGAAGACGTCCGACGGCCGCACCATCAGGATCCACGCCCGGACCCTCACGCGTTGGGTCGCCCGCTACACGGCGCAGGGCTACGCCGGTCTGCTGCCGGAGGAGCGGTCCGACCGGGGCGTGCGCCGCATCCTGCCCGAGCAGGTCGTCGCCCGGGCCGTTGCCCTCCGCCAGGAGGACCCGGAGCGCTCCGTGCTGCAGATCATCCGCATTCTCGAACTGGAGGGTCTGGCCGAGCCGGGGCAGATCAAGCGCACGACCCTCGGCGACGCCCTCGGCCGCGCGGGGGTCAGCCGGGCGGAGGTCACGCGGAGCAAGCAGACCTTCCAGCTCCGCGAGTCCCCCTACCCCGGCGCCATGTGGCAGCTCGACGCCAGCCCCGTGCTCTACCTGCCCGACGCCCATGGCCGGCGGCGCACGATCCATCTGGTCGCGGCCCTGGACGACTACAGTCGGCACGTGGTCGCCCGCCTCTACCCCGCCGAGGATCGCCCCGCCCTGGCCGACCTGCTCAAGCGCGCGATCATCGCCCGCGGCAGACCTGAACGCCTGTATAGCGACAACGGCAGCGCCAATCGCAGCGACATGCTGACCACCGCCTGTGCCAAACTGGGCATTCAGCCGCGGCACACCCGCCCCTACCGCCCGGCCGGCCGCGGCAAGGTGGAGCGCTTCTTCCTCACGGCGCAGCGCCAGTGGGGCCGCGAGGCCCAGGCCCTGATCGACGCCGGGCGGCTGCTGACCCTGGAGGACGGCCAGCGCTTCTTCGCCGCTTGGCTCCACAGCGAATACAACGCACGCGTCCACTCCTCGACCAAGGAGACACCGGACGCCCGGCTCGCCCACGTCCACCCCGACCACCCCATCGTCTGGGTGGAGCCGGAGACCCTGGCCGACGCCTTCCTCTGGCCCGAGACCCGCACCGTGACCGCCGTCGGCACGGTTTCCATCGAGGGCCACGATTTTGAGGTCGCCCCCGAACTGGCTCGTCGCAAGGTCACCGTCCGCTTCGACCCCTACGACCTCTCCCGGGTACTCGTCGAGCACGAGGGCAAGAGCTACGGCCGGGCCACGCCCCTCGGCGTGCTGCCCGCCCATAGCCGACACGTGCGTCCGCCCGAGCCGGCGGCTGCCCCCGCGCCGCCTCAGGAGCGCACCGCCTTCCACGACCTCCTGGAGCGCCATGACCAAGAGGCGCGCTTCCGGCAGGCCGGCCGGATGCGCTTCACGCCGCCGCCGGCCCCCGACCCGGAGGCCCCCCCCGCCGCAGGGGGCGCGCCACGGTGATCACCACACTGCCGCAGCCCCTGGCTGCCTTCGGCCTCAGCGCCTTCCCCTTTCCCAAGGCCCCGGCGCCCGAGTCCCTCTTCCGCTGGTCTGGCCTCGGCGAGGTCCTGGCCCGGCTCCACTTCGCCCTGGCCGCCTCCGGCTTTGCCCTGCTCACCGGCGACGTCGGCTCGGGCAAGAGCACCGCCCTTCGGTTGTTCCTCCATGAGCTCGACCCCAACCGCCACCCCACCGTCTACGTCGCGGACAGCCATCTGACGCCCCGCACCCTCTACGGCCGTGTCTTGACCCACTTCGGTCTACCGGCGCCCAGCACCGCGGGCCGCGCCCGCGAGGAGTTCCAGGCCCTGCTCGCCGACCTCGCCACCGCCCAGGGCAAACACCCGGTCCTGCTCATCGACGAGGGCCATGAACTCACCGAGCCCATGGTCCGCGAACTGCGCTACCTGCAAAACGTGCAGGACTGCGACGCCGCCAGCCCCTTCACTCTCGTGCTGTGCGGCCAGCCCGAGTTGCGTGCCATGCTCCGCTTCAAGACCTTCGAATCCGTCGCCCAGCGCGTCACCGTCCGCTGCCACCTCGCTCCGCTGCAGCCCGCCGAGACGGCGGCCTTCGTCGTCCACAGCCTGCGCCAGGCCGGCATCGACCGGCCCCTCTTCACCGAGGCGGCCCTTGAACTGCTGCACGCCCAGTCCAACGGCCTCTGCCGCCGCCTCGGCAACCTGGCCACCCACGCCCTCCTCGATGCCGCCCTGAACAAGACCCCGCTGGTGGAGGAGCCGAGCGTCCGCCGGGCCGTGACCGAACTCGACGAGTGAAGGGGTACTCATCTTGGCCGATCTCGCCCTCCGCAGCGACCGTCCCTACTCCGTAGTGGCCACCGTCGTCCACCACGGCGGCGCCCGCCGCACCCTC
Organism: Bacillota bacterium; assembly: GCA_021797775.1. Classification (GTDB taxonomy): domain Bacteria; phylum Bacillota; class Sulfobacillia; order RBS10-35; family JAJYVN01; genus JAJZZC01. The sequence continues at coordinate 3,432 of JAJZZC010000358.1, forward strand.
GCCCAACTCGATCTGCACCTGACCACCGGCAACGTGCGACTCCGCTTCCTGGACCGCGCCAGCCTCGGCCAGTTCGTCCGCGCCGTCGTCGACCTGGCCAGCCAAGAATACCTCCCGGCCTCCGGCCGCCACCGCAACGTCTGGACCCGCCTCTACTCCGACGACGATCCGCCCGACACCGCCGCTCCGGTTGAACTGCCGCTAGCCTTGAACCTCTTCGTCTAGTTGCCCACCCACCCCATGCCAGTCCGAGGGGGGCCGCCGGCGGCCCCCCTCTCCGCTTGTCTGCCCCTTCCGCTCCCCATCCGACGAGTGACACTGCCCCCGCTCA
>JAJZZC010000074.1 GCA_021797775.1 Bacillota bacterium
CTGGTACTGTGTCTCGTGCGAGGCCTTCCGCACGGAGAAGGAGGCCGTCGACGGCCGCTGCCCGCTGCACGGGCGACCGCTGGAACGCGTGGAGGAGGCGAACTGGTTCTTCCGGCTCTCCGCCTTCCGCGACGCAGTGTTGCACCACGTTGAGGAGCACCCGGGCTTCATCCGGCCGGAGGCCCGGCGGAACGAAGTCCTGAACGTCCTGCGTGAGGGCCTGGAGGACATCTCCATCTCTCGTGCCCACGCCGGTTGGGGGGTGCCGCTCCCCTGGGACGACAGCCAGGTCGTCTACGTGTGGTTCGACGCCCTGATCACCTACCTATCGGGCGCGGGCTTCGGCTGGGACGAGGGGCGCTTCACGCGGCTCTGGCCCGCCGACGTCCACCTCATCGGGAAGGACATCACGCGCTTCCACTGCGTCATCTGGCCGGCGATGCTGATGGCGGCGGGGTTGCCCCTGCCCCGCGCGGTGTTCGCCCACGGCTTCTTGAACGTGCGCGGTGAGAAGCTCAGTAAGACCACAGGCAACGTGGTGGATCCTGTGCGCTTCGTGCAGGTGTACGGGCGGGACGCGACGCGTTACTACCTGCTGGCGGAGACCCCGTTCGGCCAGGACGGTAACTTCGCGCCCGAGTCCTTTGTCAAGCGGTACAATTCGGACCTGGCCAACGACCTGGGCAACCTGCTGCACCGCACGCTGACCATGATCGAGCGCTTTGCGAACGGCCGGGTGCCCGAGCCGCCGCCCGAGGGGGACGACGGCTTCGCAGCGGCCAGCGCGGAGGCCGTGGCAGCTATGGCCGCCGCCATGGAGGACCTGCGGCTGCACGAGGCGCCCGCCGCGTTGATGGCGCTCTGCGCCCGCGCCAACCGCTACGTCGACCAGCAGGCGCCATGGGACCTGGCGCGGCGCGGTGAGGCACGGCGCCTGGGCGGCGTGCTGTACAACCTGGCCGAGACGCTGCGCGTTCTGGCCGTCGCCCTCACGCCCTTCCTGGCTGATGCGCCCCAGGAGATGGCGCGTCAGTTGGGGCTGCCCGAGACGGCCATCTTGGCGGCAGCTTGGCCTGACCTAGCTTGGGGGGGGCTGCGCCCGGGCACCCTGGTGCGTCGGGGCGCGCCGCTCTTCGCCCGGCTCGATCCAGACGCGGTGCTGGCCGACCCGGTGTCATTCGGGAGCGCGGGCGCCGCCGCGCCCGCGGGGGCGCCGGAACCGCAGCCAGGTGGTGGGGCGACGGGCGTGGAGACGGTGGACGGGCCGCAGGCGGCCGCGGCCGAGGGTGTGGCCCGGATCGGCATCGACGACTTTCGCCGCATCGACCTGCGCGTGGCCGTGGTGGTCGCGGCGGAGCGCGTGGCCGGAGCCACGCGCCTCCTGCGTCTAGAGCTCGATCTGGGGGCGAGCCGGAGGCAGATCGTGTCGGGCATCGCCGAGCACTATGCCCCTGAGGCGCTGATCGGCCGTCACATCGTGATCGTGGCCAACCTGCAGCCGGCCACGATCCGCGGCGTGCGGTCCGAAGGGATGCTGCTCGCCGCTGGCGACGGCGCGCAACTGCGCCTGGTGGGGCCTGAGGGTCCGATCGCCCCCGGGAGCCCGGTGAAATGACGGCTACTGCCGCGGCGTCCGTGGGGGGGGCGCCGCCCGCGGTGTCCCTGTGGGACACGCACTGCCACCTGGCAGACGCGCGGTTCGCGGACGACCGCGCGGATGTCCTCGGCCGGGCGCGCGTCGCGGGGGTGGTGGCCATCGTGGTCGTGGGCGCCTCGCCGGAGGCCTGGAGCCCGGTGGCCGCGCTCGCCGCCGGGACGGCTGCGGATGTCGCCCTGCCGCTCGCCGCTGGCCTGCACCCGCACGAGGCCCGGCAAGCGTCGCGTACGGCGTGGCGGGCGCTGGAGGAGGTATTGGCCGCACCAGCGGCCGTCGCGCTGGGGGAAATCGGCCTGGACTACCATTACGACCTGTCCCCCCGCGACGCGCAGCGGCACGCCTTTGCGCATCAACTAGAGATGGCCGCGCGGCTCGGCCTGCCTGTGATCCTCCACGAGCGCCAGGCGGCAGCGGATCTCCTCGACGTGTTGCGCGCCGTCGGAGTGCCCCCGGCAGGCGGGGTCTGGCACTGCTTTTCCGGGGACGCCGACCTCGCGCGCCAGGCGCTGGACCTCGGCTTTCACCTCGGCTTCGGCGGCCTGGCCACGTTTCCCAAGGGGACGGATGCGGTGCGGGCGGCCGCTAGGCTCTGTCCCCGGGAACGCCTCCTGCTGGAGACCGACGCCCCGTACCTTTCCCCGGCGCCGTACCGCGGCAGGCGCAACGAGCCCGCGCGCGTCGCCGACGTGCTCGCGTTCCTCGCGGCGCTCCGCGCCGAGCCGCCGGCGGTGTTGGCTGCGGCCACCACGGCCAACGCGGCGGCGCTCTTCCGGGGGCGGGCGCAATGAGTGGGACAAGGCGCGCGGGCGCGCCAGGCCGGCCCTCCGGACCGTCGGCGCACCACGCCGAGGCGTCTGGCGGGCCGGCAGGGCCTCCTGCTGTGGCGGGCGGCGTGCCGGGCGCCCGCACCGTGGGCCCGAGCGCAGGCGGCCCGCGCGCCGCAGACCTGGGCCGGACGTTGGCCCGGCACGGGATCCGGGCCGGGCGCCGGCTCGGCCAGCACTTTCTGCTGGACGCCGGCCTGCTCGACCGCATCGTCGCCGCGGTGGAGATCCGCGACGGAGATCCGGTGTTGGAGGTGGGTCCCGGGGTCGGCTCGCTCACGGTACGCCTGCTTGCGGCGGGTGCCCGCGTCGTGGGGGTGGAGCTGGACCGCGCGCTCCGGCCAGCCCTCGCTGAGGCCGTCGCCAGCGGGCGCCCCGTCGACTGGCCGCCGGCGGCCCCGCCCCTGGAGCGCCTAGCACCGGGCCTTGGCATGCTGTGGCAGGACGCGGTCCGCCTGGATTTTGCCGCGCTATCGGGGTTGGCCACGGGGCCGTGGAAGCTCTGCAGCAACCTCCCATATTATATCACGGGCCCGTTTCTCGCCGCGTTCCTGACAGGGGGGCTGCCGTGGACCCGGGCCGTACTGACGGTCCAGGCCGAGGCGGCGAGCCGCATGCTGGCGGCGCCCGGCAGCCGTGTCTACGGGGCGTTTTCCTGCCTGGTGCAGTACCATGCCGCTGGCGAGGTGCTCTTCCGTGTGCCGCGGCGGGCCTTCCGCCCGCCTCCCGCGGTGGAGTCATGCGTCGTGCGCCTGCGCCCCCTTGCGGCGCCGCCGACGCCCACGCCGCGGAACGCCGTGCTGCGCGTGGTGCGCGCGGCCTTCGGGCAGCGGCGCAAGACCCTGCGCAACGCCCTGGCCGCCGGGCTCGGCCTGGACGGGGCGAGTGTGCGTGCGGCCCTGGCCGAGGCTGGCATTGACGGCGAGCGGCGGGCGGAAACCCTGGGACTGGTGGAATTCGGGGCGCTGGCGGTGGCCCTGGGGGCGGTCGGGGGTTCGGTCAGCGACGCGCCCGAGGTCCCCGGCGGCGCAACGCGGGGCGGCGAGCCGCCCCGGGGCGTACCTTGAGCGCGTGGGGCGGCCCACCCCGCCTGCCGCGGCTGCCTGGCGGTGCGGCTGTGCCGCGGTGGACTTATGGTGCCGGGTACGGGATACTGGGCCCATCGCTTGTTCACCGCGTTGCGGTTGCGGCGGCGGCTGCCCGGGACCCAATCCTCCCAGGTGAAGGGCTTAGGGCGTCATGCAGTTCTTCAGCCCGACGAAGGGCGTCCTGAGCTTTGAGGGCGTCTTTGCCGAGATCATGGCCTACGTGGGGGAGAGCCCCAACGATCCGTACAAGCTGATCGTTGGTTCGGATTCCCAGACCAAGGACAACGAGGTCTGCTTCGTCACGGCCATCGTGGTCCACCGTGTGGGCAAGGGCGCGCGCTATTTCTACCAGCGGCGCAGCCATCGGCCCATGGCGTCGCTGCGCCAGAAGATCTTCTACGAGACGGCGCTAAGCCTTGGACTGGCCGGCCAGTTAGCCGAACGTCTTGCGCGCGGCGGCCACGCCTACCTGAACATCGAGATTCACCTGGACGTCGGCAGTTCGGGCGACACGCGGGATCTGATCAGGGAGATCGTGGGCATGGTCACCGGCAGCGGCTTCGACGCCAAGATCAAGCCGGATTCGTACGGCGCCAGCACGGTCGCCGACAAGTACACGAAGTGAGGCTGCCGGCGCGCCTCGGCCCGGTGGCAAGGGTCGCACCATGCCGCCGTGGCCAGGCGGCAGCCGCGGCCTCTGTCAAAGTCACAGCCGACACTCGGTAAACGACAGAGCGATTGGGGCCGCGCTAGCACGGAGCACCACCTATTACCATGCTGGCGGACTTTGCCGGGACCACCCTTGACAGCAGAAAAAAGGCCCGGGTATACTGCGCTATTTTGCGCAAGAGGAGGAGGTGTGCTATAATTCGCCGCAGCGTTCACGGAAGGGGTGGATACGTTGGCACGGAGCCAAGACGTCCTTTCCGACATCCGGCGCGCGCTGGAGGCCTTCGTCGGCCAGAGGGTGCTGGTCAAGGCCAATCGCGGCCGGCGCAAGGTCGTGGAGCGGGAAGGCACCCTGGAGCGCACCTACGCCAGCCACTTCGTGATCCTCCTGGACGAGGACAAGCAGTACCGGCGCGTGTCGTACAGCTACGCCGACGTCCTGACCGCGTTGGTCGAACTCAGCCTCTGCGGCCAGGCTGGCCCGCGCAAGCTCCAGTTTCGTGTGAAGGCGCCCGCGCCCGCGGTGGGCTAGCGGCCATCGCCAGCTGATCTGCGCTGTGTCCTCGGCCCTTTGCCGGGATGGCCCGCCCCCTGGCCGGTCATCCGCTTGGTGGTGTACACCACGGGCGCCCAGCGGGTCGACGCGCCGACCCGAATCGAATCGGGAGGGGATGCCGCCAGGGCATGGCCCTGTGATCGGCGCGGGGCACGGTGCCGCTTCACGCCACGACGCTCGCGGCGCCGCCAGGGCCACGGCGTTCGCTGCGGCCTGTGGCGACAGGCGCTTTTCCCCCCCCCGCAGCCATCCCCACGGGTGCAGATGGCCCGGCGCGTGCGCGCCGGTGCGGTCCCGGCCTTGGCGCCCACGCGGCCATCCGGTCCGGCCCACGTGCGGCCCGGACGACCGCCCCCCTTGCTGCTGACGGCGCTACGCAGAGCTGTCGGGCAACCGCCCCCCGCGCGGACGCCGTGCCGGCGGCGCCCCTCCCGGTGGAGGTGCAAGGCCGAGGACCGCGAACTCTCGGCCCACTTCCGGCAGGCAAGGTGACGGCCGTGTTCCCTGGGCGCCGGCCCCGCGCTCCGGTAGCCGCAACGCGGCGCCCCGCGCAAGTCGTGTCCTGGGGACGCGAGAACTGAATGCCCTCTCCTTCCCCCTCCCGCTCACCGCGGAGCGGTGGCCTGCGGTTGCGGGTGCCCGCCAAGGTCAACCTGGTGCTGGATGTCGGTCCGCGGCGGCCCGATGGCTACCATGCCGTGCGCACGGTCCTGCAGGCTGTCACGCTCTTCGACGACCTGTGGCTGGCGCCCGCGCTGTCTCTGCATGTGGAGTGTGACGTCCCCGGCATCGGCGAGGGGGAACGAAATCTGGCCTGGCGTGCGGCCGCGCTTCTACGCGAGGCCGCCGGCGTATCCGTGGGTGTGCGGATGCGGCTGCGCAAGGGCATCCCGCTGGGCGCCGGGCTCGGCGGCGGCTCGGCCGACGCCGCGGCGGCGCTGCTTGGCTGTGCACGCCTGTGGGGTGTGGGCTGGGCCCGCTCGCGCCTCGCCGCGCTGGCGGCGCAGATCGGCTCCGACGTGCCCTTTTTCCTTTGGGGCGGCACCGCCTTGGGCGCGGGGCGCGGGGAACGCGTCCACCCCCTACCCCCCTTCCCCGCATGGCCGGTGCTGCTGGTACGGGCCGGGGCGGGCTCCGCCACCGCGGCCGCCTATGCCGCCCTGGATGCCGCGGGCCAGTGGCCGCATCCCGATCCCCGGCCTGTGGCCGCCTTGGCCCGCAGCGGTCCAGCCGGCTGGGCCGCCGCGGCTCGCCGCGAACTGGCCGACCGCCTCGGCAACAGCTTCGAATCGGTTCTCTACCCCGCCCGTCCCGACCTGGCTGCCCTGCGCGCGGAGTTGCTGGCCCAGGGCGCGCTGAGCTGCGTGCTCTGCGGTTCGGGTTCCGCGCTCTGTGCCCTGGCGCCGTCCGCGGCCTGGAGCCGCCGCCTGGCCCCCGTCCTGTGCGCGCGCGGCACATGGGCGGCCGCGGCGCGGTTCTGGCCGGCGGGCGTGGCCGCCGCCGGAGGCCCCTGGCGGCAGGCCTCTGGCGTGGGACCGCGGGGCTGATCCGCACGGGCGCCCTCCGCCGCGGCGGCCCGGGGGGGAGCCAGCACCGTTGTCGGAATCGGGCGGGTCCGCGGGCGGCGTGCATTCGTGCGCGGCCCCGGTCGCGGCGAGACGCTCCGCGAGGGCACCCGGGGCGATGCGCGGTCGGGGGCGCGGCCAGGGTGGCCTCCGGATCGGGCGGGTCCGCGGGCGGTGGCACCTGTAGCGGCTAGGCGCAGAGCGCCAGACCGCGGCCGGTACGCGGTGGGGCGGCGCGCCGCGCTGTGGCCGGTCCGTGGGGCGCTCCGCCCGGGGCTCGACGGAGACTCGGGGCTCCGTCTGGTCCTTTGCCGGCTACTGCCCGGATAGAGCGTGTACGCGGGGGGACTCGGTTTTGGCCACCGGCATCGTGCTGGCGGGGCGGCGCAACGAGGGACGACTGCGCGCAGCCGCCCCCGGCTGCGAGTGGGAAGCGCTGGTGCCGCTGGCTGGGCAGGCCATGGGGCGGTACGTGGTGACGGCGTTGGCCGGCGCCGTCGACCGGGTGATCGTGGCCGGTCCGGAGGGGTTGGCGGCTGGCGACGCGCTGACCGTGGCCCCCGGGGGCAACCTGGTGGCCACGCTGCGCTCGGCGCTTGGCGCCCTGCCGGCCGACGAGCAGGAGGTCATCCTTGCGGCGGGCGACGCCCCCCTGCTCACCGCCGCCGCGGTGACGGAGTTGATGGCCGCCTGCCGCGCGCGTTCCCTGGCCTTCGGCTATCCCATCGTGGCCCGGCCGGCCTGTGAGGCCGCGTATCCCGGCGTGCGCCGGACCTACGTGCGCTTGCGCGAGGGGTCCTTTACCGGCGGCAATTGCCTCTTTGTCCGCCGGGTGGCTGTCCCGGCGCTGCTCGCGTTGGCGGAGCAGGTGTACGCCGCCCGCAAGCGGCCGTTGCGCCTGGCCGGCATCCTGGGGTGGGGGCTCGTGCTGGGCCTGCTCACCGGCACGGCGCGGCTCGCCGCGGCAGAACGGGCGGGGAGCCGGCTGCTGGGGCAGCGGGCGGGGGCGGTGCGCTGCGCCGATCCCGGCGTCGGCGTCGATGTCGACAAGCCGGAGGACCTGGAGCTTTGCCGGCGGGTGCTGGCGGCGAGCCGCAGTCACGCTGGTCCGGCGGTGCCGCCGGAGCCGCCGGAGGGCGCCTGAAGCCGGCGGCTGGCGCGGGGTGTAGAATGCCAGGGCCGGGGAGCGCGGGGGAGGGATGCGCGTCGATGACGGGGGACGCGGTCGCGTCAGCGGATGCGCCCATCGGCCTGGTGCTGGCGGCCGGGCTCGGCAAGCGCATGCGCTCAGACCTGCTGAAGGTCCTGCACCCAGTCGGCGGTCGCCCGATGGTGGTCCGCGTACTGGCGGCGTTGCGCGACGCGGGGCTTGGCCGGGCGGTGGTCGTCTCGGGGCACCAGGCCGACGCCCTACGGTCGACCGTCGCGGTTTGGGCAGCCGCCGTCGATCCCATGGAGGTCCTGTGGGCGCACCAGGCCGAGCAACGCGGCACGGGGCACGCAGTCGCGCAGGGGCTGGCCGCCGTGCCAAGGGCTGGCTCCGTGCTGGTCATGGCCGGTGACGCCCCGCTGGTCGAGCCAGGTGAACTGCGGAGCCTCTGGTCCCAGCACGCGGCCAGTGGCGCCGCCGCGACCCTGCTCACGGCCCGCCTGGCGGATCCTGCGGGCTACGGCCGCATCCTGCGTGACGACGCCGGCCGGGCGCGCGCCATCGTCGAGGAGCGCGACGCCTCCCCGGAGCAGCGGCGGATCGACGAGGTCTTTACGCTGGTGGCCTGCTTCGACGCCGCGCCGCTCCACGGGGCACTGGCGCGCTGCGCGCCGGCGAACGCCCAGGCCGAGGTCTACCTGACCGATGTCATCGCCCTCTTTGCCGCCGATGGCCTGCCGGTGGACACGCGGATCGCCGCCGACGCCGACGCCGTCCTCGGGATCAACGACCGCCGCGCGCTGGCCCGAGCCGAGGCCCGCCTGCGGGCACGCACCCTGGAGCGCCTGATGGACGTCGGGGTGACCGTGCTGGACCCGCAGACCACCTACGTCGACGATGACTGTACGTTGGAAACGGACACGGTGCTGCATCCCCTCACGATTGTACAGGGCGGCTGCCGCGTGGGGCCGCGCTGCGTCCTCGGGCCCGGTGCCCACCTGCGCGCGTCTGTGCTGGCCGCGGACGTGCGGGTGTGGCACTCCGTGGTGGAGGGGAGCCGGGTCGGGGAGGGCTGCCGCATCGGGCCGTTCAGCCACCTGCGGCCCGGTACGGAACTGGGCGCCGCCGTCGAGGTCGGTAACTTTGCCGAACTCAAGAACGCGCGCTTGGGGGCGGGAAGCAAGCAGCACCACCACAGCTACCTCGGGGACGCCGAGCTGGGCGAGCGGGTCAACGTCGGCGCTGGCGTCATCACGGTGAACTATGACGGGGCGCGCAAACACCGCACCCGGGTGGGCGACGGCGCGTTCCTGGGATGCAACGCCAACCTCGTCGCGCCCCTGGACGTCGGCGCGGAGGCCTTCGTTGCCGCGGGCTCCACGCTCACCGATGCCGTGCCGTCCGGCGCGCTCGGCATCGCGCGGGCACGCCAGGTGAATAAGCCGGGTTGGACGGCCCGTAGGCGCGCCGGTCCGCCGGCGGGCCCGCCCTGACCCCGGCCCGGCCCGAGAGGGCGTCCCGCCCGCGGTCCCTGCCCCCGAGGCCGCCTCCGGTTGGGTCGCCCCCCCCCGCGAAGGAGTGACGCGCTGCCGTGTCCGCCACCGACGGGCCGCTCAAGGTCTTTACCGGACGGGCTCACCCGGCCCTGGCCGCAGAGGTTGCCGCACAGATCGGCATCCCGCTCGGGGAAATGCTGATCGAGTCCTTCCAGGACGGCGAGACGCGCGTGGTGATCAACGAGAACGTCCGCGGCGTTGACGCCTTCGTCATCCAGCCGACCTTCCGGCCGAACGAATCGCTGCTGGAGTTGCTGATCGTCATCGACGCCATGCGCCGTGCATCCGCACGCCGCGTGACGGCCGTGATCCCGTACTTCGGCTACGCCCGCCAGGACCGCAAGACCCGCGGGCGGGAGCCGATCACCGCCAAGCTGGTCGCCAACCTGATTGTCACCGCTGGCGCGGACCGCGTCCTGACGGTGGACTTGCATGCCGGCCAGATCCAGGGCTTCTTCGACGTGCCGGTGGACCACCTCACCGGCATCCCACTCCTGGCCGAGCGCTTTGCCGACATGGGCCTGGAGGAGCCCGTGGTCGTGTGCCCCGATGCCGGCGAGGGCGGCATCCCCCGCGCCCGGCGTATGGCCGAATTGCTGTCCGTGCCGCTGGCCATTGTGGACAAGCGGCGGCCGGCCCCGAACGTGGCCGAGGTGATGCATGTCATCGGCAACGTTCGCGGCAAGACGGCTATCCTCGTGGACGACATCATCGATACGGCCGGGACGAGCGTTCAGGCCGCCAAGGCCCTGCGTGAACTCGGGGCGCGTGAGGTGTACCCCTGCTGCGTGCACGCGGTGCTGTCGGGTCCAGCCCTGGAGCGGCTGCGCGACGGCCCGGGCGGGGGGTTGATCTGCACCAACACCATTCCACTCCCCGACCACGCCGGTGAGGTCCTGGGCCCGCGTCTGCAGGTGTTGTCCATCGCGACCCTGCTGGCGGACGCCATCGTGCGCGTCCACGAGGACCGCTCCATCACCGAGTTGATGGGCCAGCGCCGCCAGCGCGTGGCGCGGGCTTAGGGGCCGCGACCCCGTGAGGTGCGCTTGGGCGCCGCTGATGCCCGTCGGCCTGCCCGAGTCAGCCTCTGGCCACTGAACTGTTTCCGTGGGCGACGGCCACCCAAGGATCGCTTGCGCCAGCACCCGGACCCTTGTCTAGTCTGAGCGCCTTGATCGGCCGCAGCTCCTTAGGGCCGGGCCAGGCCCCAGACCCCGAAGGCGAGGAGCACGGCGCCCATGGCGCGCTGGATCCAGAGGGACGGACCGGCGGCCCGGGGATCGACCCCGGAGCGGGCCAACTGCCGCGCGAAGCGCCGTCGGTCGGTGCCGACGAAGCTGGTGAGGAGCCAGACCCCTCCCAGCGCCACCTCCCCGACGTGGAGCACCGTGGGCCAGACGTGCAAGGGCGGAACCTCCTGTACGGGCCGGCGGGTCCCCTGGGCCGGATCCACCTGGGGCCGCACCGGGCGGACCGCGCGAGATGCGATCCGGGCAGGAACAACGACAGGGTTCATCTCGTTGCGGCGCGCGCGGGCGCTCTGCGCGATCCCCACGCTTCCCGCACAGGTGCTCCCCCTTTTTGCCCGTCCCGCCCGGACGGGCGTCCCCTTCGCCATCGGGGCTGCGTAGCGCTAGCGGCCGGAGGCCCCGGCACAACGGCACCACCTCGGGATTCTTCTCCCCACTGCCCCAGGGGACCTGGCCGCCCGGGGCGAAACTCAGGGTCGCGTCATTCCAGCGGGGGCCTTCGCCCAGATGGCGCCACGAGCGGGGGTGACTTCGGAGCGGTACGCCGGTCCGCTCGCGCCTGCCACCGCTTGCCGCGCATAGGTTCGGCGCCTGGATGCGGCCGCGGCGCCCGTGGGGTCACGGGGGCACTGACGGCCGTACGCGCCGAGTTCGGCCTGCGTCCGCTATCGCCTGTGGCGCAAGCGACTCGCCCAGAAGGACGCGGCCCTGGGGCGAAACTGCGAGCGGCTCCACCAGGCGAGGGGGGTCGCCGTGTGGTCTGCGAACAGGGGGCGGGGCCGCGCGCAGGGCTAGGGGCCGCGACTGGATGAGGACGCCTGCACGCAACCCATTGTCCGGATGGCGCACGCTATCGTTGGGGATCTGTGGCTGGCCGGAGCGGTCGAGTTGCAGAGAGGCATACTCGCACGAGATGCGCTCGGCGACGACGACCTCTTCTGGGTTACGTCTGCGAAGCGCCGCGTGGAGGACGAGTTCCTTCGTCGTGGCGCCTCAGAACGGTACGCGAGAGCGAGGGGCGAGAGCGAATGGACGGGCCGGGCGTGCGGGTCGGTCAGGCCCTTGTCGTGATGGCGGAGGTGGACGACGTGGGCACGGCGCTACGGGACCTCTCGCCGGGCGAGCGCGTGCCCTACCGGGTCGGCGCGCGGCAGGGGGATGTGGCGCTGGCTCAACCCGTACCCTTCGGACACAAGGTGGCCCTGCGCCCGCTGCCTGCGGGCGCCGAGGTGCGCAAGTACGGGGCGGTCATCGGGCGCACCACCTGCGCCGTCGGCGAGGGCGAGCACGTCCACGTACACAACCTCGCCGGGGTGCGGGGGCGCGGGGACCTCGCGGCCCAGGGACCGGCCGTGACCAACAGTCGGCAGGGGGGCGATGCGGGTGCGGCTGGCTGACAGGGTCTGCCTCATTACGGGCGCGGGGTCGGGCATCGGCCGGGCGACCGCGCTGCTCTTCGCGCACGAGGGGGCGCGCGTGACCGTGGCCGACCTGGATCCGGCCGGCGGCGCGGAGACGGTGCGCCAGATCCGGGAGGCAGGGGGCGCCGCGCACTTCGTGCGTGTCGACGTGACCGCGGCCGAGGACGTGCGGGCCGCGGTGGCCGAGGCAGTGCGAGCCGGGGGGAGCGGGCGCCTGGACGTGATGTTCAACAACGCCGGCATCGGGCACGTCGGCGCAGTCGAGCAAACCGAGGAGGCCGACTGGGACCGCGTCATCGCCGTCAACGTGCGCGGCGTCTTTCTCGGTTGCAAATACGCCGTGCTGCAGATGCAGGCCCAGGGCGGCGGCGGTTGCATCATCAACATGTCCTCGTCCATCGCCACGACGGGTCTGGCCCAGCGCGCCGCGTACACGGCTAGCAAGGGCGCGGTCCTCTCGTTGACGCGCTCGATGCAGGTGGACTGCGCGCCCCACGGGATCCGCGTCAACGCCCTCATGCCTGGAACCATCATGACCCCGTTCGTCGAGGGCTACCTGCGCCGCTCCTATGCCGGGCGGGAGGAGGAGGCCCTGGCGGCCATCCGCCGCCGCCAGCTCACCGGCGAGCTCGGCCGTCCCGAGGACGTGGCGCGGGCGGCCCTCTTCCTGGCCTCCGATGAGTCGATGTTTGTGATGGGGGCGGGACTGGCCGTCGACGGGGGCCTGAGCGCCGGCAAGGCGTGAGGTCCCGGGGGCGCACCCGCCCTCGGCCCCCCGGGAACGACGCGGCCCGCTTCCTTCGCCGCTGGCGGCAACAGGGGCCGCACCTTGCCGCCAGGTCAGCCCCTGGGGGCCGGCCTTCCCGCAGCCGCGGGCTTTCCGGCGCAGGGCGCACCCCGTCGCGCACCCGAGGGCGGCCCCCGGTGCGCCCCCCCCCCCCGGATGACCCCGCGCCGGGAATCGCCCCCACTACGGGCCGTGAACGCGCCCCCCTAGGCGTTGGCGACGCGGCCGGCCTGCCGAGCGGGCGGGCCCCTCAGGCGCTCGTACCGCCCGTCGCTTGCAGGTAGGTCAGGCTGGCGGTCGCGATGCGTTCGGCGCCAGGTTGGAAGTCGAACACCTCGACCGATATCCAGCCGTCGTAGCCCACCGCGCGCAGCGCCGCAAAGATGGGCTGGAAGTCCACGTCGCCGCTGCCCGGGCCGCCCAGGTTGCGGTCGTTGGCGTGGACGTGGCCGAACCGGCGGGCGGCGGCCGCGTGCGCCGCGATGACGGGTGCGGGCCGGGCCGGGTCCGCCGCCTCGGCGCAGAGGCTCTTGACGTCGAGCTGCACCCCCAGCCCCGGCCCCGCACCCAGCAGCCGGTCGAGCCTCAGGGCCTCGTCGAGGGTGTTCAGGAAGTTGGTGTCCGCCGCGGGCAGCGGTTCCAGGCACCAGCGTACGCCCAGGGTCTCCGCCCGGCGCACCGCCGGTTCCAGGCAGTCCGCCGCCCGCCGCAGCCCCTCCTCGGGGGCGGTGCCCGCCTCCAGGTTCCGTTGCCGCGGTGAACCGAGCACCAGCACCTGGCCGCCCAGGTCCGCACAGCACTCGGCCAGGGCGCTCAGGTAGCGCCCGGTCCGCGCACGCACCGCGCCGTCGCCGGAGGTGAGGTGCAGCCCCGCGGGGCCGACGAGCAGCCAGTGCAGGCCCACGACGGCCAGCCCCGCGTCGGCCGCCCGGCGACGCAGCGCCGCCCTCTCCGGGCCGCGGAGGACCTCTACCCCGTCCGCCGCCACGGTGAACGGGGCGATCTCGATGCCCTGGTATCCGGTGCGCGCCACGAAGTCGCAGGTGCGCGCGAAGTCCCACCCTTCAAACAGTTCATTGCAGATGGCGTACCGCATGCCGCCCGCCCTCCTCCGTCGCCCGCCGCCGCGTTGCCGTCCCTTTCGCCGCCCGCCGCCGCGCCTCCCGCAGCGGACGGCCAGGCCAACGCGGCGCGACCGCGCCCCGCGGGGGGGGGGGGCTGTGGCAGCGCGGCGGCGCATGGCCCTTCCCCTGGGAGTCGGCCACAGCGGGGGTGTGGCGTGGGCCGGGAAGCGGAGCCCCCCGCTGCGCTGCGTTCTGTCGAAGCCGCTGGGGCCCAGAGGGCGAAGGCGGTTGGCCGGCAAGGCCGCGGGCTGGTGTAGCGCTGGCGGGCACGCGTAGGCCACCCGCCGCTCGGGCCAGCACGGCCTGGTGGCAGGCCTCGGTCGCGGAGCGCTCCAGGGGCCTTGGCCTGTCCGTGTGCCCGTACCACAGCGTCCGCCGTCGGGACCCCCGGAAGGGGGATGCGAAGAGCCCCCGCCAGCGATGGCGACGTGGCCAGCACGCCGCCGAGCCTGTACGCCGCGGGAAGGCCGGCCCGGCGCGTGGTGCTCTGGACGCTGGGCGCGGGCAGGAGCAGGCGCTGGCCGGCGCCAAGCACCCGACGGTCCTGGCGCGCGGGCGCAACACGCCCGCGCGCCAGGCGCACAGGGAAGGGGGCCGCGCTGTGGCGATGGCAGACGACCTGGGGACCGGAGCCATGCTAGACCTCTCGGTGCCGCTCTATGACAACTGCCCCGGCATCCCTGACGTGGAGCCGCCGCACCTGCGTCTCCTCTCCAACGCCGTCCGGGACGGGTGGAACCTGGAGCGCCTCGATACGCCCCTGCACTGGGGCACGCATATGGATGCGCCCTACCACCAGGGTATGGGCCGGACGATGGACGAGTACCCGCCCGTGGAACTGCACGGCCCAGCGGTGGCCGTGGATTGCTTTGAGCGCGGGCCGGGCGTTGTGGTGGGCGAGGCGGAGTTGCGCCGCGTCGAGGCCAGTCTGCGGCCGGGCGCCGTCGTGCTGCTCTGCGCCGGATGGTGGGCCCGGCGCGCGTGGTCGCCGGAATGGGTCGACGGCGCGCCGCGCTTGGCGGTCGAGGGCGCGCGCTTCCTCGCCGCGCACGGCGTCCGCGGTGTGGGCGTGGAGGGCTTCAGCGTCGGCGGCCGCGGCGAGGATAACTACGAGGTGCACCGCGTGCTCCTCTCCCAGGGGATCTGGATCGCGGAGGGGCTGCGGCTGGACCGGGACCTCCTGCCCCCGGCCCGCTGGCACGTCCTGGCCCTCCCGTTGCTGGTGGCGCGGAGCAGCGGCGCACCCGCCCGGGTGATCGCCATGGGGGACCCCTCGCAGCCGTAGGGCCGTGGTCGCAGGGCGCCCCGGCAAGGGGCACACGAGGAGGGGGGCAAAGGGCAGCCCGAACCGGGGCGTGGGCGGGGCGAGCCAGGGGGACGTGGGTGGCCGCGCGCGGGTGCGGGTGGGCTGAGCCCTGGGGGGCGCGTGCGGGTCGAGCGGGGGTGTGGGTGCGCCGTGCCGACGAGGGGCATGGGTGGCCGCGCGGGGGAGGCTGTCGGCCGTGGGGCAGGGGTGGGCGGCACAGGCGGAGCCCTCGGGCCCAGGCACCGGGAGCGGCAGATGGCGCGCGCCCGGCCGTAGCGACACCCCAGGGCACGGTGCGCCACTGTCCTTTGTGGGCAGGCGGGCCAAGGAGCATGGCATCGCGGACGATGTCTGCGAGGTGCGGTCGGCTGGCTGGCCTTGGCCCGGCATGGCAGCCCCCACGGTGGCGCCCACAGGTTTGTGTCACGCCCCCGGCATACGGCAGCCTTGCATCGCGCGCGCTGGCGCGCGTATACTCCTCAAGCGCCGGAGCGTAGGGCCGCCGGCCGTTTTTGTGTTTGTGCCACACGGCGGTGAGGCGTTTGCGGCAAGGGGGATGGATGGTGGCCGAAGCACTTTCGCTCGCGGTCGAGCCGCGGGCGCCGGGGCATCCTCGGAGGGACCGGGCCGCGGGCTACGTGCCCGCGGTGATGTACGGGCACGGCATCGCGCCCCGGGCACTGCGTGTGGAGTCCCGGGAGCTCCTCGCCCTGCTGGCTCGGGGGGGCGCCCACCACCTGGTGCAACTGGCCGTGGGGGGCGATCCCGAACGCCCTACCGTGGTGATCAAAGAGGTACAGCACCACCCCGTGACGCGGGCCGTGGTGCACGTGGACTTCCAGGCGGTGTCCGCCCAGGAGCGCATCCACGCGGACGTGCCGCTGCACGTCGTGGGCGAGGACCAGGTCGCCAAGGCCGGCGGCGTGCTCCAGGTGCTGCTGCACGCGGTCCGCGTGTCCTGCCTTCCGGCCGACCTGCCGGAGCGGATCGATGTGCCGGTGGCCGGCCTCGCCACGGGGCAGACCCTCACCGTATCCGCTTTGCGCGTGCCCGACGGCGTGCTGGTGCTGAACGACGGCGGCGAGGTCGTGGCGCACGCGCTGGCGCCGCGCACGGCGGCGGCCGAGGAAGGGCGTCCCGCCACCCCGGGTGCCACTGCGGAGTAGGGGCCGACCGGAGACGGCGGACGGGCCCGCTCGGCCGGCGGGTTGGGATGCGGGGGTGGGCGGGCCGGCGGCGCCGCCTCCGCGGGGGGGCCTTCGTCACGGGCGCGATGCTGGTCGTGGGTCTCGGCAACCCGGGGGCGGAGTATGCGCAGACACGGCATAACGCGGGCTTCGGCGTGGTCGCGGCACTGGCCCAGCGCCGGGGCGCGCGCTGGTCGCACCCGCTGGGCCTGCGCGGGGAGATTGCCCACTGCCGGCTCGGGGCCGAGGTGACCCTGCTCCGCCCACTGACCTTCATGAACGCCAGCGGCGAGGCCGTGCGGCCTCTGGTCCGCAGGCTGCGCCTGACCCCGGCCGATGTCGTGCTGGTCTACGACGACATGGACCTGCCCGCCGGCCGCCTGCGCCTACGGGCGGGCGGCGGCCCCGGTGGGCACCGCGGCGTTGCCTCCGTCATCGCCCACCTGGGCACGGAGGCCTTTCCCCGCGTGCGCGTCGGCATCGGCCGCCCGCCCGAGGGGTGGGACGCCGCGGATTACGTGCTCAGCCGGATGCCAGCCGCCGACCTCGGTTCGTGGCAGGCGGCGCTGGACAGGGCCGCGGACGCCGTAGAGTTCGTCTGTGCCCGGGGGCTGGAGCCCGCGATGCAGCGCTTCAACGGGTCCGCCGAGGGGGACGGGCGCTGAGTTGGCGGCGGCGGCCGCCAGGTGGAGATGGCGTCCCGGCCGCCGGGCCGGGCTGTCGCGGGGAGGGGCCTGGTTGACGCTGCGCGCGCAGGCGCTGGACTGCTGGACCGAGCTCGCCGAGTTCGGTGGCCTGCTGGATGTCGTCCGCCGCGGGGTGCGCGAGGTGGAGGTCGGCGGGCTGCCCGACGCTGGCGCGCTGGCGCTGGCCATGGCGGCGCGCCGCCGCCTCGGCCGCCCCCTGGTCTTGCTTACCGCGGACTGGTCATCCGCTCAGACCGCCCTGGAGGCGGCCCAAGTCTGGATGCGGCAGGAGGCGGGTGGCCCCGAGCCGCCGGCCGATCCCGGCGGCGGGCCGCTCCTCTTCCCACCGCGCGACTTCCTGCCCTACGCGGTGGTGGCGCAGAGCCCCGAGGTCCACGCCCGCCGCATCGCGACGCTCACCGCCCTAGCCGGCGGGGGCGAGCAGCCCGTCCTCGTCCTGCCGGTCAGCGCCTTGCGCCGTCAACTCCCGCCTCCCCCATCCTTCGCGGGGTCCATCGTCCGCTTGGCGATCGGTGGGCGCGGGGACCCCGCCCAGTTGGCCCTGCGCCTGGCCGCGGCCGGTTACGAACGGCAGCCGCTGGTCGAGGGGCCGGGGACCTTCGCCGTACGTGGCGGGATTGTCGACGTCTTCCCGCTCACAGCGGAAGGGCCCGTGCGCGCCGAGTTCCTCGACGATCGGCTCGACTCCCTCCGCCGCTTTAGCGCCGAGTCGCAGCGCTCGCTGGAGCCGCTGGAGCGGGTGATCCTGCCGCCGGCGCGGGAGGTGCCGTCCCCCGGGGGCGCCCCGCGCGAGGCGGCCCTGACCGCCGTGGCCGCTTCGCTCGACCGCATGGCGGTGCGCTTCGGTGAGGGCAAGGCCGAGCAAAGGCAGCGGCTGCAGGAGCAGGTGGCGGAGGACCTGGAGGCGCTGCGCGCCGACGCCGCGCCGGGGCGTTGGGAGGCGTACCTGCCGTTCGCCTTCCAGCCGACCTCGGTCCTCACCCACCTCGCCGCGGGGCGGGGCCGGGCGCCCCTCTGCGTCGTGCTGGGCGCGGCGGCCGTCGGCGAGGCTGTTGTGGAGTTGCACCGGCAGGAGGGGGCGCGCCTCGCCGACTTCCTCGCGGAGGGTCGCATCCTGCCGGAGCAGGCCGAGGCGTTCGGCCAGCCGGCGGACTGGCAGGCCGATCTCGGGGGTGGCGCCGTCCTCTACTGCGATCCGCTCGGGCGGTCGGCCGCCGGCGCCCGGGTCGACGAGCATCTGAGCATCCCCGGCCGCCAGCCGCCGCCCTTCGGCGGCCAGTGGACCCTGGCGCTGGAGACCTTGCGCCGCTGGCAGCAGGCCCGCTACCGCGTGGTCTGCTGGGCCGCGTCCCGCGAGCGCGCGGAGCGCCTGCGGCAGGCCCTGGAGGAGGGCGGCGTCGCGGCGGTGGCGGACCCGGCGGGGGATCTGGCGCTGGGACAGGGCCGGGTGCATGTGGTTGCGGACGCGCTGCCCGCAGGTTTTGAGGTGCCCGGCTTGCACCTGGCGGTCTTGGGCGAGGGGGAGCTGTGGGGCCGGCGCCCGCGTCCGGCACGGGTGCGGCGGGCGGCGGCGAGCGCCCGCCTGCAGAGCTATGAGGACCTGCACAGCGGCGACTTCGTCGTGCATGGCAGTCACGGGATTGGCCAGTACCTGGGCACCACCGCCATGACCGTGCAGGGCAAGGTGCGCGACTACCTGGTCCTGCGTTACGAGGGCACAGATCGGCTCTACGTGCCCACCGACCAGGTGGGCCTCGTGCAGAAGTACATCGGGGGAGAGGGCCGCGCGCCGCGCCTGTCGCGCCTCGGCGGCGCGGAGTGGGCGCGTACCAAGCAGCGCGTCAAGGAATCGGTCCGGCACATGGCCGAGGAGTTGATCGCCCTCTATGCCGCCCGCCAGGCCCTCCAGGGGCACGCCTTCTCCGCCCGCGGGCCGTGGCACCAGGAGTTCGCCGACGCCTTCCCCTACGAGGAGACCCCGGACCAGTTGCAGGCCATCGGCGAGATTGAGGCGGACATGGAGCGCCCGGTGCCGATGGAGCGGCTGCTCTGTGGCGACGTGGGCTACGGCAAGACGGAGGTGGCCATGCGCGCCGCCTTCAAGGCGGTGGGCGACGGCCGCCAGGTGGCCGTGCTTGTCCCCACGACGATCCTCGCCGAGCAGCACTACCTCACCTTCAGCGAGCGTTTCCGTGGCTTCCCGGTGACGGTCCGCATGCTGTCGCGTTTCCGCAGCCGCAAGGAGCAGGAGGAGACGATCACGGCGTTGCGGCGCGGGGCCGTGGACGTGGTCATCGGCACGCACCGCCTGGTGCAGGCGGACATCGACTTCCGCAACCTCGGGCTGCTGATCATCGATGAGGAGCACCGCTTCGGCGTCGCCCACAAGGAGCGGCTGAAGCAGTTGCGCCAGACCGTCGACGTGGTGAGCATGACGGCGACGCCCATCCCACGGACGATGCACATGGCGCTGTCCGGCATCCGCGACATGAGCGTCATCAACACGCCGCCGGAGAACCGCTACCCCGTCGAGACCCTGGTGGTGGAGTGGACGCCCACGCTGATCCGCGAGGCGCTGCACCGGGAGCTGGCGCGCGGCGGGCAGGTGTACTACCTGCACAACCGCGTGCAGAGCATCGGCGAGGCCTACGAGCGCCTGCGCGGCCTCTGCCCCGACGCCGACATTGTCGTCGGCCACGGCCAGATGCCCGAGGATGAGCTGGAGCGCGTCATGACGGAGTTCTGGCGCGGCGAGCACCAGATCCTGCTGGCCACGACGATCATCGAGTCGGGCCTCGACATTCCCAACGCCAACACCGTCATCGTCGAGGATGCCGACAAGCTCGGCCTGGCGCAGCTCTACCAGATTCGCGGGCGGGTCGGCCGCAGCGCGCGCGTGGCCTACGCCTACTTCACCTACCGGCGCGAGCGCCGGCTGACCGAGGTGGCGGAGCGGCGGCTGGAGGCTGTCAAGGAATTCACCGAGTTGGGGTCCGGCTTCCGCATCGCGATGCGCGACCTGGAGATCCGCGGCGCCGGCAACCTGCTTGGCCCGGAGCAGCATGGCTTCGTGGCCGCGGTCGGCTTTGAGATGTACGCGCAACTCCTGGAGGAGGCGGTGCGCGAGCTCCGCGGCGAGCGCGAGGTCCCCGAGACGCGTACCACGGTGGAGCTGAGCGTGGACGCCTACCTGGACGACGCCTACATCGCCGAGCCCCGCGTCAAGCTGGAGTTCTACAAGAAGATCCACGCCGCCGCCGCCTCGGAGGACGTGCACGCTGTCGAGGAGGAGCTGCGCGAT
The DNA here is from genome assembly GCA_021797775.1 of Bacillota bacterium. Classification (GTDB taxonomy): domain Bacteria; phylum Bacillota; class Sulfobacillia; order RBS10-35; family JAJYVN01; genus JAJZZC01. The sequence goes on from JAJZZC010000074.1 coordinate 20,149, forward strand.
CGCTTCGGCCCCTACCCGGCCGGCGTCCAGAACCTGCTGCGCCTGGCCCGCATCCGCATCGCCGCCCAACGCCTGGGGGTCCTCGCCCTATCGCAGGAGGGCCGCTCCGTCACGCTGAGCTTCCCCAACTACGCCGGGCCCCTGCTCCAGCGGGTGACGGACCTCGGGCAGACGTTTGGCCGGCGCCTGCGGGTGCAGACCACGCCCAAGCCCGCGGTCCGGCTGCAGCTTGACGCCTCGGACGACGCCACCGTGCTGGCGTCGGTCGAGGCCTGCCTGCAGGCGCTCTCCGGCCACCGCGCGGTGAAGGCCTGGGCTGGGGGGGCCGGGCTGGACGCC
>JAJZZC010000359.1 GCA_021797775.1 Bacillota bacterium
CGACGGCTTGGCCTGCAGCGCGGCGCGCGCGCCGTGTCCGGGCAGCAGGGGCGAGGCTAGGGCGGCGGCCAGGAGGAAGCCGGCCACGGCGGTGGCCGCGGGTAGGGCTGCGGCGCGCCAACGCACGCGGCGGGGCGGCTCGGCCAAAGCGAGCCGGCGGCCGAGCCGATCCGCAAAGCCCGGTGGCAGCGGCTCGGCCGGCAGGCCGGCAAGCCGCCGCCGTACCCTCCCGAGCGCCTCCATCTCCGCCGCACAATCCGCACACGCCGCCAGGTGCGACCGCACGCGGCCGGCAACCTCCGCGTCGAGCACGCCGTCGACCAGCTCGTCCATCTGCCGGCGCGCAGGCTCGCACGCCTGATCCGCCAAACCTACTCCGCCTCCTGCGGCGATCGACGCATGCGAGCCGCCGCACCCGTTTGGACGCCGACGGCGGCGTCCGGTTCCCTGGGACCCTGTCCCAGCGCCGTCGGCGCGGACCCGCCGCCGTGTCCCTCCGCCAATGCGGCGCGCAGCGCGGCGCGCGCGCGGTGCAGGCGGGACTTTACCGTGCCAAGGTGCTGCCCGGTCACCACGGCGATCTCTTCGTACGAAAGGTCGTGCACGTCGCGCAGCAGCACCACCACGCGCTGGTCCGCGGGCAGGGCCGCCACGGCGCGCAGGATCTCCAGGTGCCGCATGCGGTCCAGCACCGCAGCCTCCGGTCCCGGCGCCGGGTCGGCCACAGCGGACAGCGCATCCTCCAGCCCGCGCGCCTCCGTGACCGAAGCCCACGGCGACTCCCGGCGGCGCGCCTGGCGACGCAGCGCGTCGGTGCACGTATTGTGCACGATGTGGAAGAGCCAGGTGCGAAAGCGCGCCTCGCCGCGAAAGCCAGCGAGGGAGGAGTAGGCCTTGAGCAGGGCCTCCTGCGCCACGTCTTCACCGAGGACACGGTCGCCGAGCAGGCGGGCCGCGAACTGGAACGCGGGCTGCATCAACGGCTCCACCAAGCGGGTGAAGGCCTGCCGGTCACCGGCCCGCGCCGCCCGCAGCAAGGAGCGTTCCTCGACCGCGGCCGCGTCCACCTCGGCGTCCGGTGCGCCGGCAGCTGGACGCACGGCGTCCGCCCGGGCGCCGGTCCCGTCGGCGAAGGCCTGGTCCGTCTTCGGCCTAAAGGGAGACGCGACTACACCCTCCTCCGTGGGAACGGCTCGCGCACGCAATTCGTGAGGCCCGCGGGGACCTCCTCCGGGGCGCCAGCCCGTTGGCGCCGGCCGTCGGCCGACCTCGTTCGCCTTTCCTCCCGGTGGCGGGTGCACCGGCCTGGCCGCAGCGGCGGGGGGGGAGGGGAAGGCCGCCACGTCGGCGCGGCGGGAAATCGACCGCTCGTCGCGCCACGCCCTTCCGTGAGGCCGTGGCCACGCCGCCCTAGCCGGCTGCGGGCCGGGACCTCGCGCCGCCGCCAGCGGCCGACCCGACGGCGCACGGACGCCCGCCACGTGCGAGAACGCGGATCCCTTCGCCCCCGGAGGGCGCGTCCCCACCACTTCAGCGCGCGCGACCCCGCGGCGAGTCCTCCCCCTGCGCCCCACCACACCGGACCCGCCAGAGCCCCACGCCGCCCGGCCGCTCCCAACTTCCGGCCACCATGGCGCCCGCGCCACCCGGGCCGGGCGGAACGGGCATCCCGTTCCCCGCCACGGCGACCACCGGCTGCCACCCCGCCGTCACCCACGCCAGAACACTTCGTGCCCCGAGGCTGGCTGGCCCCTTCGTGCCGGTGATCCGCGGCCCGGCAGGGGACGGCGACCCCGTTCGGCCGTCCCCTGCCGGGCCGGCGCACCACGTGCGCTGCCCCCGTTCGCGCCCACTCCCGCCCAGCGGCCTTCCTCCCCGGGTCGAGGGCTGGCCGGCCGCGCCGGTCCTCGCGGCCGGCCAGCACACGCTACCTACGCAACAACTCCTGCCCGCGGCGACGGCCCCTTCCCCTCGGCCCGCCCGCTGGGCCTGCGCCCTGCAGCGTACCGCATTCGCGTGCCGGTTGACCCGGGTCCCGTCCGCGCAGCCCGGGGGTAAGTCCGCCGCGTCGCGGTCTCTGCCTGACGCGGCAGCCCTGGGGGCGCGCAGCGAGGGCCGGCGGCGCCCGCGCTAGCGGGTCGGGGCGCCGCCGGCGCGGCGGGCGGCGTGCGCCGGGCGACGGTGACGCAGCGTCCGCCCGGGGTGAGCCAGGTCGTTCTCGGCAAACCGCTTGGGCGAGAGGAGGTTGCCGGCACGCAGCCGGCCACGCCGGTCGTGCCGGAGGAGCCGGCCCGGACCCAGCGGCTCCGAGGCCCGTGCGCGGCAAGCGCGGGCGCGGCTGCCGCCGAGCTCTGGTACCGGCCCCGTACCGCCCCGCTCGCCGGGCATTCCTGCCGAAGACCCCCCGCGAGCATGACGTCCCTGCCCGGTAAGCGGGGAGTGGACGGACGCCGTGAGGACGGGCGGAGCGGCGTCCGCCGTGCCCGGCGCGTGGCCCGCGAAGCGCAGGCCCGCCGAGCCAGCCCCGCCTCCGGAGGGCGTGGCAGCAAGGATGCCCCATCCGGCCCTCCGCCGTGCCGATGCACCCCCCTCCGTACCGGCGCGCTGGCGCGCGCGGCTGCCACCGGCCCGCCGCTCCCCCGACTCCCCCACACGGGTCGGCCAACGCAGGCGCGCCGCCCCTCACCGCATCGCGATACGGGATGCGCGGCATCCCCGCCGCTGGCGCATGCTGTGCCTGGTCGGCACCCGCCGGCGGGCGATGGCGGATGCCCCAACGTCACACACGGCCATCCCCGGCCTCCGGCGTGGGGCTTTGACGCGGGAACCGGGCACCTCCGGGTCGAAGGTCCTGGCCGCAAACCGACCCGCGAACGGGAGGGGGATGTCCCGTGCCGGATCAGCCCGTGGCGGCCGCCCCGCGGCGGCCCCTGAGCGTAGTGGCCTTCGGAGCGCACCCCGACGACGACGACATCAAGGTCGGCGGCTCGGGGGCCCTATGGGCCCGCCGGGGCGATCGGGTGCTCTTCGTCTCCGTGGCCAACGGCGACGCCGGGCACCAGACCCAGGCCGGGGGCGAACTCGCCCGGCGCCGCCAGGCGGAGGCCGCGGCGGCCGGCCGAACGCTGGGGGCGGAGTACCGCGTACTCGACCACCACGACGGCCAACTGGAGCCGACACTGGCCCTGCGCAACGAGGTCATCGGCCTCATCCGCAACGCGCGCGCGGACCTGGTCCTGCTGCCGCGACCCTGGGACTACCACCCCGACCACCGGGCGGTGGCCACGGTGGTCCAGGACGCCGCGTACATGGTCACGGTGCCCAACGTGGCGGCGTTCGCGCCCCACATGGACAAGAACCCGGTCTTTGCCTATGTGTCCGACCGCTTTACCCGGCCCGTCGCGTTGCGGCCCGATGTCGCCGTGGACATCACGCCGGTGGCTGACCTCAAGGTCCGGGCGTTGCACTGCCACACCTCGCAGATGTACGAGTGGCTGCCCTACAACGGCGGCCATCTGGACGAGGTGCCCGCGGGCGAAGCGGAGCGCTTGGCGTGGCTGCGCGGGCGCTTGGACGAGGACGCCGGCGTCGCCGACCGGTACCGATCGCTGCTCACCGCCCTCTACGGCGAGGAACGGGGGCGCGCCGTGCGCTACGCCGAAGCCTTTGAGGTCTGCGAACTCGGCCGCCGGCCGGAGGCCGACGAACTGCGGCGCCTCTTCCCCGTCGGGGGGTGAGGGGTGAG
>JAJZZC010000075.1 GCA_021797775.1 Bacillota bacterium
CTGGCGAGCGCCGCGGTGATGGCCGGATGCGGCGCCGCGGCGCTGCCCAGCCCGGGGGGGGGCAGTGGCACCTCCACCGCCGGGGCGCGGCGCGCGACGTCGACGGCCGGCACCACCGGCCAGCAGCGCGGAAGCGCGGCCCCGGCGCCCGCCGGCCCCGGCGCCGCCACGGCCAATCCCGCGGCGCGCTATGCCGCGCACTACCGGCCCAACGGCACGGCGACGGTCGTCCCGGGCCAGACCGTCCAGATCACGGCCAGTGACTTCGCCTTCTCGCCCAACACGCTGACCGTCATGGTCGGCAAGCCGCTGCGTATCCAGTTGAACAACGTGTCCGCCGAGGCGCACAACTTTGACTTCCCGAGCCAGAACGTCAACGTCAACCTGCCGGCCCGGACGTCGACCACCGTCACATTCACACCCGCGCGCGCCGGCACGTTCTATTTCTACTGTAACTTGCCGGGCCACGCCGCGGCGGGCATGGTCGGCAAGGTGACGGTGCGCTGAGCCCCCGGGCCCGGGGCGGACCTGGTCCTGGCGCCACAGGGCGGAGGATGCGGTACCCCGCCCCGCCCCAGCGACCTCACACCGCACGGGGCGGCGCGGACGGAAAACGGCCGCCCCGGAGCCGGTCGGTCCCCGGCTCGCGCCTCCCGGTTATCGAGGTCCACCCGTACCAGCCTGCCGCTGGTCGGGGACACGTGGGGCGAGTGGCACGCCCATGAAGTTCTGCCCATCGCCGGGGGAGCGCCGCGCCCAGCCCACCCGAGACCGTGGCCCGGCGTGCCGCCATGCGCCCTGCCCCGTTGAACGCGTTCGGCGTCTCAAGGGTGAGCGCGCGCGGTGGCCGACCGGTCTCATTCGGGCTGCACGATTCAGAGGATGCGGCGCGGGGCCCCGGGAAACCGCGGCTCGGGACTCCGTGCCCCGTGGCGCGCGTGGGGCTCACGGCGGCCCGCTAGCGGGCCGCCGTGAGCCCCACGCGCCGCCGCACATCGGCCATGACCGGACACGCAAGCGACCGGGCACGCCCGGCGCCGCCCGCCAACACCTCCGCCAAGTGGTCGGGGGCCGCCTCCAGGTCGCGGTAGCGCGCTTGGATTGGCGCCAGGGCCTCGTTCACCGCCTCCGCCAGGCCCGCCTTGAACGCGCCATACCCGCGGTCCCCATACCGCGCCTCCAGCGCCGCGACCGGCTCACCCGACACCAAGGTGAAGATCTCCAGCAGGTTGCTCACGGCTGGCTTGGCCTCACGGTCGTACCGCACCTCGCGGCCCGAGTCGGTCACGGCGCGGCGGCACTTGGCTGCGACGGCATCGGGCGTGTCCAAGAGATCGATGCGGCTCATGGGATCTTCCGTGGACTTGCTCATCTTTTCGCCGGGGTTTTGCAGGGACATGATCCGGGCGCCCGTCTCGCCGATCAACGGCTCTGGCAACGGGAAGCATTCGCCGAAACGGGCGTTGAAGCGTTCGGCCAGGTCGCGCGTCAACTCCAGGTGCTGCCGCTGGTCGTCCCCCACCGGCACCGCCGTGCTGCGGTACAGGAGGATATCGGCCGCCATCAGCACGGGGTAGGCGAAGAGGCCGAGGTTGACGCCCTCGCCCTCACCGGCGCGGGCGCTCTTGTCCTTGAACTGCGTCATGCGGCGCAGTTCGCCGAAGCCGGTGACGCAGCCCAGCAGCCAGGCCAATTCGGCGTGCTCGGCCACGTGCGATTGCACAAAGACGATGGCGCGCGCGGGATCGATCCCGCAGGCCAGGTACAGCGCCGCCACGCCAAGGGTGTCGGCACATAGCGCCGCCGGCTGCCGCGGGACGGTCAGGGCGTGCAGGTCGACCACGCAGAACAGGCACTCCGCCTGCCCCTGCAGGCGCACGAAGCGGGCGATGGCCCCGAGGTAGTTGCCGATGTGCAGGTTCCCGGTGGGTTGGACGCCCGAAAACACACGCACGGCAGCATGTCCCCCTGTTCGACGCCGGCCCTGCGGCAGGGCCGCCGCAGCCCCGTAACTGTAGTCCATGGGCGTGTGCCGTCGCAACGTGACGTCCGCGCGAGGAAAGTCGAGGAAATGCGTCCGCACCCGGACAGGAACGCCCACACCGCCGCGGAAAACGATCCCCCGCATCGGCTCTCCCCCGCCTTGGACGCCTACCGCAGGGAGGCGATACGATGCCGGCCGGCCCGCAGACGCCCGCCGCGGCTGCCTGGGACGCCGTCTGGCGGGTGCAGTGGCCCGAGATCGCGGACGCGGTGATCGAGCAGTGGCAGGAGCCGTTGTTCCTGGTAGACCGCCGGACCGTGGTGCAGCACGTCAATCCCGCGGGCCGCCAGTTGCTGCGGCGACAGGGGACGGGGGAGGATTCACCGGTTTGGCCGCTCTCCCACGCCCTGGGGGTCGATGGCCCGAGCGCCATGCGCCTGGCTGGCGCCGTGGCGGCCGGGCAGAAGGACGCCCTGGTGGCCTCCGGGCGCGAGGGGACGGACCTGGCGATCACGGTCAACCCACTCCGCCTCCGGGGCCAGCCTGCGGGGGCCGTGGTGATGGTGCGCGACCCGACTGCCGCCGAACAGCGCATCGCCGACCAGGTGCGCGGACAACGCATGGCCTCGCTGGCGCGGCTGGCTGCGGGCGCGGCGCACGAGATCCGGAACCCGCTCACCGCCATCCGCGGCTTCCTGCAGCTGTTGCAGTCGGAGTGTCGCGAGGGGACGGCCGCGCGGTACGTGGAAATCGTCAGCCAGGAGATCCGGCGGATCGAGGGCATCACCGCCGACCTGCTGCTGTTGTCACGGGCCCCGGCCGCGGACCTGCGTCCCTGCGAACTCGGATCGCTCCTGCGCGACACCTGCGACCTGCTGCGCGCGAGCGCGGCCGATCGTGGCGCGCGCTTGGATTTGGCCGTGCAGCCCGGGACCCCCGCCTGCCTGGCGGTGCCCGAACGCCTGCAGCAGGTTTTCCTCAACCTGGTGGGGAACGCCATCGAGGCCATGCCTCATGGAGGGACGGTGCACGTCGCGGTGCGGCAGGCGACCGGCCGTGCTGACGGTGGCACCGGCTTGGTGGAGGTCGAGGTGGAGGACGAGGGGCCCGGTATCCCTCCCGAGGTGCTCCCCCGTGTCTTCGACCCGTTCTTCACCACCAAGGCCGGGGGGACAGGGCTCGGTTTGGCCGTGAGCGATAGCATCGTCCTGGGCCTTGGCGGGCGCATCGCCGTGGAGAGCCCGCCGGCCCGTGGCGCGAAGTTTACCGTGCGGCTGCCCGCCCTCGCCTCCCCCGGGCACGGCTGAGTACGCCGCCGGGCGGCGGGTGCGCGCGGTGCCGCGTGCCCCGCCGCCCGCGACGCGACTGGGAGGTGCCCGCGTGTCCGTGCTCCCGCGATCGCGCCCGGCGTCCGGGCCGTGGCAGGAAGATCCGCTCCTCGCCGATCTCAACGCCGAACAGCGGGAGGCGGTCCAGAGCCCGCCGGGGCCCTTGCTCGTGTTGGCCGGCGCCGGCTCGGGCAAGACGCGCGTGCTCACGCGCCGGCTCGCCCGCCTCATCCGCGGGGGGGCCAACCCCCACCGCATCCTGGCCATCACCTTCACGAACCGAGCGGCCCGGGAGATGGTGGAACGCAGCGAGCAACTCCTCGGTCCGTCTGCCCACGGGATGTGGGTGCAGACCTTCCACTCGGCCTGCGCCCGCATCCTGCGGCGCGAGATCGAAGCACTCGGGTATACGCGGGCCTTCACCATCCTGGATTCCGAGGACCAGCGCACGGCCGTGCGCGAAGTGCTGCGCGAGATGGGCCTGAGCGACAAACACTTCCCGCCGCCAACGGTCCAGGGGCGGATCAGCCGGCTCAAGCAGGACCTGATCGGCCCCGAGGACATGCGGCGCGCCGCGCCCGATCCGTGGACGAGGAAGGTGGCCGACGCCTACGCGCGCTATCAGGACAAGCTGCGCGCCGCCAACTCGCTGGACTTCGACGACCTGATCTGGTTCACGGTGCGCCTGCTGGAGGACACGGGTCCGGTCGACGACCCGTTCTGGCAGCCGGCCCCCGGGGAGCCAGCGGCGGCCGCTCTGCCAGTGGGTGTGCGGCTGCGGCGCTTGTTCGACCACGTGCTGGTGGACGAGTACCAGGACACCAACCGCGCACAGTACCGTCTTGTGCGGGCACTCTGCCGCGAGCACCAAAGCTTGACCGCCGTCGGGGACGAGGACCAGAGCATCTACGCCTTCCGCGGCGCCGATGTCAGCAACATCCAGCGCTTTGAGGAAGACTTCCCGCAGGCGGCCGTCGTACGCCTGGAGCGCAACTATCGATCCACGCAGGCCATCCTGGATGCGGCCGGATCGGTCATCGGCCATAATCCGCGCCGCTACCCCAAGCGCCTCTGGACGGACCAGGGCGGCGGCGAACGCGTGCTGGTGTACCGGGCCCAGGACCCTGCCGACGAGGCGGCGTTCGTGGCCTCGCAGGCGGCGGAGTTGCGGGCCACCGTCCAGGGTTGGGGCGACTTCGCGGTGCTCTACCGCACGCATGCCCAGTCGCGCGCGGTGGAAGAGGCCCTCATGGCGCGCGGGATCCCCTACACGGTGGTCGGAGGGCTCAAATTTTACGACCGCAGAGAGGTGCGCGACACCCTCGCCTACCTGCGCCTGCTGGTCAATCCCTTCGACTGGGCATCCTTCCGCCGGGCGGTGGCGGCCCCGCGACGCGGTGTCGGCGACGCGACGCTCAACGCGCTTGCCGAACACCTGGCGGCGAGTGGGGAGCCACTGCCCGCGGCGCTCGGGCATGCCCAGGATATCCCGGGCGTGGCGCGTGCGACCAAGACCTTACGCGCCTTCGCGGACATGCTGGGGCGGCTGCGCGCGGAGGCGGAGGGCGCGCCGCCGGCCGCGGCGGCGGATGTGCCCGCTCTGGAGGGCGGTCCGGCGGTCGCCGCGGCGCCGGACGTGGCGCAGCCCGGGCGTCCGGCGGAGGTCGCGGAGATCGTCGCGGCGGTTCTCGCCGAGAGCGGCATGCTGGCCGAACTGCGGGACGAGGACACCATCGAGTCGCGCTCACGTCTGGAGAACCTGGACGAGCTGGTCAGCGTGGCCCGGCAGAGTGGCCCCCAGGTGGGCCCGGGGCTCGGCGGCCTCGGGCTGTTCCTGGAGCGCGCGGCGCTGGTGAGCGACGCCGACAATGTGCCCGCGGACACCGAGGGCTCAGGCGCCGTCGTGTTGATGACGCTGCACGCCGTGAAGGGTCTGGAGTACCCGGTGGTGTTCCTCTTGGGCATGGAGGAAGGGGTGTTCCCACACGCACGCACCATGGAGGACGCCGCGGCGGTGGAGGAGGAACGGCGGCTCTGCTACGTGGGGATGACGCGTGCGCGGCGCCGGCTCGTCCTCACCCACGCCATGCGGCGCGGCTTCATGGGTGGGCCGCCCCAGCCCACGCGTCCCTCACGCTTCCTCGCGGAGATCGACCCGCGGATGGTGACGCTGCGGCAGTCCCGTGGGCCGCTGGAGGAAGGCGGCCTCTGGCAGCGGCGGCCGATCGTCGCGGGCGGCCCGGCTGCCACGGGGAGGGCCGCGACGCGGGGCGGTGGTCCGGCCGGCGCGCCGACGTCCCCAGGCGTGCCCGCGCCGTCTGGCGACACGGCCATGGACCTTGCGGCGGGCGAGCGCGTGGTGCACCCCCGCTGGGGGGAGGGGGTCGTGGTCTCCGCCCGGGGCCGTGGGCCGGACGGTGAGGTGACCGTGGACTTTCCCGACGCGGGGCGGCGGACCCTCGTGTTGGCCTATGCCCGGCTGCAGCGGGCGGGGGGCTAGGCGGCCGGGGCGAAGGCGCGCGGACCGTCGGGGCCACGCGCCCTCGGGCCCGCGCCAGCCGCCCATCGCGACGTCCCGGCGGCCGCCGGGATAGGGCGGCCGCGCCAGAAGTGCCGGGGCTGCCCTGATCCTCTACTACGGCTGCGCGCGGGTATCCCGCCCCTTCGTTGTGACGGGGCGTCCAGGCCCCGCTTCTACGCGGCCCAGGGCGGAAGTGGGACGGGCGGGGCCGTCGGGGGGGGCTTCCCCGGCCCGGGCGTTGCGTGCGGAACCCGCCGCCCCCAGTGGGCGTGGGCGCTTTGGCTCGATCGCCGTTGGTCGCGCCAAGCGTGAGGGTTCGGGCGGTAGCTTCGCTTGCGCCGCTGGGGATGCTGGACCCGGGGGCCCACCGGGCACACGCTCCGCCACGTGTCGCGCACAGGGACCATCCCGACCCCCGGCGCCGACCCCGGGGCGTGCCGGCCCGTCGTCGGGCCCCGTCCTGCAGTACCGGCTGACGCAACACGAGCGGTGCAGAGTGCCCGCTTCGGGAGGCGTGCCCATGGCCGAGGTCCCACCACCGCTCGTGTCCGCGGGCGTGCGCCCTCAGGCCGCCGCCCGTGCGGCCGCCCTGCGCCAGACCATCGCGGAAGCGGACTACGTCTACTACGTGCTGGACGCGCCGCAGGTGGACGACGCCACCTACGACGGCTGGATGCGCGAGCTCCGGGAGATCGAGGCGCGCTTTCCGGAATTGGTCGTCCCCGAATCGCCCACCCAGCGCGTGGCTGGGCAGGCGGCGCCGGGATTTGCCGCCGTGCGTCACCCGAGGCTGCTGCTGTCGCTGGACAACGCCTTCGGCCCCGACGAACTGCGCGAATTCGACGCACGGGTCCGCCGCTGGCTCGGCGGCGAGCATCCGCGCTACGTAGTGGAGTTGAAGATCGACGGCCTCTCGGTGGCCCTGACGTACGGGGGCGGGGCGTTTCGGCGCGGCGCCACGCGGGGCGACGGCGGGGTTGGCGAGGATGTGACGGCCAACCTGCGGACAGTGCGCGAGTTGCCCCTGCGACTGCGGGCGGAAGGTGGGCCGGGGGCGCGACCCGCAGGGGGGCCGGCGGCACCGGAGGGACCAGGTGCCACGGGGGCGCAGCCCGTAGAGGCGATGGTGGGCGCCGGGCTTGCACGGGGGGGGGCCGTTTCCGGCAGCAGCGAGGCGGCCCGAGGCTTGGGGCACGCCCGGCCCGCCAGCACCGCCGGTTCCGTCGGGCTTTTGGCCGTGGACGTGGACCCGGCCGGTGCCGAGCGACCGGCCCGGGTGGACGGCGGCGACCTCGATCCCCTGGTCGTGCGCGGCGAGGTCTATCTGCCGCGTTCGGCCTTCCTTGCGCTCAACGCCCGGCGCCAAGAGGAGGGCCTGCCGCTCTTTGCCAACCCGCGCAACGCGGGGGCGGGCTCCCTGCGCCAGTTGGATCCCCGCGTCACGGCCGGGCGCGGCTTGCGCCTGTTTTGCTACCAGATCGTTTCTGGGCCGGGGGCCGATCTCGACCAGTGGGCGGCGTTAGAGCGCCTGCGCGCCTGGGGCCTGCCCGTCAATGGGCACCGCGCTCTGTGTGAGGACGTGGAGGATGCCGTCGCCTTCTGCGAGGGGTGGCGCGAGCGGCGCCACGATCTGGACTACGCTACCGACGGGCTCGTGGTGAAGGTGGACCAGGCCGGTCTCCGGCAGCGCCTCGGCGCTACGGGGCACGCGCCGCGGTGGGCCGTGGCCTACAAGTTCCCTGCGGAGGTGGCCCGCACACGCGTGCGGGCGATCGTGGTCTCGGTGGGGCGCACCGGCGTGCTCACGCCCATGGCGGAGTTGGAGCCTGTGCGCATCGCCGGCACGACCGTCGCCCGCGCCTCGCTACACAACGCGGACTACGTGGCAGCCAAGGACGTACGCGCCGGCGACCTCGCGGTGGTGCGCAAGGCCGGCGAGGTGATCCCCGAGGTCGTCGAGGTCGACCACACGGGGCGGGCGATCGATGCGCCCTCCTTCGTGATGCCCGAGCGCTGCCCGGTCTGTGAGGGTCCCGTGCACCGCGGACCCGGCGAGGCGGCGCACCGCTGCACCAATCCGGCGTGCCCCGCACAGGTCCTGGGGCTCTTGGTCCACTGGGGCCGGCGCGGGGCGATGGACATCGAGGGCCTGGGGGAGAAGACGGCGCGGACGCTGCTCGAGGCCGGGCTCGTGCGCGACCCCGCCGACCTCTACGCGTTGACGGCCGAGCGCCTGGCGCCGCTGCCGCGGCTGGCGGAGAAGTCCGCGGAGAACCTCGTGGCCGGCATCGCCGCCAGCCGTGACCGGCCGCTGTGGCGGTTGCTTGTCGGGCTGGGGATCCGCTTTGTAGGCGAGCGCGTCGCGCAGGTCCTGGCACGGCACTACCGTTCCCTCGACGCCATCGCCGCCGGGCCGGTGGATGACCTGACCGCAGTGCCGGAGATCGGCGAGAAAATCGCGCAGTCGGTCAACGCCTTCTTCACGGACCCGGACAACCGCGCCCTGGTGGAACGGTTGCGCGCCGCGGGGGTGCGCTTGACCGACCCGGAGGCGGAGGGGGCCAGGGAGGGTGGGGCGGGAGACGGGGGTGGCGAGGCGCCGCACGGTACGCTGCAGGGGTGCACCTTCGTGCTCACCGGCACCCTGCCGGACTGGACCCGCGAGCAGGCGGAGGCGGCCATCGCCGCGGCCGGTGGGCGCGTGACCGGGTCGGTGAGCGGCAAGACGAGCTACGTGGTCGCGGGGGAGAAGCCGGGCAGCAAGTTGGACAAGGCGCGGCAACTCGGTGTGCCGGTGCTGGATCCGGCGGGGTTGCGCACGCTGCTCGCCGGGGCGGGGGCGGGTGGCCGGCAGGACGCCGGGGCCGGGGCGGGGGCGGCGGCGTCTCCAAGCGGCGGGGGCGCTGCGGGCTCGGCAGGGCAGGCTGGGGGATGAACCCGGCGAGGGGCTTCCCGCGGGCGCTCGGCACAGCCCCGTCGCTATCTAGGCGGTACGAGAAGCCTGAGGCGCCAAGCGCTTTCCGCAGGCGTGAGGCGAGGCCACCGCGCCTGCGGGTGGCGCGCCGCCCGGTGCGCGGCTCGGGCCCGTGGGCGGCCAGCCCTCGGCGTCGGCGCCGCGGGTACATCGCGAGCGAGCCCCCCACATGCGGTGCGCGGCCGCCGGTCGGCCGCAAGGCGGTCGCGGAGCCGGCGGGTACGCGCACGGGTCCGTAGGGCGCATGCCGTTCCGCGTCTCATGGCATTTCGTTCCCGACCGCCAGAGCGGCCAATTTCCTGCTCGACGCTTCCTGCTTCACGGGAGCGAGCCCGCGGAAGCGGGTCTTACCGGCTTGCGCCGCATGTTCGGTCACGCCCGTGGCCACGGTGAGTGAGGTGCTGCCGCTGGCTGCCATTCGGGCCGGCGGGCGGGGGCACGCCCTGCTCGGCCGTGCTTCCCCCTCACCCCCGCAGCTGCCCCTCCTGGAACGCCACGTGGCTGAGATGCGCCGGCACCTGGGCCACGGCGACCGGGCCGTAGCGCGCCCAGGGCAGCAGCGGCTGCCAGGCGGGGGACACCAGGGCCCACTGCACGGTGACCCGCCCTGGCGCGCCCTCGGCCACAGCCTGCAGTTCGACCCCCCAACCGGCCGGCACGCCGCGCGGCGCGACCCAGACCGTGGTCCACCCGGGTGCGGTGCCTGGCCGGCTGCCCGTGCCGCTGCCCGTGCGGACGTGCACGCCGGGCGCCGGACCGAAGCCCAGCGGCGAAGGCGGGAGCAGGTAGTCGCCCATCTGGCCGTAGCCCGCGTACAGCGGCACGCCTTGGAGCGCCGCCGCCGCCTTGGCCTGCCAACTCTTCGGGAAGTTGCTCTCCACCGCGTGGATGACCGACGTCGCATGGGTGTAGCGCGCAACCGTCAGCAGGGCGTCGGCGGTGAGGGCGCCGTCATGCGGGTACGTCGCCGCGAACTGGCGGAAGGTCCGCACAATGTCCGCCCGCGTGACGCTGTCCTGCGCCGTGGCGGCGAAGGCGACGTTGAAGTTGTCCATCTGGACGAGGCACTCTCCGGCGCTGTAGAGGGCGCGGGCGCGCAGGCTCGCCGGTGCGCCCGGGTCACGTGCGAGCGCCTGGAAGATCGGCAGAGCCTGCACGTAGGTGTTCATCGCGCGCAGGCTGTGCACCCAGGCGGGTGTGAGGTTACCGTTGACCAGCTGGTTGATCATGCCGGGATACCAGAAGAAGAACTGCTGCTGGCCGGCCCAGAGGTTGTTGTAGAGGGCGAGGGTGTGGTGGTAGAGGACGGCGGCCAACGCGTACGCCGCCTGCGCGTTGCGGATCGGGGGTACCGGGGGGACGCCTTGCCACGCGCCGGCCGCAGCCGACGGGACCGACGCCGCGCCGAACGCCTGCCGCGCCAGCGCGGCCATGCGCGCGGCGTCCGCTTGCTGCTGCGCCACCATCAGCGCCGTGGGCCACTGCGCCCAAGGAACCGCTCCTTGCCAGTCTGAGGTGCCCCGGGGCGGGGCGGCGGCCTTCAGGGCGGCCGCCGCCTGGGCGTAGCGGCCCGCGCGCAGCAGGCGCACGGCGAGGGTGTAACGGACCATCTGCGCCACGGGCGCAGCCAGCGGCGCGTGCGCCGCCGCCCGCAGGGCGGAGCGCGGCATCTCCACGTCGAGCATGAACAGCAGGCGCCCGTATGCCGCATCCGCGATGGCGCCGTCTGGGTAGGTCGTGGCCGAAAGCCACATCCAGTGCAGCGCCTGCGTCCAGTTGCCCTCGATCTCGTAGCAGCGCGCAAGGCGGTACGCCGCGTCGGCCGCCGCCGGGTGCCCGGGGTAGTGCGCCAGGAAGGCCAGCCACCCCGGGATCTCGCGCGCGGGGTCGAACTGCCGGTTGCCATACGTGTAGAAGGGGCACGGCCCGACCAGCGACCCCTTCCCGCCGCAGGCGTCGACCTGGAAGTAGGGCCGCCCAGCCTCCACCCGCTCGTAGGCGGCGATGCCCCGGGCCAGGTAGCCGCGCGGGTCGGCCTGGGCCGCGGCCCGGACGAACTGCCAGCCGGCGTGCAGGCCGCTGTTCGGCGGCATACGGAAGGTGCCATAGCGGTCCGCCAGTCGGTTGTATGCGGTGAGGTCGGCGGCGGCGGGCCGCGCCGCGTAGGCGGTGACGAGCAGGGCCTCGGCCACGGCGGGATCGGCCTGCCGCGCGGCCGCCGCCCGCGCCCAGGCCGCGTACCCCTGGCCCGGTCGTGCCCAGGCCCACTGCACCAGTTGCAGCAGCACCGCCCTGTCGTGTAGGCGCGGCGAGGAAAGCCAGGAGCGGGCCACCCCTGCCGAGCGACCGAGGGCCGCCTGCACCAGCCCGAGCCCGGCTGGACGGTCCTGGAGGGCGACGAGCTTCGCGAAGAGCGGGCCGAGCGCGAGGTGCAGGGCCTCGGCCGCCAGCGCTGCGCCCGCTGCGCTGAAGGTGGGCAGGCCGGCGCGCAGTTCCGCCGCGGGGACGTCGCGGGCGATGGCCTGCGGCAGGCAGGTTTGGTAAGGGTCAGCGGCCGACCCGCGCAGGTATGCGAGCAGCGTGCGGGCGACCGCGGCGCCGGCACGTCCCGATAGCGGGGGGCAGCCGTCCAGCACGGGGCTCGCCACGCTGGCGAGCATCTGGTAGCGGCCTTCGTCCACGGCCGCGGTGGCGACGGGTCCCTGCCCGGCCAGGGCCGCGGCTGCCGCGGGCACGGCGGCCGGGCACTCGTGCAGCAGCGCCGCCAAGGGGCCCTTGCCGGAGGGGGCGCCGGGCGCGGAGAGCATCTGGATGAGCTGCCCGTTCGCGGGGGAGGCAGGCGGTGCGGAGGTGAGAGGCGCGGCGGCGCCGCCGGCAAGGACCAGGGCGGAAAGCACCGCTGCGGCGAGGCGGGCGGCGGCCTGGCGAGGGCGCATCGGGGCGACACCTTCTCCAGGGTGGGGTGGGCGGGAGGCTCCCGCATGGGGAAGGACGTTCGCGGGGAGCCGCGGGGTCCCCCTGCCGGCCGGGCCGGCTGACGGCGGCCGCCCCGCGCCTCCGTGCCTGCGGGCGGCCGCCGGGGCCACCATCCCGCGGCGCGGCGCCGGGCGCCGGATCGCTGTTCGCGGGGGCGCCTCCGACGGGCCGGCTGCCAGCGGATCTCTGCACGCGCACACGCACGCCGCGACCCTCCATGCGGAGCAGGCCCACGAGGACTGGCGACCGCCGAGCGGCTGCGGCGCGTGGGGTGGAGGGGTCCCCCCCAGGCCGCGCGCGCTGTGGGTGACGGGGGGAGACACCGACGCCCAGCAAGGCGGCGGGAAGAGCGGATCGTGCGCACGCGGGCATCCTCGTGCCCGCTCCGCGCCAAGCACGCTGTCGGGAGGGCGGCGCGCCCGATGACCGAGAGGCTCGCAGCGCCGCCGCCGGGACGGATGCCGCGAGCGACGAACGCACCGGACCACCACGCGACGGCGCGCTGTCGTCGCCGGCCCTTACGGCCGACCCCCTTATCAGCCCCTCACCCGCCCCTCACACCCGCACGGCCACCAGCGGCACGAGCATCTCCTCCGCCGTGAGCCCGCCGTGCCCGCCGCGGTACGGCTCCGCGCCGAGTTCGTGCACGGAGCCCCGCCACAGAAGTTGGAGGCCGGCCCGCGGCAGGGCGAGCAGATCGCCCGTGCGGTGGCGGAAGGTCGGGTCGGCCGGTGGTCCGCCGAACCACCCCGCGCTCCAAACGTCGTCCAGGCGGTGGATCGCCGCATAGGGCTCCAGGGCCGCCCTCAGACCGGGCCGGTCGCGCAGATAGACGGCGCAGCGCTCGCCCGCCGGGGCGTCGCAGCCGAGGTCGTTGAGGAACAGCGTGGCCTCGGGGCGTAGCGCGCGCCGTCCGGCCGCCAGTGGCGCCGTCGCCCGTCCCCTTTGTGGTATCTTGGGCTGCGGTTTGCGGCATGTCCCGTGCTGGCGCGCCCCCGGTCGCCGGTGATGCCTCTGCAGGAGGTGCCCCACCGTTGCCCATCACGATTGCGGAGGTCCGGCACGTCGCCGCGTTGGCGCGGCTTGACCTGCCTGAAGGCGAGTTGCCGCGCTTGGCCGGCGAGATGGGGCGCATTCTCGAACACGTCGCGCGTCTGCAGGAGTTGGATACCAGGGGCATACCCCCGACCAGCAGTGCCCTCGCCGTGGCTGGCGTGGCGCGGGAGGATGACGCACGCCCCTGCCTGCCGCAGGCCGAGGCCCTGCGCAACGCGCCAGCGGCGGAAGCCGGGATGTTCCTGGTGCCCAAGGTAGTGGACGACGGGGCCTAGGGCGCTCTCTGCAGAAGGACCGCTTGCGCCGCGGCCTCGGGATCTGGGCTGCTGGGCCGCAAGGCTTTCACCGCGGGCGGCGACCGCGGCGGCGTTTGCCGCACCGCTGTCTCTGGGGCGCCACCGGACTCCGCCCTGCGCCACCCCGCAGGCCGCCGGCCGTCGCAGGCCACCGGCGGAGGTCCCGTGGCCGAGGTCGCCCGGCAGTCCCGCCTGCCGGGGGGCGGCTGCCCTATAGGCGGCGCGACCGCCTGTTGGCAGCTTCCGTTGGACCTCCTCGGAAGGGATCTGCAACAGGCGGTTGCCGGGCTGGTCCCGTAGAGAAGCCCTGAGGGCACGAGATCCCGCGACAGAGAACCTGGAGTGGCGGCCACCAACGTTGCTGCGCGCGCCCGCGGCGGGCGCTTGCTGGGAGTGGTTGTCCGTGGATCTGTTCGAGTGGCCGGCGCACCGCATCCACCGGGGCCTCGCCGCGCGCGAGGTCTCGGCGGCGGAGGTCGCCCTAGCCGTCCTGGGCCGCGTCGGCGACGTCGAACCATCCGTGGGTGCCTATGTCCACCTGCGCCCGCGCGAGGAGGTCCTGGCGGACGCCCGGCGGGTTGACGCCGCCATCGCTCGCGGCGAGCCGCTGGCGGCGCTGGGTGGCGTGCCCGTGGCGCTGAAGGACAACCTGAGTACGGCCGGCCAGCCTACCACGTGCGCCTCGCGCATCCTGGCGGGCTACGTGCCGCCGTATGACGCGACAGTGGTGGAGGCACTCCACCGGCAGGGCGCGGTGATCCTCGGCAAGACCAACATGGACGAGTTTGCCATGGGCAGCTCGACGGAGCACGCGGCGGGCGGCCCCACCCACAACCCGTGGGATTCGGCGCGTGTGCCGGGGGGGAGCAGCGGCGGTTCGGCCGCTGCCGTCGCCGCGGGTGAGGCCGTGCTGGCCCTGGGCTCGGACACCGGGGGCAGCATTCGCCAACCGGCCGCGTTCTGCGGTGTCGTCGGCCTGAAACCGACCTACGGGCGGGTCTCGCGCTTTGGCCTCGTCGCCTTCGCCAGTTCGCTCGATCAGATCGGGCCGCTGGCGCGCGATGTGCACGACGCGGCCATCGCGCTGCAGGTCCTGGCCGGGCCCGACCCGCGCGACGCGACCAGCGCGTCAGCCGAGGTTCCGGACCTCGAGGCCGCCCTGCGCCCGGACTGCCGGGGCCTGCGGCTGGGTGTGCCTCGCGAGCTGCTGGGCGAAGGGGTGTCCCTCGAGGTGCGGCAGGCTGTCGCCGCTGCCCTGGACGCCCTCACCGAGCTCGGTGCCACCGTGGCTGAGTGCAGCCTGCCGAGCCTGGCGCACGCCCTGGATGCTTACTACCTCATCGCGCCAGCCGAGGCGAGCAGCAACCTGGCCCGCTTCGACGGGGTGCGTTTCGGCTTCCGGGCTGCAGAACCGGGCGATTACCGCACAACCTTCGCCCGCACCCGTGGCGCGGGCTTCGGTCCAGAGGTGCGGCGGCGCATCATGCTGGGCACCTACGCGCTTTCGGCCGGTTATTACGAGCAGTACTACGGCAAGGCGCAGCAGGTGCGCACCCTGATCTGCCGCGAGTTCGACGAGGCGTGGCAGCGCTTTCACGCCCTGGTGGGGCCGACGGCGCCCACGGTGGCCTTCGCCCTCGGCGAGAAGCTGGCGGACCCGCTGCAGATGTACGTGAGCGACGTGTGCACCGTGCCGGTCAACCTGGCTGGCCTGCCGGCGATCTCCCTGCCCTGCGGTTTCCACAACGGCCTGCCCATCGGGCTGCAGGTCATCGGCCGCGCCTTCGACGAAGAGACGGTGTTGCGCGTCGCGTACGCGTACGAACAGGCTGCCGGCCTGGCGGGGCGCCGGCCGCCGCTGGCGGGCGCGCGTCTGGGGCAGGCGCACGGCTAGGGGCGTGCCGCGCAAGCCCGCTTGGGCGCGCCCCTGGGGCGGATCCCTCGTGCCGCGATGGCTTCTGTCCCGCTCACGGCGGCCGTTGGGATCCTCGCCATGGCAGCTGCTCGCGGCCTGCCACACGCGCGTACAGGCGGTCAGACGCTGGGCTGCTCGGCCGCAAGGGTGAGCCGTCCGCACGCACCGTCTCGGGGGCGGCGCCCGCCTACGCGGACCGCCACGCGGAGGCGCGGGGTGGCGCTGGCCGGTCGGGTCGCGCGCAGACCACCGGGAGCCTGTGCGGGGCGTCGTAGTGCGCGGGTCGATTGTGAGATGCGGCCCCGTCGCGCTCGGGGGGGCGTCGGCCAGCCTGAGGTGAAGGTGGGCGCCGCTGGCGGTCGTCCCCTGGGTCCGCGGCCAACGCGGGCGCCCGCGCTGACCGTCGGCGGGGGCCCCGGCCTGGGTTGGCAGCAGCCGAACCCCTGGGAGGGGCCGTGGCAGGCCGCCACGGGTGGGGTGGATGGAGGAGGGTTGCGTCGTGGCCTTGGATGCCGGCAGGAGGACGGCCCCACGGGTGCGCATGGGCCGTACCGCTCTGGTGGCGGCGCTGGCCATGCTGGGGGCGGCCGCGCCCGGCCTGGCCTCGGCGTCGGGTTCGCCCCGATCCGTGCACGCCCCGGCCGTGCACCTGCCGCCGCTGCCCACCCCGCTGGTGGGATCGCGCCCGGTGGCGCTGCACTCGACCAAGCCCCCGTACACCGGATCCCTGTCGGTTCCTGAACTGGTATGGCCGGGACACGAGGCGGTCGCCGCCCGCGTCGACGGCGTGATCGATGCCTGGGTGGCCTCCGAGGTGCGCGCCTTCGCGGGCCAGGTGACGCAGGACCTGCTCCACGCCAAGAACCTGCCGGCGTCGCTGCCGGCCAGTCAATTGACGATCTCCTTTCACGTCGCGGAGCTCAATGCCCGGGTCGCCTCGTTCCGCCTGGTGCTCGAGCCTTACGTCCGCGGAGAGGCCAGCCCGGCGCAGATCCCGGCCGGGCTGACCTTCAACCTCGCCACCGGTGCTCCCTACAGCCTCCCGTCCCTGTTCCGCGCGGGGACCGGCTACCTCCCTGTGCTCGCCCGCCTGGCGACCAAGGGGCTGCAGGGCTTTCACCCAGCCGGGGCGCACTGCTACGTCGGGCCCGGCGGGCCGTCCGCCTCGGCGAAGATCTTTTCGGCCTGGTCGCTGGCCCCTGGGGGGTTGGAACTCGCCTTCCCCGCGGGTCAGTACACCGCGGCCTACTGCGGCCCGCCGGTGATCACCGTGCCCCTGGGCGCCTTGCGGGCGCTGGCGGCGCCGGACTCGCCCCTGGCGAGGCAGGGGGCGCCGGGCGTGGACCGGCGCTAGGAGTGCGCTGCAGAAGTCCCTCATGGTGAGGCCTGCGGCGCTGGCCGCGACATCCAGTCGGTCCACGGGTTATCGCTGCCGCCGCCGCAGGCGGCTATGTGCAGGGCCGTCCCAGGCTGCGGCGAGGTTCCCCGGGTAGGTAGGTCCCCTGGCGGTCCGGACCTCGGCCGGTGGGAGTGGTCGGTCCGCGGCTGGCGCGATGTGCCGCCCACAGCCTGCGCGCCCCGCGCCGCGCGTACGTTGTGCGGGCCAGGTGTCGCTCTCTCTCTCTCTCTGGTCTACTGAGCGTCTCTGCCGCCGACGCGAAAGCCGGCCCGGGGCCGCAGGCGCGTGCCGGTACGCGCCTGAGTTCAGCGCGGTGTGTTGTGGGGGGCTGACGGGCACACCGGGGGGCCGGTCGCCGTCGGGCGGTGCGGTAGAATCAGGGGCGCCGGGTGAGCGAGCGCATGGGGGGTAGAGCGGTGGGTACGGTGGCCGAGGCGACCGCCAGGCGGTACGAGACGGTGATCGGGCTGGAGGTACACGTCGAACTGGCGACGCGCAGCAAGATGTTCTGCGCGTGTTCCACCGCGTTCGGCGCGCCGCCCAACAGCCAGGTCTGCCCCGTCTGCCTCGGTCTGCCGGGGGCGTTGCCGGTGCCGAACCACCAGGCGCTGGCCTACGCCTTGCGCGCGGCGCTGGCGCTGGAGTGCGCGGTTGATCCCGACTGCCGCTGGGATCGCAAGAACTACCACTACCCCGACCTACCCAAGGGCTATCAGATCACCCAATACGCGCGGCCCATCGCGCGGAACGGCCAACTGTGCTTCGTCTCGGGCGGTGAGGAGCGCGCGGTGCGCATCCGCCGCCTGCACGCGGAGGAGGATACCGGCAAGTCGACGCATGAGGGCGTGGCCGCGGCCTTCACCGGGGTGGACCTCAACCGGGCTGGGGTGCCGCTCATTGAGATCGTGAGCGAACCGGACATCCGCAGTCCGGAGGAGGCGCGGCTATACCTGCAGGCCCTGCGAACGCTGCTGCTCTACACGGGCGTCTCCGACGTCAAGATGGAGGAGGGCAGCCTGCGCTGCGATGCCAATATCTCGCTGCGCCCCGCGGGCGCGATGGAGTACGGCGCGCTGGTCGAGGTCAAGAACATGAACTCGTTCCGTTCCGTGCAGCGTGCCCTGGAGTACGAGGAGCAGCGCCAGGCCGCCGCGCTGGACGCCGGGGAGCGCATCGTGCGCGAAACGCGGCACTGGGACGAAAAGCGGGGCATCACCTTCTCCTCGCGCAGCAAGGAGGAGGCCCACGACTATCGCTACTTCCCAGAGCCTGACCTGGGGCCCTGCGCCCTGAGCCCGGCGTTCATCGAGGAGCAGCGCCGCCTGCTCCCGGAGTTGCCGGGCGCACGGCAGGCCCGCTACCGTGCCCTTGGGCTCTCGGACTACGACACGGGGGTGCTGGTGGCCGATCCCGCGCTGGCGGCCTTCTACGACCGCATGCTCGAAGCCGGCGCGGCGCCGCGCGAGGGTGCCGCGTTGCTCACCGTCGAACTGCTTGGCCGGCTCAACGCCCTTGGGGCCTCGGTCGTCGGCTCCGGCTGCCTCGTGCGTCCCGAACAGTTGGCTGCGTTGCAGAAACTGGTCGCGGCCGGAACGATCAGCGGCAAGATCGCCAAGGGCGTGCTTGACGACATGGTCGCTTCGGGTAAGGACCCCGCCGCCATCGTCGCGGAGCGCGGCTTGCAGCAGATCAGCGATGCAGGCGCGGTGGAGCAGGCGGTGCGTGCGGCGATCGCCGCGCACCCGCAGAGCGTCGCCGACTACCGCGCCGGCAAGAAGCAGGCGCTGGGCTTCCTGGTCGGCCAGGTGATGAAGGAGACCAAGGGCAAGGCCAACCCCGCGCTAGTCAACGACGTGCTGCGCCAGGAGTTGGACGCCGGAGGGGGCGTGTAGGCGGGTGCCGCGAACGGGAACGCGCGCCGCACCCGCGGGGCGGCCTGTACGCGCCGTGCAGTGGCGCCACGCCGCTGGCGGCGCAGATCGCGCGGGCCGCCGGCCGCCCCCGATCAAGAGGGCGGGCCGGCGCGTGGCTGCCGTTGCCGAGCCCGGACGAACGTCTGTATCTCCTGGCGAAACTGTTCGAAGTCCCGTGCAGCCTCAGCGAAGCCCAGGACCTCTTCGTCGTCGATGTCCTGATAGCCGTGGACGAGGCGATTGCGGAGGCCCAACATCTGGCGGTAGGGCACGAGTCTGGCAGCAGGGTATCGCCCCACGGCGGGCCAGTACGGCGAAGGCCTCGTAGGCGTCGGCGGGCGCGCTGCCGAAGGCCTTGGCCGCCAAGTGGTAGGCGACGTCGATCATGGCCTGGATGCTCGTCTGCAGCGCGTACTTGACACCACGCAGCATGGTGGCCGCCGCCTCTACGTCTTCGGCCGGAGGCACCCGTAGCTGGCGGAGCCGCGCCGCTCCGGCCGCCGCCGCGGCGGCTTCGCGCTCCACGTAGTCCAGCTTGGTCTGCACGCGCTCCAGGTCGATGACGCCGACCACTTCGATCGGCCCGCTCTCATCCATAGACCTCTGCCAGGGCCCGCCGGTGTGCGGCCCCGACCTCCTCGTAGCGTCGCGCCACGCGCTCGATGAGATCCGTGAGCGCCTCGGCGTCGGCGCAATGGATGAGGACGCCTGCGGAGAGGACTCGGAAGGCGAAGATCGCGCCCGCGTCGTCGAGCACGGTCGCATGGACGGGGTGGCCGGCCACGCTGCGGCACGCTGCCTCCACCTCGCCGGCAAGCGCGAACGAGTCGGCGCCCGGGCGTCCGACCAAGGCGAGGTCGATGTCGCTGTCCGGCCGCATGGCGTCGAGGGCCGAGCCGAACAGGTACGCGGCGGCGACGGCGGAGACGGAGCGCAGACCGGGGAGGAGGCCGGCGATGAGCCTTGCGCGGGGGATCCGCACCAATGCCGCCAAGCGGGCCCCTCCCCCCGTCCGTGCGGGCAGCGCAGTGCGAACGCCCACGCCTACCTCGAGCCGCCCCCCAACACTAGCACACGGGGTTCCCTATGGCGCGGGTGCATCCCGCCCTGATGGGGCAGCAGGCCGTCAACGACCCTGATTCTGGCCGCACCAGCGGCGCCGCACGCCACCGGTGCGCTCTCCTGGCCTCAGCCGCGGTCCCCGGCGTTCGAGGGCCCCGGCGCCGCGGCATCGGGCGCGGCCCAAACCCCCCGCGTGCCTACGGCGAACACCGCCGCACTGACCAGCGCGAAGACAGCGAGGCCGCGGTACATCCCCTGCAGCCCCAGGCGCACGGCGCCGATGCCGGCCAGGCCGTTGGCCACGATGGAACCCACGGCGAAGCAGGACATCCAGAGCAGCGACTGGCCGCTGGCGCGCAGCCCAGCGGGCACCAGGGTGTCCACCGCCGGCACGGCGGCGCCGTAGAAGATCGCGAAGGCCGGCCCCTGCAGGGCCATACCCACCAGGGCCAGGGCAGGCCCGCGGGCCAGCCCGATCAGCGCGAGGGCCGATACCTCGCAGGCAACGGACAGCACCAGGGTCGCACGCAGGCCGAGGCGCCCGCGCAGCGCATCGAGGCCGAAGAACAGAGGTACCTCGATCAGCGCCGGCACGGCCCAAGCCAGGCCTTGCGCCAGCGATCCGCCCCCCAGGCGGGTGAGGTAGACCGAGAGGTAGGTGCCGTTGGCGTTGAAGGCCAGGAGCGCGAGGGTACTGAGCAGCAGGAAGAGCAAGAAACGTCGCGCGCGCAGAATCTGATGCAGGGAGGAGTGGCCGTGGCTCAGTCCGTGCACCTCGACGGGGAAGGCCAGAGCGGTGACGGCGGGCAGGACGCTGAAGGCCGCCCCCGCGGTGTAGAGCCACGTCCGGTCGACCACGTGCGCCCGTAGGGCGAGCCCCGCCGCGACGCCCGCGACGGCGAAGGTCAGGGAGCCCCACGAGCGCAGCCGGCCGTACTCCCCGCCCGCCTCGCGCAGGTAGGCCACGGCCAGGGCATCGGCCAGCGGTGCCAGTGGCGCGTTGGCGAGCGAGTACACCGCCGCGAGCGCTGTCTCTTGCACCATGC
>JAJZZC010000360.1 GCA_021797775.1 Bacillota bacterium
GCGCCAGTTGCGTGGTGGTCGAGGCCGGCGGCCGCCGCGTGCTGCTCGACGCCGGCGTGCGGCTGAACGCGCCCGATCCCCTGCCCGACCTGCGGCGCCTGCAGGAGATCGGCGGGATCGACGCCGTGGTGGTCACCCATGCCCACGCTGACCACATCGGGGCACTGCCGTTGGCTGCGGGTGCTTTCCCCAGCGCGCCGGTGGTGGGCACCCCGGCGACGGCGGCGCTGATGGGCGTGATGCTGCAGGATGCCCTGCGCATCGGCCAGGTTCGCGAGGAGGCGGAGGGGGAGATCCCGCCCTATGGGGCTCCGCAGGTGCAAGCCCTGCTGGAACGGCTGCGGCCGCTGCCGTTCGGCCAGCCGTACAACCTCCTGCCAGACTGGACGCTGACGTTGTATCCCGCGGGCCACGTCCTGGGCGCCGCCATGGCCTGGCTGGATACCCCGGACGGCGCGGTGCTGGTCAGCGGCGACGTCTCGCTGGCGGCGCAGCGCACGGTTTCCCCGGCGGTGCCGCCACGGCGGCGGCCGCGGGCGCTGGTGCTGGAGAGCACGTACGGGGACAAGCTGCACAGCCGGCGCGCCGACGAGGAGGCCCGCCTGGTCGCCCAAGTAGCCGCGGTGCTGCAACGGGGCGGTCACTGCCTCATCCCCGCCTTCGCCCTGGGGCGGGCGCAGGAGGTGCTGTTGGTGCTGTCGGACGCCCGGCGGCGGGGCCTGTTACCGGCCGCGAGCCGGGTGTGGGTGGACGGGCTGGTGCGTGCCGTCTGCGGCGTGTACCAGGCACACGGGCAGAGCGGCGCGCCGGGGCTGCGGCGGCTGATCGCGCGCCAGGGCAACCCCTTCTTCGCGTCGGACGGGCCCGTGCGCGCGGTGGGGCGGGCAGAGGAGCGGCAGCGCATCCTGCAAGGGGAGCCCGCGGTGATCGTCGCCAGTTCCGGGATGCTCCAGGGTGGGCCCAGCGCCTTCTACGCCGCGGCGCTGGCCTCCGAGGAGCGCCACGCAATTCTGATCACCGGGTATCAGGACGAAGAGGCACCGGGGAGGCGGCTGCTGGCCCTGGCGGAGCTGCCGGCGGCCATGCGCAGCCTGACCTTGCACGGCACAGAAGTGCCGGTGCGCTGCACCGTGGAGCGCTACCACCTCTCGGCGCACGCCGATGGCGACGAACTGGCGGCGCTGGCCTCCAGGCTGCGGCCGCAGCTGACGCTGCTGGTGCACGGGGAGGGGGGCGCGCGGGCGGCCCTGGGGGAGAAGCTCACGGCCCAGGGCCTGGCGGTGCGGCTGCCGCAGAACGGGGAGAGCGTGGACCTGCCCGGGCGGGCCGTGCGGCGGGTCGCAGCGCCAGGCCGGGGGGATCCCAGTGCGGCGGAACTGGCGGCGTTGGCGCAGCCGACCGGGCCACGGCGCACCTGGAGCGCGCTGGAACTGGCTGAACGCTGGTGGGGCACGGCCACGCCGGAAGGAGTGGAGCGGGTCCGGGGGCTGCTGGAGGCAGCCGATGGCCCCTTCGTGGCGGACCGCCTGCGGCCGACCCTCTACCGCCTGCGGTCTGCCGGGACGGAGACCGGAGCGACGGCGGAGCAGGAAGGCGTGCGCCAACTGGTGGCTGAGCTCTTCGCCGACGCGCCCGACCTGTTGCGGGCAGGCCTGCACGTGGCGGAGCGGCGGGTGGAGCTGCGCTTCCGCTTCCCGCAGGTGGCGGAGCGCCAGTATGCAGGCGTGTTGGAGGAACTGCGCCGCCGCAGCGGCTGGGCTGTCAGCCTGCGGGCCACGCCGGACCTGGGGGCGTTGCAGGAAGCGGCCCTCAAGCACCTGCCGGAAGGGGTGCGGCCGCTGCAGACCGTGCCCAGCGTGCACCTGGACAAGAGCCTGGTCGAGGTGAGAGCGGATGGGCATGCCGCGCCGGAGGCAATTGCCGCGGCGCAGGAGGCCTTCCGCACCGAGACCGGCTTCGCGCTGTGCCTCCGTGGCCTCCAGGGCCTGGAGGCACAGGAGGCAGGCCCGCCGCCGGCGGCCGCCGCGGGCGCGGCGCGCGTGGAGCAGAACCGGGCCTTCGCTGCCCTCCGCGACGCCCTGGGGCGGCACGGGGTAGTGGTGTACCGCATGGGCATCCGGGACGGCGCCATCGAGGTCGCGCTGCTGACCCCCCGGCTGGAGCCGCGGGTGCGACCGCTGCTGGACGCGCTGGAGGCCGAGTTGGGCTGGCCGCTGCGCGTGGCGGGGCAGCCGCAGCAGCAGGCGCTGATCGCCCTGGTGCGGGAGGTGGTGGGCCGCCCCGTGGCGCGCGGCCCTGGGCTGTATCCGGCGGAGGGCCGGGTGCGGTTGCGGCTGGCACCCGGGGAGGTGGCCACGGCGGAGGAGGTGGCCGCCTGGCGGCAGGCCGTCGAGGAGGCCTCCGGCTACGTGCTGGAGGTGGAGGCAGATCCTCGCATCGAGCCCATGCCGTCTGCGGGCGGATCACGGCGTGTCGGCGTCTGATCGACTTCACGTCACAGCGTCTAGACTTCGGTGTGCCATCGCCAGTCCGCTGCGGCCGCCTGTGTGGCCGCTGTCAGTGGTCTTCCTCGGTACTGCTGGGCTGCTGTGGTGGAGGTAGGACTAGCAGCTGCAAGGAGCCGCCGTCAAGGTGGGGTACGATGCAGGCGGCGCCGGCGCGGTGGATGTCTCCGGAATTGGCCGAGCACACCGGCAAGCCGGCGGCTACGGCCTCCGCGGCCAGGAATGCGTCGGCGAAGGCGGTACCGCTGTCCCGCCAGCGGAGGATGCCGTCGGCCAGCACCGCGGCGTCTCCGGCGACCCGCACACCGGGAGCGAGGACCAGGGCGAGGAGCAAGTCGGCGATCTTCCTCCGATCCCATCGCAGGAGATTGCGCAGCACGTACGAGAGTTCGTGCAACACGAGCGGGTAGAGCCAGCCCTCCACCGAGCCGTCCTCGAGCCCACGAATCAGCGCCCGGCAGGCGGCGCTGCGCTCGTCGTCCTGGTAGGCATGCACGAAGAGGTTGGTGTCGAGCCAGCCGACCTGCTCAGCCAAGGCGGGCGGTCGCCGCCTCCCGCCTTGCTGCTTCGGGGTCGAACGGCCGGCGCTCGGCTGCCATCTCCCGCCCCATTTCCGTGCGCAGTTGGTCCAGGGACGGCTGCCCCTCACCCCGTGCCTCAAAGAAGGTGGACAGGGCGTGCGGCGGGAGGGCCACCGCCTCGAAGCGACCGGGCCCGAGCGCCCGCAGCAGCAGCGTGTCCCCGGGCTTCAGACCGACAGCATCGCGGAGCTTCGCCGGGACGGTGAACTGGCCGCGCTCCTGCAGCCTGGCCAGAGACATCGCGTTCATCTCCTGATGAGGACGTACCTTCTTCATTCTACTGCATTCCCCCAGAGAAGGCAGCATTCCTTGGTAGACACATACACATGCCTTGCGCAGCGCAGACGCCAGGCGCAGCGGTAAATACGGACGCTCGGCGCACACCGACGGCGACGAACTGGCGGCGCTGGCCTCCCGGCTGCGGCTGCAGTTGCACGGGGAGGTGGGTGCCCGGGTGGTCTGGTGGCCAAGCTCTTTGCCGACGCACCGGACCTGCTGCGGGCAGGGCTGCACGTGGCGGAGCGGCGGGTGGAGCTGCGCTTCCGCTTCCCGCAGGTGGCGGAGCGCCAGTATGCAGGCGTGTTGGAGGAACTGCGCCGCCGCAGCGGCTGGGCTGTCAGCCTGCGGGCCACGC
>JAJZZC010000076.1 GCA_021797775.1 Bacillota bacterium
TCCGAGGTTCCGCGAGGGGACGAATACGCCCGCTGCCGGCCGCCACCGCCACCTATGCACCCGGCGGGCCACCCGCACCTCCTCCACCCGTACCCCCGCGGCGCGAGACCCACCGGCAGCGGCCGAGCCCGCCGTTCCCCATCGAGGGGATGCCGGGGAACGGGCGAGCATGCCGTTGTGGCACGGGGTGGCGCCATCGGCGCCACCCCAGCGGCCGGATGAGGGTGGTCAAGCCTAGTCGTACAACCGGCAGCCAGTTATGGCCCACCGTCCTCCCCCTTTCCGGGCGTGGGTTGCCGTAAGGCCAAGTCCATCGCATCCCAACTGCGAGAGGCGGTCCCCGAAAAAAGGGGCCGCCTCTCGCGTTCTGCACCCGGACACTGGCCGAGCCGCAGACCGAGCGGCCTCGCCCCAGGGCACGGATACCATCGCAGCGTCTCCCGCCATCCCCCTCGCGGGCGCGCCGTTGCAGGGCCGCTCCGTCACCCGTTTGCGCACGGCGGCGGCGCGCCACTGGGGCAGATCGGTGCCGCCGGGCGGTCCTTGACGCCCGCTGAGGGCCCTGTGACGGCCCGCGGGGCCGCCAGCCATCCCCACGCCACCCGTTCTGCCATGCCGCCCCCCGGTACACCGACCCCAGATGCGGACCCTCGGCTGGGCGAGGTGCGCCGCGTCGACGGGGCGCCCGCACGTGGAGCCGCTTCGTCCTGCCTCCAGCCGCCATGGTGTGGCCGCCCAACCCACCCGCGACCGCTTCGCGGGTGCCGATGTGTACGAATGGTCACCATGGATGAACAATCCGCCTATCGTCATCGAGCAAGGTGCGCATTGACTACATACATACCCGTCTGGTACACTTCCCCTGCTGGGGGAGCGGCGCCCCGGCAGCGGGCGCCGCTCCGTCTCGTACGCTGGGCGCGCCGGCTACCGGCGCGGGTGGAAGGAACGCAAGGGGAGTAGCGGGGATGGACGCGGGGGGTGCGGGGGACATGGACGAGCGATTGACGATCCTGCGTATGGTGGCGTCGGGCCAGGTGCAGCCCGCGGATGCGGCGGCGCTGCTCGCGGCGCTGGAACCGACGCGCCAGACGGCCTCGCGCGGCAGCGCCGACGCCAACTCCCGCGGGCCCGCCGTGCGCGAGGCGGCCACGCTGGCCGCGGTGCTTCACGTGCACTGCGAGATGGATGAGACGGAGGTCGACTTCTCCGTCCCGGTGGATGCGGCGGCGGAGATCCGCGACATGCTGCCAAGCGAGCTGGCGGACGAGGTTCCGGCCAACCTGTTCCGGCAGTTGCCCCGCTTGGCGGCACTGGCTCCCGACCAGCGGGAGGATGTCCTACGCTACGAGAAGGACGAGCTGGAGCTGGTGGTGCGGCGCGAGGTGGACGCGCAGGCGCAGGCCCGGCGCATGGGGCTGGAACGCATGGGGCGACCGGCACCCGCGCCCCTGGAGCGGCTCCGCAACAACCTCGGCACCAGCGACGACGGCGACCCCGGGGCGGCGGACGCCGACGGTCTAGGCGCGAGCTACTCCGCCCAGGCCCTGGCGCAGGCGGGGGCGATAGCCGGAGCCGTGATCACCGTGCAGCAGTTGACGTTCCGCTGGCCGGCCACGCCGGCAGGGGCGGTGGACAACGTCGTGGCCGTGGGCCAGACCATCCAGGTCGACCCTGTCCCGGGCGCGACGCGGCTCGGGTTCCTGGGCATGGCGACCCACGGCCCCTCCACAGGGGATGCCGTCGTCCGGTACACCGACGGCACGGCCCAGGCGTTCGCCTTGACGCTGAGCGACTGGACGCTCAACGGCGGCCGGCGCCGCCCGGCGGTGGGCAATCACGTCGCCCTGCGCATGCCCTATCGCAACGCCCGCTCCGGTGCGCCCGACTCGGTCGCGACGATGGTGTTTGCGGCCGTCACACCGCTGGACGGCGGCAGGACGGTCGAGAGCGTCACGCTGCCCGCCATGGTGGATGCGGGCGCTATCCATGTGTTTGCCGTGGCGCTCGGGGTGTAGGGGGTGGGCGACGGCCGCGGGGTGGAGGGGGCGTGGCCCCACCGCACCCCGCGGATCTGGCGCGGCACCGCCCGCACAGGCGGCCCGTGGCCGTCGTGGCCAATCGTCCGCGGCCGACTCCGCCAGCCCGGTTCTCCCAGAGCCCGACTCACCGCGAAGAGCCCTTGCGAATACCGGGCCGGGACCCGCGCGCGGGCTTGTCTGAGCGTCACGGGCACCACTGGGCGCAGCGGTGTTCAGGTATCCTTTGACGGTTACTGCTCCCGCCGCCTGTGCGATGGGGCTAGCCCTGCCGCGGTCGTTGACGAACATACGGACAGGACGGAAGCGGACGGGCACGAGCCGGTGCCGCGGACCGTCGCAGACCCACGCCGGGGAGGGGACCACTCGGTTCCGACTTTGCCGCGGCCGGTCTTTCACCGGCAGGATCAACGCACCTCACCTGGACGCACTGGTGTCGACGCTGCGATGGTTTCGGGACCTGGGGTGCTAGCGGAGGCCGTGGGCCAATCTCCGGGATTCTGGAAGGCGTCGCAATCGGCGCATGGCCCATATTCCGATCACTGGACCCGCTGCCAAAACCATTAAGGAGTGCGACCAGCCAATGGTTCCCTGCAGGTGTCCAACCATATCGATGGACCCGACAGTAACCAAGAATCCCACTGCCATTTGTAGGGTGAGCGCGCTTCCTTGAAGATGGGCCGGACTCAGTTCCGTTACGGCAGCGGAAAATTGGGCTGAATCAGCGATGACGCTGCATCCCCACAGAAGGGCGATGAGCACAGTCATCCAAGGCGCTTGGAGATATGTAAAGCCGATGCCGACGGCCGCAGCCCCGCTCATACCCATAGCGCCGATCGTTGCGTTGGTTCGTCCCCATCGATCGGCGGCCCACCCGCCCACCAACGCGCCCAACAGCCCTGCCATACCAATGGAAGCAAAACTCACTCCGCCCACCTGGCGCACGAGGGCCTCCCCCGTCCAGCGGGACGCCCAGCTGGCCGTGAAGAATGCCGGCAACCATGTCCACATGGCATACAGTTCCCACATGTGCCCCCAGTAACCAAGGTTTGCACACATTACTGGCTGATCACGCAGCACGGCTCCAACGCGATCCCACCGAAAGGCGGGAGGATGAAAAGCCCCTTGGTGTTCTGGGACCACCCAGAGGACCACGGCCCAGGAGACCATGGCCAGGATGGCGCTTCCGCCAAGAACTCCTTGCCAATCTTGTGCGAATGGCAACCCCACCAGCAGATGAGGCAACGCAGATCCGAGTGTCAGTCCGCCAATAAGGATCCCGACGGCCAACCCGCGTTGCCGAGGGAACCAAGTGGCCACCCACTGGACCGCCACTGGGTAGACGCCGGCGAGAAATACGCCCGTCACCGTGCGCAGGCCAAAGGGAACCCACCCACCCTGCGGGAACGCGAGAAGAGCCGCCGTCGTCAACGCGGCGCCGCATGCGCTCCAGGCCATCATCAACCGGGGGGGCACGCGATCTGCGAATCCTAACGTAGCGCTGACGAGTGCGCCGAGGACAAACCCGAACTGCACGGTGGACGTCAGCCAGGTGGTGGACGAACCGACCAAGTGCCATTGCTCTGCCAGGGATGCGGTCACCACAGAAGCACTAAACCAAACGCTCATGGCGAGCAACTCCGCGAAGGCAATCCAAAAGAGCGCATGCCATCTGGATCCATTGCCGTGCGCATCTCTGCTGATCGTGTGGCTTCTCTCCCACTCGGAAAATGAAGAGACATCGGCGCATAAGAGTGGCGGCGGTGTGGTGGGCGTAACGGATCGTGAAGTTGTCCAGCAGGCTGCGCAGGGTCGGCTCCGGTAGCGGCCGTGCCCCTGCAATCTCCGGGTGGCGGGCAGTCAGGCGATCAAGCATCGCGCGCGGGGGCTCCAGAGTGCTCACGGCGTCACCGCCCTTCACGTAACCAGCAAAGGCCGCTCGGCGTGGACGGACCGCCCATGTCGTATCCTACCACCCCTGCGCCTTCTCAAAGGGTCGAAAGCGATACGCCCCCTTCGTCCGCGCAACCTTCCGCCGTCCAGGACGTCGGTGGCCCGCAGCAGCGGCCCCGCCGCCTGTGCCCCGATCCCCAATCCCGTGGCCGCCGCGAGATTCGTGTCCCCCATGCGCGCCTTACCGAACAGCGCCGGCACGACGAACAGCCGCCGAACAATGCCCCGCCCTGGAAGGCGTCGCACCCCGACAGCAGCCCCGCTGCCTCCCAAACCGGCGTTGCCGCGGCGCACGCGGCTACTGACCACGCTATTGGTGTCCGTGGCACTGGCAGCTACTGGGGACGGATGCGGGTGTTAATTGCCGAAATCGGAGCATGTCGGCCGGGCGTTTCGGTCCGTGCCGGCCACCCGTTTCGGAGGATGCCGGCCAGCTGTTTCGGTCGATGCCGGCCGCTTTTGGGCAGGGACCGAAATACCAGGCCGGCATGCCGCAATGGTCTGAGTCGTTAGGCATTACGACAGTTAAGCAGGCATGGCAATCTCATGGTCGCGTCGCACCCGGGTCTGTCCTGCCGGTGGGTCTTGGCGGCTTCGCGCAGGTCGACGCTGGTGGAACCGTCCTGTCAACCTGACTTTCGCAACGGGGCGGTCGGTCGCCTTGGTGCCCAGGGGCCTCGCCACGACCTCACCCGCTGCCGTCGCGGGGTCCTTCTGCGCCAGCGGCGTCCGCCTGACACTGCGAGATTCAGGGTCAACGGCGTCGGTCCCGCCGCATCGCATACATCGGAGCGTGGTCACGGCGTTGCTTCGTACCGCCCGGTAGCACAGTGAGGATACGAGTCTGCGCTAGGAGCGTCCGGAGGGAGGGCGTCACGGGCAGCGGGCGGCGGAGGGCCTCCGCGGCGCGGGATGCCCCTCCCGCGCCGCGCCCGTCCCGCGACTACACGTTGCAGGCGTCGAACGCCTGCTGGAGCGCCGCGATCGGGTCGCCCACCGGTCCGAACTCGTGGCCGACGTAGCCCGCGTACCCGCTGTCGGCGATGGCGCGCATGACAGCGGGGTAGAAGATCTCCTGGTTCTCGTCCAGGTTGTGCCGCCCGGGGTTGCCGGCGGTATGGAAGTGACCGATGTGGCGGATGTGGTCGCGGATCGTACGGATCAGGTCACCCTCCATGATCTGCATGTGGTAGATGTCGTAGAGCAGCTTGAAGCGCGGTGAGCCCACCGCCTCGCAGAGCTGTACCCCCCAGGGCGTGTGGTCGCACTGGTAGTCGCGGTGGTCGACCTTGCTGTTGAGCAGCTCCATGCAGAGGGTGATCCCCTCGCTCTCCGCTTGGCCGATGACGCGGCGGATGCCCTCGGCGCAGATCGCGATGCCTTCGTCGTCCGGGAGGCCGTTGCGGTTGCCGCTGAAGACGATGAGCGACGGGATGCCGTTGGCCGCGGCCTTGCGGATGTTGGCGCGCAACTCGGTCGCGATGCGCTCGTGGTTGGCGCGCTTGTTCAGGCCGTCGGTGAGCGTCCCGTGGCCGCTGATGATGGGGATGGCGAGGCCCGCGGCCTTAATGGCCGCCCAGTGCTGCTCGGGGGCCATCTCGATGGCCACGAAGCCCATGTCCGCGACCTTGCGCGGGAAGTCTGGCTCCGCCGCCAACTTGCTCACGGGCCAGAAGGTCAGCGATTGCTTGATCCTGCCCAAGGGGACCCCTCCCTGTGCGCCTGCCTGCGCCCGGCCCACACCGGCGCCGGAGGGCGTGGTTTCGGGCAGACGGGCGGGGAACCTGCATCCGCGATGACCACGGGGAGATGGCGGGAGAACGGGGAGGGCTGAAGGAGCAGGTACGGGACGGGGCTCCCGCGCCCGCCCCGTAGGGGGGTGTCACAGGCGGGGGACCGCCCCTTGCGAGGATGGCGCCAACCTGGCGCGCCGAGCGCGCCGCAGCCGCCCCACCGCGGGCGGGACGTATCTCTGACCCGCTGGCGGGGCGCGACCTCCGGAGCCGACTGCCCGCCGTTGGGACCAGTGGTAGGCGGATCGACCGCCGCCGGGCGGCTTTGGAGGGGGTGGGGATCCCCGCGGAGAGGCGCACGGGTGGGTGTGGTCAAATAGGGCTGGGCGGACCCGCCCACGCCGCCACGGGCGCACGGGCGCCGCCAGGGAGGCGAGGGTCGGTGGATCCGCTGGCGGCCTATCGCGGCGCGGCCCCGTTCGGGCCGGCGTACGCGTACATGTTCGCTCACGATACCCACGCCGAGGGTTCGGTCGACCGCTGGCTTACCACGCGCATGGTGTGGCTCTGCAGCGCGACGGTACCGTATCTGTATCGGGCTCCGGAACCCCCCGGGTTGCCGTACGTGGCCGGTTCCCGTCCCGCCCTGGAGGCGCGTCTGGTACCGATCTTGGCCGGCGCCACCGACGACGAGGGCAGGGTGTGCGCCATCGCCGCCGCCTGTGCCGCCATGGTGCGCGTAGTGGACGCGGCGCCCGGGGCGACCCTGGACGACCTGCGTTTCGGCGGCACGGAGGAAGAGATCGCGCAGCGCGGGTCCAGTTGGTGTACGGACGTGGCCCGGCTGGCCTGCAGGCTGTGCCAGGTCGCGGGGCTGCCCGCGCGCATCGTCACGCTCGCCGACACCGGCGCCGCCTACAGTGGCCACGAGATGATCGAAGTGTGGCGCAGTCGGGTTTGGGGCGCCGTCGACCCCACGGCGGGGGTGGTGTATCGCCAGCCGGATGGGCGGCCGGCGACGACCTGGGAACTCATGCGCCGGCCCGACTGGATCCTGGCGCACCGTCGCGGTGACGGTACGCCCTATACCATCCCCGAACAGTTCCGCGGCGCCGCCGTCGCCGAATACCCATGGGACGCCCCGGGGAACTACGCCGTCACCGGGGTCAACCCGTACTGCCGCCGCATTCTGGATATGGGTGACCGCGGTTGGCCGGGCGGTCTCCGCTGGTTGCACGGAGAGGATCGCCTGCCGGGCGATGGCGATGGCGCAGTCCACGGCCTCAGCGCGGAGGAAGCCCTGGCCGTCGCGGAGGCGTTCGCTCGGGAGTTGCTGAGCAACCACCCCAGTGACGTCGTGGCCGTGGTGCTGGTCGGGTCGCTGGCGACCGGCGATTACATGCCGGGACGCAGCGACATTGACACCGTGGTCATCCTGCGCGACGGGGTCTCCGGGGACACCCGTGCGACCGTACGCGGCCTGGCGGACGCCTACCGGTTGCGCCACGGCGTCCCCAAAGGCTTCGGCGCCGTGCGCATCAAGCGCGGTCAGCTCGCCGCGCCGCTGGATCCCGTGGAGGAACTGGCCCCGGAGATCCAGCGGCTGCGCGAGCAGGGACGGGTGCTCGCGGGCCAGATCGACCTTGCGGCGGTGCGGGTGCCGACCACCGAGGACCTGCGTGCCTACTGCCGGGTCTTCATCCCGTGGCTGCGGGGGGGGGTGCGGGACCCGGACCGGCCCCCGGAGGACCGCACGGCGGACGCGCTCATCAACGGAACTCTCTACGAGATCCGCGCGGCGATCCTGAGCCTGACGGGTCGCTACGTCTTGGACAAGCGCGCCGTGGTCCCGGCTCTCCTCGCCGCGGATCCGTCCACCGCGTTACGGGCGGTGGCCGAGGACCTCCATGCCTACTTGCTCGGCCAACGCCCGGCGCCAAGCGCCGCGCAGGCCATGGCGGTTCGCCAGCGAACCGAGGCGTACGTCGACCGCGTGGCTCCGTGGATCGTTGGGCCGCGGGCTGCCCAGGGCGCGCGCTTGGGCTGAGGTCCCCGGTCGTGGGCGTGATCGACCGAGGCCTTGATCGGTGGGGGCGCGCAGGGGGAACATGCCCCATACCGTCGCGGAGGCCGGTGCACCCCGCGCGGTGTGGGCCAGCGGGCCGGGGCGCGGCGCCGGCCGCTGTCCCGTGCTTCGCTGGGGTGTCCACGGTTCCAGCAGAAGGGGCGGCGCTACGGGCGACCGCTGCCGCAGAAGACCCGCGGGCCACTCGGGCGCCGCCGCGAGTGGGATGCGGAACCCCCGGACGGCGTGCGACGGCCGCGGCGGCACCTTGAGGCGGCGGCCGTGCGGTTCAAAGCGCGTGAGCGGTGGATCGCGGCGGAGCGTCCGTCCGCCGGGCGCGTGTGCCGCAGCGCCCGGCGGCCCGCTGGGGCGATGCCGCGGACCTTCCGTGTCGCTGGCGCATGCCGAGGGCAGTCTGCTGTGGGAGGGACCCGTGTTGCCGCGGGCGGCGGAGCAAGACGGCTCGGCGGACCGCAGCGCAGAGATGCCGCGCCGCGTTGGCTTCCCTGGGTCCAGGCCGTCTTCCGGCCTGCACGCCGACCTCTACGAACTGACCATGCTGTATGGCTTCTTGCGGACGGGCATCGCCGGGCGGCGCGCCGCCTTCGAGGTCTTCTTCCGGGAGAACCCGTTCGGCAACGGCTTCACCATCGCCGCGGGCCTGGAGCGTGCGCTCGCTTTCCTGGGTGCTCTGCGCTTTTCCGCCGACGACCTCGCGTTCTTGCGGGGTACAGGCCTGTTTCCCGACGGGGGCTTTCTCGACGCGCTACGCCGCTTCCGCTTCCAGGGAGACGTCGACGCCGTGCCGGAGGGCACCCTCGTGTTCCCGCACGAGCCGGTGCTGCAGGTGCGGGGCACGCTCTTCGAAGCCCAGTTGGTCGAAACCGCCGTCCTCAACGCCATCGGCTACGCCAGCCTGGTGGCGACCAAGGCCAGCCGCGTGGTGCGCGCGGCGCGGGGGCGCCCCGTGTTCGAGTTCGGCGCGCGCCGCGCCCAGGAAGCGCGCGCCGCCCTGGAGGGCGCACGGGCCGCCATCATCGGCGGCTGCGCCGCCACCTCGTACGCGCTTGCCGGCCGGCGCTACGGCCTCCCGCTCTCCGGCACGCATGCCCACAGCTGGGTGCTGAGCTTTCCCAGCGAACTGGAGGCCTTCCGGGCGTACGCCGCGAGCTATCCCGACAACCTGATTCTGCTGGTGGACACCTACGACGTCGTGGGGTCAGGTGTGCCGAGCGCCATCGCCGTGTTCACCGAGGTGCGCGCGCGCCAGGGGCGCCTGGGACGCCATGGGGTGCGCATCGACAGCGGGGACCTGGCGGAGCTGTCGCGGGCCGCGCGCGCGATGCTGGACGCCGCGGGCTTCCCCGACGCGACCGTCGTCGCGTCGAACGAACTCGACGAGACGGTCATCGCGGAGCTGGACCGCCAGGGGGCGCGCATCGACGCCTACGGGGTGGGCACGCGGCTGATCACCGCTTACGACCACCCGGCCCTCGGCTGCGTATACAAGCTGG
This sequence comes from Bacillota bacterium, assembly GCA_021797775.1. Classification (GTDB taxonomy): domain Bacteria; phylum Bacillota; class Sulfobacillia; order RBS10-35; family JAJYVN01; genus JAJZZC01. Next base: position 9,302 of record JAJZZC010000076.1, read on the forward strand.
TGGCCGTCGAGGAAGGCGGGCGGTGGGTGCCGCGCCTCAAGCGCTCGGAGAACCCGGCCAAGGTGACGACCCCGGGGTGCAAGCGGGTGCTGCGCTTCACCGACCGCCAGACGGGGCGCGCCACGCTGGACCTGCTGCTGCACGCCGACGAGGCGGCGCCCACGCAGCCGTTTGAGGCGTTCCACCCGCTCTACACCTGGAAGCGGCGGGTGGTGCGTGACGCGGACGCCCAGGACCTGCTGCAGCCCGTCATGCGGGGCGGTGAACCCGTTGCCGACCTCCCGCCGGTGGCGCGCATCGCCGAGCGGGCGCGCCGGGGCCAGGAGGCATTCGGCCAAGACGTGACGCGCCTCCTCAATCCGGCGGAGTACCACGTCGACCTTTCGCCGCGGCTGTGGGAGACCCGGATGGCCTTGCTGCGCGCGGCTGAGCGCACGGTGAGGGGCGGTGGGTGAGCCGGAGCCCGTCCGCGTAACGTTGCGACGTGTTGCGCCGCGCGCGGGATCACCCGCCAGGAGGGGCGCGCCTTCCTGAGCCAGGCCGCTACGCGCCCGGAACGCTTTGGTCCAGCAGGACGCTGAACGGGTCACCCAGGCCGGCGTGCCGCTGCTCACACCGGAGGTGGTGCCGGATGGACGTGGTCTACCGGGACGCGTGGCCCGAGCTTCCCGCCGCCGCCCTTGCCGGTTTCTGCGCGGACTGGCGCGTGCCGCCCTCGGCTGAAGCTGTGCGCCGCGTCCTTGCGGGCAGCGCCGTGGCTGTGCTGGCCCAGGACGGAACGACGGGGGAGGTGGTCGGCTTCGTCACCGCCCTGAGCGACGGCGTGTTGAACGCGCATGTCACGCTGATCGAAGTGCGTCCGGCATGGCGCGGACGAGGGATCGGCAGCTTGCTCAGGCCCCGGCCCTGCGGTACGATGCGAAGTAAGGAAAGTGCACGGAGGTAAGGGAACGTGGCAATGGCAAGGATCACGTCCAAAGGGCAGGTGACCATCCCTGCTCCAATCCGGAGGAGGCTCGGCGTCGAGGAGGGAGACAGCATTCTGTTCGAACAGCTCGCCGGCGGCGAGTTCCGAGTCCGCGCGGTCAAGAGGCGGGACATCACCACGCTCTTTGCGAGCCTTGCCGGGGAGCGCGGATTCCCCGGGAAGGCTGCGGTCCGCGACGAGGCTGGTCACGCGCTGGGGGCTGAGGACGCCGAGGAGAGTGGTCGCCGTTGAGGCGTGTCTGGATCGACGCCAATGTGCTGCTGCGATTTCTGACCGGCGAGCCCCCTGAGCTGGCCAAACGTGCCCGTTCGTTCATGCAGGAGGTGCACGACGGCGAGGTCGAGGCGCGACTGACCACCTTGGTCTTGGCAGAGGTCGTGTGGGTGCTGAAGTCGTTCTACAGGCATCCCATGGTGCGCATCGCCGAAGTGTTGGTCCCGCTCGTCACGGCGGAGGGCGTCTCGGCCGAGGACCCTGACGTGGCAGTGGCGGCCCTCAACCTCGCGGCAGCGACGGGTGTGGACTTCGCGGACGCGCACCTGGCTCTGCAGTCGCAGAAGAGTGGGGAACCGGTGTGCACGTTCGACCGTACCGACTTCGCGAAGATGCCCTGCGAGTGGATGGAGCCTCCGTCGGCGTCGGGGGCGCGGCACGAAAACGCCCTCAGGGATAACGGAGCAACACCGGGCGGCGCAGCGGCGGAGGCACCGGATGTCTGAGAGCGTGTTTAGGAACCAACCTACCATCCGGCTGAAGCACTGCCGATGCACGGAGGGGACCCGGGAAGCATCCCCCCCGTGGAGACGGCCGTCCTTGATCGCCGCAGCCACACTGCGGTGAAGCCTGGCTTTCGCTGCCGCGGCCAGTGCACCAGCCTTCCGACGGTGGCCGCCCGGCTCCCAATGGCCCCGCAGGGGGTCGGTAACGCGCCATCCAGCCCCGGTCCCCGGTCCGTGCCCTGCCGCCTTGACGGCCCTACTCGACCGGCTGGCCCGCCACGGCGCGCTCCTGGCGCGCCAGCATGCCGGTCGCACGAATCAGCGGGTCGATGCACGGGGCGCGCCTGCACAGCGCAGGCGGCTGCCGCAAGAGCGAGAGCCGATCCCGGAGGCCATCCCCAGGGTGATCCCGTACGCGCACCGGCGCACGTCGTTGCAGGTCGCGCGCCTGGAACGGCGCGGCGACGCCATCGCCTGCAACCGCGATGCCCCCTGCGTGCTGCGGCTGCGGGAGCCGGAATGATGGCTGCGGTCTTGGCCTCGGTTCGGCGCCTCGCGGCGGCGTGCCGCCCGTGGTCGGCGGGGCGTGTGCCTCCGCCACCTCGGGGGGCATAGGCAGGGGCGACCTCGGGCGGGCCGGTCGCCTGGCGTCCGCTCGGGCCTCAGGGCCCCACGTCCGGAGGGACAGCTGCCCGCTAGGGCCACTCGTGGGGATACGCGCAGGATCAACCTGTACCAGGGAGAATGGCTAACCGCACCACGTGGGGGCGCTGCGTCGATCCCCCGGCAGAGGTGGCCGCCCCTGTTCACCGCCGACTTCTGGAACCGTCGTTCCCCCCTCCGCGACATCGGGCGCCAGTGGCGTTGGGCGGCCGGCCAGGCCCTGCGGACGGCCGCGGGGCCGGCCCTCGGCCTGGCCGGGCTGCAAGCGTTCGCCGCCTTGGCCCCGGCCGCCGCGGTGCGCATCACCCAGCGGGTGATCGACCTGGCCATCGCGGGCGCCGGACGCGGCGCCACGGGCTTCACGCCTGTCCTCCCGTGGCTGGGAGCCCTCGCGCTGGCGCTGATCCTGGCGCAGGGCCCGGTTTGGCGCCTGCGCCACCCGCTGGACCAGCGTCTGCAGCAACGCCTGGAGTACGCCTTGGGAGCCGCCCGGCTGTCCAAAGCCGCCCGCCTGCCCCTGCTGTTCTTTGAGGCCAGCGAGAGCTACGACCGCCTGCAGCGCAGCGACGGCCCCGGCCACAAGGCCCACCGCTTGTTCACCGATGGCCTCGACCTGGTTCAGGGCCTGGTGTCGGTGGTGAGCGTGGCCCTGCTCTTCGGCCCCGTGTCGCCCTGGCTGCCCGCGGCGCTGGTGGCGGTCCTGATCCCGCAGGCGCTGTGGGCGGCCGAGGTCAGCCGCCAGTGGATGGCCTTCACGTATGGCCAGACTGAGGAGCAGCGGCGCGTGCGCTACGTCGACCACCTGCTCACCGGTCGCGGCGAGCAGAAGGAGATCCGCGTCTTCGACCTGCAAGAGCCGCTCACCGCCCGCTGGCACCGCCTGCGCCGCGCCCTGCGCGCGGGGATGCTGCGGCAGAAGCGCCGTGGGGTGCTGCAGGGCCTGCCGACCTCGGGCCTGTCCCTGGCCGTCACCATCGGCGTCGCCTTCCTGCTGGCCGTGGCCCTGGCGCGCCACCGCATCACCACCGGCGCCTTCGTCGCCCTGTTCGGCGGCGTCGGCATGGTCCAGGGGGCGATGCACCACATCGCCTTCAGCGTCCGCGACCTGCAGACCGGCGCCACCGACGTGGGTTACGTCCGGGAGTTCCTCGGTCTGCCGCAGACCGACGGTCCTGAGGGCGGGACGGGTGCAGCCGGCGCGGCGGCCGTAGGTGCGGCCCACGGCACGGCGCCGTTCCCGCAATCCCTGCGCCACGGCATCCGCCTGGAGGCCGTGACCTTCACCTACCCCGGCCGGCCCCGGCCGGTCCTTGATCACCTCGACCTCCAGTTGCGGCCCGGGGAACGCGTCGCCCTGGTCGGCGAGAACGGGGCGGGAAAGAGCACCCTGGTCAAGGTGCTGACCGGCCTCTTCCGGCCGACGGAGGGGCGTGTGCTCTACGGCGGGCGAGACCTCTGGACCCTGGACCTGCGCGCGGTCCGCGACCGCCAGGCGCCGGTCTTCCAGGACCACGTGCACTACGCCTTCACCCTGGGGGAGAACGTGGGTTACGGGCGGGCCGAGCGGGCGGACGACGGGGAGGCCGTGCTGACGGCGGCCGCGCGCGGGGGCGCGGACACGGTGGCCGAGGCGCTGCCCGAGGGCTACGGCACGCTGCTGACCCGGGAGTTTAGCGGCGGTACGGAGCTGTCCGGCGGCCAGTGGCAGCGGGTCGCCGTCTCGCGCGGCTTCATGCGGGAGGCCCCGCTCATCGTGCTGGACGAGCCGACGGCGGCCCTGGACCCCCAGGCCGAGGCGGATGTCTTCCGGCGCTTCGCGGCCATGGCCGCCGGCCGGACGGCCGTGCTGGTCAGCCACCGCCTGGGCTCGGCGCGCCTCTGCGACCGCGTCTTCGTCTTGCGCGCCGGCCGCCTGGTCGAGCAGGGCACCCACGACGAGCTGCTCGCCGCAGGCGGGGAATACGCGCGCATGTGGGCGCTGCAGGCGCAGTGGTACCGCTAGGGGCGGGGCGTGGGCCCACCCGCCCTACCGGTGTGGCCCAGTTGTGCGCCAACGGCCGTTCGGACCCGGCGCGGCGGGCCGCCCGCACGCCCGGCCCCTTGGGTCCGGCGGTGGCGGAGTGTCGCGACTCCTCCAGGCGCGCCGCCCCGTGCAGCCTGCGCACGACGTTTGTCGTGCCTTTGCTACGTCGGCTCGGAGCTGAAGAATTGCCCCGCTTTCCTCCGGGCGTCCGCACCACCCGGATCTTGCCCTGCACGTCCCATGCCCGCAGGGTCTGCGGATGGATCCCCAGCAGACCCGCCGCCTCTTCCATCCGGTAAAGCCTGTCCATGCCCCAAGTCCAGCACAACTGCCAGCCAGTGTCATCTGTGCTCATCAAATTGGTTGGCTGCTATGAACCCTACAGCCTCTACAGCCTCTACAGCCACGTCCTGCAGCAGGGGTGGGGTGTGGGTTGGGGGGCTTTCAACGGGTCTTGTACACGTCGCCACGTGGTCCGATGCCAACCACGTAGGCACAGTGTTCCTCATGCTCCAACCGGACCAGGATGCGGTAGTCGCCCACGCGGAGGCTGCGCTCGGGCCGCCCCACTAGCGGCTTGGCGCGTAGGGGGTCGACTTGCAGTGCCTCGAGGGCCGCCAACATGCGTCCTTGGTCGTCGGCGCCGAGGCGGTCAAGGTAATGGCGGGCGGGCCGCAGGAGTCGAATCTGCCAGTCAGCCACGGGAGCGCGCCAAGAGATCGTCACGTACCCGTTGCAGCGGTTCGCCGGCGTCGCCGCCACGGACATGCACGGTCCACGCGTGTTCCGCTTCGGCCCGCTCGTCCGCGGACAGCGGGTCCGGGTCGAAACCCGCCTCGACAAGCAGGGACCGCAGGAACAACCGTGCGGTCTCCACCCGTTCTTCGGGCAGGGAGTCCACGAGACGACGCAGTTCGGCCCGCAGCGTTGACATCCCGGTCACCACCTGGCGCCAGTATACCCACCGAGCGGCTGCGGGGACATCGCGGCGTCGCCGCCGCCGGGATTCTCCTGCCCGCAGCCCATGGCGCTGCGCGACCCCGCCCCGGCCGGCTGGAACGCCCGGCTCGCATGCGTGTCCAGGGCGACGTCCTCGCAGGCGCTGGACCTCGCCGCCCCGGCACGTGACCGCGCGCGCCATCGTCCCTGCGTGTACGCGAGCCGCGAGCCTCACAACCGGCGGCGCCAGTCCGCGTGCGCTCGGCTGCGCGCAGGGGCCGTGTGAGGCCGGTGGCTGCCTCCACCCTCCGCTCCGGCGGGATCGTCGCCGACCTTCGCCGGGAGGGCGGCTACGCGGACGCGGCTCCGACTTTCCGCTGCCGGTCTCTCACCGGATGCTTCCCAGGGACCTTCGCTGGACGCACAGCAGTCACCCGCCGGTGACGAGCCGCCGCACACCGTCGCGAAACACTCCAAAGCTCTTGGACCTGTTGCGCTCGACATCCAGATGGGGAGCGATGTCGGTGGCCCAGCGGTGCTTCGCTGCACCGATATGTGGCCAACCGAGATCCCGCAGCCTCTGCGCACCGCCCTGATCCACAGCATCCGCGAGCACGGGGTCCTGCTGGGGGCTGTTTCGGTGAAACGGGCGGTGCGCGTGCGCCTGTGCGTTGGGTGGATGCGCGCCGCTGGGGCAAGGCAGCGAAGGGAGGGGTGGCGCGTACTCCCGGGGGCCCTCTCCGCCAGCTGACGGGGTCGGCGGTTTTCCCGGTAGACCGGCAGCGACCACCCGCGCGGCCGCGCGCCAGGGCTTCGGCCCGCGGATGCCGTAGTCCGTATCCGGGCGGCGGGCGCTGCCGACGAAGGTCGCCCGTTGCCGAGCCGCGGCGCGTGACACAAGGCCCCCTGCGCTGAGGGGGGGAGGGGGAGGTGGCCGCGATCTTCCTGCCGGTGGTCCTCTGCGACCTGGACGCGGCCTTCCTCGGCTTTGAGCTCCTGCGGCGGCCGGAGCTGCGCGGACGCCCCGTGGTGGTGGGCGGGAGCCCCGAGGCCCGTGGGGTGGTGGCCACGGCGAGCTACGAGGCGCGCGCCTTCGGGGTCCGCTCCGCGATGAGCGCGGCCGAGGCGCGCCGCCGCTGCCCGTCCGCCGTCTTCCTCCCCGTCGACATGCCCTACTACCGTGAGATGTCCGCCCGCTTTGTGGCCGCCGCCACCGAGGGGGTGGCCGTGTGCGAGCCCGTGGGCCTCGACGAGGTCTACCTGGATCTCTCGGGGCAGGAGCGGGCGTTCCCGGATACCGCGGCCTTCGCCGAGGCGCTGCGGGGGCGCGTGTGGCAGGCGGTGGGCGTGTCGTGCAGCGTGGGCGGCTCGGTCGGGCGCGCGCTCGCCAAGCTGGCCTGTGAGCTGCGGGCCAAGCCGGGGGGGATCGCGCTCCTGCCAGCGGCGGATGCCCCCGCGCTGCTGGCGCCCCAGCCGGTGGACGTGCTGCCGGGGATCGGCCGGCAGACGGGGACGTGGTTGCGCCACATGGGCATCGCCACCTGTGCCGACCTCGCGCGCCTGCCCCGCCCGTGGCTCGCGCGGCGCCTCGGCCCCCGCGGAGGGGAGGTGTGGGACCTGCTGCGCGGCGTCGACCGGAGCCGTGTCGCCCCCCGGGGCGCCCCCCGTTCGCTCAGCGTGGAGGAGACCTTTGCCGACGACCTGGGCGACGAGGCCGAGGCGCGCGCGCAACTGGCGCGGCTGGCCTGGGAACTGGGCCGGCGGCTGGCGGCGGACGGCCTCGCGCCGCGGCAGATCGGCGTGCGCTGGCGCACCCCGGACTTCCGCGACCATAGCCGCCAGCGGACGTTCGCGCAGCCGGTCGGCTCGCGCTTAGAGATCCGCGACGCGGTGCTCGCGCTGTGGCGTGCCCGGGAGGGACCGGGGCCGCGCCCGGCCCTGCCCGTGCGCCTGCTGGGGGTGCAGGCCGGCGGGCTTCAGGCGCGGGCTGCACCGCTTCTGCCCGCCGACCGCCTGGAGCAGGTGCTGGGGGCGCTGGAGGCGGGCGGGATGCCGCTCCTGCCGGCGTCGCTCTGCCCTGCGGCGCGGCGGCCGGGTCCGGGCGCACCGTGAACGACTGGACCATGACTCCATGGTCGCCGTCAACCGTGCCTGGGCTTTGTGGATAGGGATCGCGTGACTAGGCCTCCGCCGGCCCGTAAGTTCTAGGCGTGCCGCGGCGCCTGCATACCAAAGGGTCGCTACCTTGCCTGTGGCACCTATCCTACACGAGCCCGCACTCGGCGCAACGGCTGCGCCCGCCCTCCGGGGGCGTCCCGGACGCCGGGCTACTGCAGCCGGCTACCGCCTCCCAGCATGTTGCCCTTGCGCGCCAACATACTTGGGCTCCCGCGCGCGAACAGACATGCCCGGACCGCCGGGGCCGGGAGCGGGCTACGGAGCCTGAGCCGAGCGCCGGGTGCTGCGCGACCCGCGGCGTGGTGGGCCCGCCGGTGGTCCACGCCGCGGCCCCCGCGCAGAGACGCCCCCACCTTTGCGCCCGGCCCGTTGATGCCGGGTGGCTTGGCGGCCACGAGCCTCGCGGAGCCTGGGGCTCCCCTGGTGCCGCCTGCGGGCTTCATGACGCCGCACAGGCGCCCGTGGGGGCGGGGGCTGCCGGGTGGGGGCATATTAGCCGCCTTGATGCGGACGAGAACGGGGATCCGACGAGGGCTGGCCCGGGCGCTCGCCGGCGTCGTCACCGTGGCCGGCGGCTTCTGGCTGGCGCGCCGTGCCGCGGGAGCGCCGCCGACTCTGCTGACGCCCGAGGCGCAGCAGGTCGAGGACGCTGTGCGGGGCCTGTGGGAGGCCCTGGACGTGGTGGCCGCACGCGGCGACGTCGCCGCCCCGCGGCCCCTGTTCGCGCTTGATGCGGCGGACGGTCGCGCCGCCCTGGTCCACGCCGAGGGGCGCCTGGCCTTTGTGCAGGCATGGACGAAGGCGCGCGGCGTGCATTGGCTGAGGCCGGAGGTGACGGCGGAGCCCTCCTCGCAGCCGTCGTGCTTGGCGAGGGCTCTCTCGGCCGGAGTGCAGTCCCTCGGGCCCGCGGCAGCCGCGACCCCCGAGTGGCTCCGAGGCCGGTGGGTTCGAGGGCCACGCCGTGCCAGCGAACCCGCGGGACGCCGCGTTGTGGGTCCTGATGAGGCGTACGGGCGGTCCCTGCCCAAGGGGTGGGTGGACGGTCGGCCGGACGCAGGGGCCGCGACCGGCCCCCGCTACCCGCGTCCCGGCGCTGATGGGGCAGGCGGCGGCCCGTGCCTCCCCCATCGGCGGACCACACCCGGCGCGGTCGTCCGCCCGTGCCCTCCGGTCGCCCGCGGGACACCCGGCCCGGCCGCCGTCGCCGTGGGTTGCACAGCGGGGCGACTCCGCCGTCGGCGATCCCGTACACCCGCCGGATCGGCGCCGCCGCTGGCGCGTGGGCCCCAGGAGGGTACTGCCAAAAGTCGGCTGCCGGGCTGGGCCGGGACGCAAGGAAGCCGTGCCTCGGGAAAGAGGACTTTCGCCGTGGCCACCTAGCGCGGCACGAGCAGGGCCGCCCCGATGGTGATGAGCCCGATGGCCAGCGTCAGGACCGAACTGCGCAGGCGGCTGGCCAGCCGCAGGAACGCGGAGATGGTCACGAAGCTCGCCACCGCCGAGACGGCCAGCATGAGCACGACGGGCCCCCCGCCCACGTTTGCCACCGCCTGCAGGCCGGTGTGGCCGACCACCAGCGGCACGATGCCCGCGCCCAGCAGCCCGATGACGTCGAGCAGGAACGAGAGCCGCAGGGCCTGAGCCACGCTGGAACCGAGCAGTAGCAGCGGGGTTACGGTCACGGCGCTGCGGCTGATCCCGGGAAGGGCGGCGAGCCCCTGGCAGGCGCCGATGAGCAGGGACACGCCGGTTCCGGGCAGTTGAGCGGGCTGCTGGTCCCTCTGGCGCGCCAGGCGCTCGCGCCAGAGGTTGAGGGCGCTGGTGAGCAGCAGGAGCACGCCGATGGCCACCATCGCCACGGCCCCGGTCGCCGCCGTGAAGGCAGTCTTCACCACGGCGTAGATCGGCACGCCGATGACCCCCGTCGCCAGGGTGGCCAGGAAGAGGTAGCGCAGCGTGCGCGCGTCCTCGGCGTCCGCAAAGGGATGGCGCAGGCCGGCGATGGCCGCCGCGATGTCGCGGCGGAAGAACCAGAGCGCCGCGAAGAACGAGCCGAAGTTGGCCAGCAGGCCCATCACGTAAGCGGTGCCGAAACTGAAGCCGCCAGCGGCGAAGATCAGGGTGATCATGGTCTTGCTGCTGACCGGCAGCCATTCGACGATGCCCTGGACCAGCCCGGCCAGGGCCGCGAGGATCATGGGCGGCAAGCGGCGGAACCCCCCTCAGGCCATCTAGGCGCAACAGGGCGCGGAGGTCGCCGCCCTGTCCCCGGAGGCGCCATTCGCGCCCTGTCGGATGCCGTCCTGCCGTGGCGCCGGACGTGGCCTACACATGGCAGGGCCGCGTCATCTGGGCGTCATACCGGGGCGTGCCCTCCGCGGCATGCCGCAGGCCACCCGCGTGGCGAGACGCGGGCTTGCCGGGCTGGACAGCTTCCATGTGCGTGCATGGCGAACGGGCGGTGGCATGCGCAAGTGAACTCGCATGGGATCCGACATGATCGACAGCTAGTTAGAACGCATAAGAATGGGGTCCGTCAATACGCCTGTAGCGGCCCACCGGTAATGCGTGGAAACCGCTCAAGGTGGGGGCGAGGGACGGCGCCCCGGCCAACCGAGCCTATCCTTGGGCGACAAGGCGTCAAGGGCTCGCGGCCGGCCACGCGCCCTTGACGCCCCGCCGCCCAAGGGGGACAGGCATTGCGGGGCGCCGTCCCGAAAATCGCCGTTAGGGTGCGCGAGCAGCATTCGTTCACTCGCGCGGATCGTGAGCGGCTACACGGCCAGCAGTCGGTGGGGATTGGGGCTAGCCGTTACCCACAAGTCCTGGATCCACGACATCTGGAGTATATAGTACTATCCTCCGCACTGGAAGCTACTGGTGACGGAAAGGGCTGTGAACAACTGGACACGACCACGGCAAGAGGCGGTTTGGCACGGTGAACGGATGTCAACGACGCCAAGACGGCAGCGGCGCATCCTAGGATCAGGCAGTGCGGAGGGTAGTAATAGGGGCTGCGAAGCGCAACAGCTAGGGGATTGACGCCCCCACCGCACTCGGGGGTCAAGATGTGGGTAACGATGAGGGATTGGGGAGGCAGAATGGTGGCGGTCGGCAAGGTTCCGGCGCGCGGTCAGGTCACGGTTCCACGCGACAGCCGAGCCGCGCTCGCCGTCAAACCCGGAGACCTCCTCTCCTTCCGTCCGGTCGACAGGGGGAAAGTGGAGTTCACGCGGGTCCCCCGCATCCAGCTGGTCGAAGCCCTGGACCGGTACCGCATCACAGAGCCCGTCGACGAGGGGTGCCAGCCTCAGGAATGGCAGCTTACCGCGGCGGCGGACGCGGCGGCTGTCGATGAGTGAGGGGCTGTTGGAGCCGCCGTCACCGTCGCCGATCTCAGCCGCCGAACAGTCCGAACAGGGTCTCCAGGTCGACCCCGGCGAGGGTCTCCAGGCGCACCACGCCGGCCGGGAATGCCAGCGGCCCGGTAGTCGGATTCGGTACCGCCACGCAGGCCATGCCGGCGCGCCGCGCCGCC